>NZ_JAKRFU010000003.1:0-217862 GCF_022347845.1 Pseudoalteromonas sp. McH1-42 | reverse complement strand
AATTTCACTTAATACCTGTTCAATTTGACGGAGCAAATATGACGCTAACTGTGTTAAAAATTTCTCATTTAGAACAACTAAATAGCAAAATTTTTGCCTGGTTATCGAACATATTTTCTCGCCTCAAAATAGAACACTTAATTAAGCAAATTGGTATAAGGCGTGGCAACACCGTTAAACTCTGTGACTGTTACCAAGGTATTTTCGTCGCACTGTGCATCAAGGTGCAGGTCGTCGAACAACAGTGACACCCCCATTTTTACTTGGATCATAGGAATCTGGACACATGTCAAACGCCAAATCTCTTGAACAACTAGAGCAAAAGCAAGACTTTATTCGTCGCCACATTGGCCCGAGCCCGGCTCAGGTGAGTGACATGCTTGCTGCGCTTGGAGTATCGAGTGTTGAAGAGCTGATCGGTCAGACAGTACCTAGCTCAATTTTGTTAGAGCAAGGCCTGCAAATTGGTGAAAGCCGTACCGAAGTAGAAACGCTGAGCTACCTGAAATCTGTAGCAAGCAAAAACAAGGTCTTCAAATCATACATCGGTCAGGGTTACCACCCGACACACGTGCCAAACGTTATCTTGCGTAACGTACTGGAAAACCCAGGTTGGTATACTGCGTATACGCCATATCAGCCAGAGATTGCACAAGGCCGCCTTGAGTCTTTGCTTAACTTCCAGACTATGACCATGGACATCACCGGCCTTGACCTGGCCAGTGCGTCATTGCTTGACGAATCAACCGCAGCAGCCGAAGCCATGGCGCTGGCTAAGCGTGTTTCTAAAGCGAAAAAAGCGAACCTGTTCTTCATTGCTGAAGACGTACACACACAAACCATCGACGTAGTCACAACCCGTGCCGAGCAGTTTGGTTTTGAAGTGATCGTTGGCCCTGCAAGCGATGCGGCAAATCACGAGATCTTCGGTGCCCTGTTCCAGTATCCAACTACGTCAGGTGAAGTGGTTGACATCACGGACATCATCGCACAAGTACAAAGCAAAAAAGCGATTGCCTGTGTGGCGGCTGACATCATGAGCTTAATGCTACTGAAAGCACCAGGTAAACTGGGCGCAGACGTGGTACTGGGTTCTGCACAGCGCTTTGGTGTTCCTATGGGCTACGGTGGTCCACACGCTGCGTTCTTCGCAACACGCGATGCATACAAGCGTTCACTGCCAGGTCGTATTATTGGTGTATCAAAAGACCGTTTAGGTAACGATGCACTGCGTATGGCAATGCAAACACGTGAGCAGCACATCCGCCGCGAAAAAGCCAACTCAAACATTTGTACAGCGCAGGTACTGCTGGCCAACATGGCTGCGTTCTATGCGGTGTACCACGGTCCTCAGGGCCTGAAAACCATTGCTGAGCGCATTAACCGTTTCGCCAGCATTCTGGCAACTGGCCTGAAAGCCAAAGGCGTAGCACTGAAGCACGACACCTGGTTTGACACCATCACAGTGGTTGCTAACGACGCAGACAAAGACGCGGTAGTCGCGCGCGCCGTTGCAAACGAAGTGAACTTTGCCATCAACCACGCTGGCGAGTACTCAATTGCACTGAACGAAACCACCACTCGTGCTGACATCGCTGAACTGTTCGACATCATCCTGGGCGAAGGCCATGACTTAGATGTAGCTGCACTGGACAGCGAAGTTGCTGCAAATGGCATTACAGGTATTCCGGCGAGCCTGGTACGTGATGACGAAGTACTGACACACGACAACTTCAACAGCTATCACAGCGAAACTGAGATGCTGCGTTACATCAAGCGTCTTGAGAACAAAGATTTGGCACTGAACCACTCTATGATCTCTCTGGGTTCTTGTACCATGAAGCTGAATGCGACCGCTGAGATGATCCCGGTCACCTGGCCTGAGTTCGCTGAACTACACCCATTCTGCCCGCTAGAGCAGGCACAGGGTTATCAGGTAATGATGACTGAGCTGCACGACTGGCTGGTTAACATCACAGGTTACGATGCAGTGTCACTGCAACCTAACTCAGGTGCTCAGGGTGAATACGCGGGTCTGATCGCTATTCGTAAATACCACGAGTCACGTGGCGAAGGTCACCGTAACGTGTGTCTGATCCCAAGCTCTGCACACGGTACTAACCCGGCGTCGGCGCAAATGGCCAGCATGAAAGTGGTTGTGGTTGGCTGTGACAGCGACGGCAACATCGACCTGGACGACCTGCGTGCGAAAGCCCAAGACGTCTCTGAGAACCTGTCTTGTATCATGGTTACTTACCCGTCTACCCACGGTGTATACGAAGAAGCTATCCGCGAAGTGTGTGAAATCGTTCACCAGCACGGCGGCCAGGTTTATATGGACGGCGCGAACATGAATGCACAGGTTGGCGTAACCAGCCCGGGTTCAATCGGTTCTGACGTATCGCACTTGAACCTGCACAAAACATTCTGTATCCCGCACGGTGGTGGTGGCCCGGGTGTTGGTCCTATCGGTGTTAAATCACACCTGGCACCATTCATGCCTAACCACAGCGTGATCAAAGTAGCTGGCACCAACGAAGGTAACGGCGCAGTTTCTGCGGCACCTTACGGCTCAGCAGCTATCCTGCCAATCTCTTGGGCGTACATTGCCATGATGGGCAGCGAAGGTCTGAAGCAGGCCACTGAAATGGCCATCGTGAACGCGAACTACCTGACAGAGAAGCTAAGCAAGCACTACCCGGTACTCTACCGTGGCCGCAACGACCGTGTTGCCCACGAATGTATTATCGACCTGCGTCCGCTTAAAGAAAGCTCAGGCATCACTGAAATGGACGTGGCTAAGCGTCTGATGGACTATGGTTTCCACGCACCGACTATGTCATTCCCGGTTGCTGGCACGCTGATGATCGAGCCAACGGAGTCTGAGTCTAAGGTAGAAATCGACCGCTTCATCGAAGCCATGATCTCTATCCGCGCTGAAATCGCTAAAGTAGAAAACGGCGAATGGTCTGTAGAAAACAACCCACTTGTGTTCGCACCACACACCCAGGCAGACGTACTGGGCAACGAGTGGGATCGCGCCTACGACCGCTTCTACGCAGCCTTTCCGGTCGCATCAGTAGCAAAAGACAAGTTCTGGCCAACGGTAACCCGTATCGACGACGTATACGGCGACCGTAACCTTATTTGTTCTTGCCCAGCTGTAGAGACTTATGCTGAGTAAGATTGGTTCGTAAGCCTTGCAATTGCAGGGCTGGCAAATGATAAAAACCGCTCGTTTTAGGACGAGCGGTTTTTTTGTGTTTGTTATCAGGCAATAAGTTAAAAAAATGGCAGAACTTTATGTTGTGTCATATCCAATGCCCTTGTGGGGTAAATACAGTACTGTTGCAAATTAATAAATAAAAAATCTGTGCCTTAAACAAGGTAATGTGAGAACACTTACAGCTATGTGCCGAGTATGTAGCAAGTCTTTTGCTTGAGCTTGTCTAATCTTTTCAATCAGTTAGTTTGCTCTTCAAGCATTGAAGCTGAACCATTCTTGACCTATTTACATTATACGGTTGCAATGTAACTTCGCATTGTTAGTATGTTGGTTATTAATAAATTCATGAATGTGAGGTTTGTTGAAATAAAGGCTTTTATTATTAGTTAGTTAGATTTATTTGCTTGACTGGTTACGCTTGCTGATAGGTTACTTCAGTGATAATCTTTTGGTTAACATTTGTTAATTTAGCTGCGTATTGGTCAACATTTGAAAGGATAGCTATGAAAGTCAGAATACGGCGAGCGGGCCTCTTTGCTGCCTTGTTAAAAGAAGCTGCGAAGTCGATTAAGTCAATGCGGATAGATGCTGGACTGAGTCAAAGCGCATTAGGGAAAAAATTAATGCCACCAGTTGACCAAGCCACGATCTCCAATTGGGAAACAGGTAAAACACATATTCCTTTTTTAGCATTTATGTATATTTGCTTTGTTTGTGGCGTTTGCCCTGAGCAAAAAACGAAGGAAATTCTGGACTCCCAATCGGCTGAGGATAACACCAACAAGAAGGATGCATCAGATGTTTAGTTATGAAAACTTCAAGTTATTTTATGATCTCATTGAAAACATGCTATTGCCGTTATTTTTGATTGCACTGTGTATCGGATGGAAAAATATTAATGTTCGTTACCTGATGATTGTGCTTGTTGTGTTGGAAGTGCTCGACAATATGACATATGAAATTGCACTTGGATGGGGAAATCCCTATTACATCTGGTCAATGCTTATGTGTGTTTTGTTTATCTTTCCTGTTGTTGGCAGACGCTTGTTGGCCGAAAGATTACAGAGTCGTTCAGCCTTCTTTAGGCAAGTAAATAAGCACTATTATGTGAGCAAGCAGGAAGGTGCATTTCTGTTCGTTCATTTTATATCTTTACTCATCAACTTGGTTACGTATATTGAAGTTACACTGTATACGCACTATGTAATTGATAGCTATCCAATAAGAAACAACTTATATAGCCCGGTGCAATCGTTTGTGCATATTGCTGAGGGTATATTAGTTCTGACAATCGCAAATCGATTTAGAAAGGAAAGATATGAAACAACTGACGGAGCAGCAGCAAAGAGCTGTTAGTGGACATGGTGGTGGCACAGGGTCTCCTATTCCTGATCGCCGCAGTTATCAGCAACCGTTAAAGCCTGAGGAAAACGGTGGTTAAGCGTTAATAATCAGTCTTGTACTTGAATGCCAACCAGGTTTGTTGGCTGGCATTCATGCTTAACTGTCCAATGAAATTGGCAAGTTTTCCCATAGGTTTGTTCTGCGGGTGTTTTTGAGTTAGCTCTATATCGCCATAACCTGTAGCTGTCGGGTGTCGCATATTGTTAAAGCGAATAAATGCAGCAGTCCATTTTAGGTATGCTTCAATGGTACGTTTGGCATAACGTCGTAGGTACATCTGCTCTTGCAGTATGAGTAGAAAAGGGGATTTCGTAAACGTTCCATTTGGTAGGTTGGTACTGGGTGTATGTACAGTTTTTTGGCTGTTGTCCAATAACATTATTACGTGCTGTTTTGTCTGATTTTTACACAAGTGTGTTTTTGCAGGTTGCAACCGATTGTTTACTTGGGGTTTGTTCCGTGGGACTATGAGGGTATGTAATACGGCCCGTTTTGTCGGTTTATGTTCCGACATTTTGGGGTAGAATAAATTGTTAGGCGCAAAAGGAACATAGATGCCAACTGAAGTTATAGATGTAATTGATACTGCAGTTAAAATTGGACTTGGTGGAATTATCACTGGGATCACGACATATGCGGTTACTTCTAAAAACCATAAAAATGAAAAAGACAAATACCTTTTAGAGCATAAATATAAAACCCTAGAAAGCTGTGCTGAAAAAATGGATGAATTTTTTGATGCCTGGATGGGACTTCTTACAAAAGTTGGAGGGATTTCTCGTCATATGGAAAATGAAGGAAAAGAGTACACAGATATATCCAAAAAGCGTTGGGACTCGATAAAAGAGAAAGATGCAGCCTTGGTTGAGTCATGGGGATCTAAAAGCTACGCAATCAGTAGGTTTAGAATTCTGGGAGCTGAAAACATTGTTGAGGCAATTAAAAAAACCAATACACCTCATAACTCGTTACGAGAGAAAGTAATTTTTGGAAAAACCGTACTTTCCCATGATGAATTCAAAGAATTCCGTACTGAATTAAACCAAATTAAAAAAGATGTTCATGCAGCTATATCAAAATTTTATGGAAGTATTAGCGTCTAACGAAATTTAGGAGGCACCCACCGATATCTGTACTATTTGTGGAGGAAGTTCCAACTGAAATGGGTGTCTTTGATTTTTTTACGGTGTTGCTGGGAGAGTTGGCAGACCGTAGTAAAAATGGCATCAGTCTAACCGGAGATGTTGCTGAATATATTAAATTTATCACTATAGCGCTAAGAGAAAATCCGCTCGAACTAAAGACATAACAAAGCGCTGCTGTCGGAAAAATTTTACGCTGCGCTCCAAATATGCCGCTGAGCGCTGAGTTATATTTACATGTTAAACTATGGAAAGATAAAATGATTGAATGGCTTAATCAAAATATTGGAACAGATGCTGCTACATATTTTGGGGGGTAGTTGGAATTGTTGGTATATTGTACGGTTATAAGCGAATAAAAAAAGAACATACACAATCTCAATCTGGTGGCGGGAATTCTGTAAATATTCAAGGAGGGAGAGATGTTAATGTAGGGAAGATAAAAAAGTGATATATCAAAAACAAATTTCCGGTGATTTTTCCCTAAATATTCTAGCAGGGCGAGATGTTAACTTTAATTTTGATACAGATGATGTTGGTAATATCATTAAGGGTCAAATGGAGGAGTTGTTTCATCGATTATCTAATTCTAATGATACGGTTAAAAAGGAAATTATTAATCTAATTAATGATGGTAGGATGGGTGATGCAAAAGAAAAGTTAGATTCATTGGTTGATGAAGCAACAAATAGTATTTCACAAGATTTTCTCGATTTTGCTAATTTATATTTAATTCTTGCTCCAGAAAAGTCAGGGAGTTTTTATAAAAAATCGATTGAGCTAAATCCTAATAACAATGCGGCAAAGAACGCATATGCATTAAGACTTATGCATATTGGAAAGCTTGATGAGGCTGAGTTAATATTAAAAAGTACTTTATTAGAATCAAACTTGACATCTCCTCAAAAAGAATCTCTTCTAGGTAACTTAGGTGTTCTGTATAAAAATTCAGCAGAGTGGGATAAGTCTCTTGAATCACTAAAGTCAGCTTTAGAATTATCCACCTTAAATAATAATAATGTCGGAACAATAAAGCACCTGAATAGTATTGGTAGTTGTTATACAAACTTAGAGAACTTAGATGAATCTGGGGTGTACTTGGAAAGAGCAATTAAATTAATCGATGATTTAATTGAGTGTTGTGATAATAAAGCTGAAAAAAATGAATATAAAAGAATAAAATCGAACATATTAACTAATATGTCAATTCGCTTGCGGCATTTATGGTTTAAGGATGAGGATGATGCTCACCTAATGAAAGCTAAAAATCACCTTGAAATTGCTGTTGAAATCGCAGATATATTAGATGAGAAAGTGGAAATTATGAGGCATTGGGGTAATCTTTCTAATATATATCGTCAATTGAATAACAACAAAGAAGCTAAGAAGTATATAATTAAGTCGCTTGATTTGTCGGTTAAGATTTGTGATGTCAGAGGTGAGGTTTGCAATCTAATAAATTTAGGCTTAATTTATTTTGATGAAGGGGGTTTTGACTCAGCTATTGAGTACTTCCAACAGGGGTTGTATAAGGAAAACAAACAATACCCAAAGCTTAGAGGGCATATTTTTGCTAATTTGGCATTAGCAAATAAAAGTAAGGGTGATTTTCAAACAGGAAAATGTTTCTTTGATAAAGCTATGGCTATTTATAAAAGGTTAGATTTACAAGATAGTATAAATGAATTAACTATAAGTTATGGTGAATTAGAAATATAAAGGAATTTTTTGGAGACACGGAAGTTTTGAGAGACACCCACCGAATTTGTTCCATTTGTGTAGGAGGCAGGGTCCCCTTGGTATGGGTGTCTATGATTATTGATATGCCTAAACCTCATATAACTGTGTTTTTAGTTGTGACTTATTGTTTACTTATCATTTGTTGCGTGTGAATATAAGTATATATAGTGCGTTTGTTTTTGTCGGTTTATATTCCTATGAATGGAATGGGATAAATAGTAATTCGTAAAGGAGTTTTTATGGGGGTGTTTAAAAAAGCAGCTTTTTTATTTGTGTTTGTTTTTCTTTCTAACCAATCTTATGCAGAGCCAAGCAAGTTTATAGCTCAGCCATGACAGCGCCGGCTTCAGTTTTTGATTTGTTTCTTTTTAAAATAGAAGAACAGTCAAAGTGTTATAGAGGTTGGTTTGGGAACTCCAAGACAAAAGACCATGAAACACCATGCTTGACTACACTTAAATATAATTTTGATGAAAACATAATAAAAATGAATTTTTTTGTGGGTGATGTCAATGAAAAAATGATTGGTTTTAAAGCTTCAAATGATAAAGATAAAGAAGCCATATTAAGAAATGTTTTATCTGATTTAGCTAGTACATTAGGTGTGGAAAAGAACAAGTATTCTGGATTAAAACTAGGAATGATTCAAATGACAAGTATTCGTAATGGCTGGTCAAGAGATGAGTTTGATGAATCAAATTTTAAAGAAGAGGTTACAAAAAGAACAGTAATAACAGTGACTGCAAATATAGAAGATGGGTTCATATATAAGGCAATTAGGAATCACCACGGTAAAGTACGGTTCGAAAAAAAGCGGAGTCACCTAAAACAGGAGCTTTAGGGTGGTTTTACGGATTTAACAAGAACAACCATCTAAAATTGCAAAAAAGAAAAGTTTGGAAGACACCCATCGATATCTGTACTTTTTCTGTGGAGGGAAGTCGAAACTTCGAATGCGTGCCTTTGATTTTTACTAACTACCTGACTGAGCAACTGAGGAAAAGTTTGGAAGACATAGCTGGAGCGTCCATATATGTCTTTAATTTTTAGCCTGCAACGAACTGCCAGCTCAGCACTACGCTTGCACAAACAACTATAAGTTGGCGTATCCAAATCAAGCTTCATCATTGATATCAGCGAAGAAACAAAACCCTGCGCAGCTCGAAGAGACGAGCGAAATACAGCCCGCAAAGTCAGACAGGTCTCAATGGCAATTTTGGAAGACACCCATCGATATCTGTACCAAGTTTTGGACAGTTTTGGAAGACACCCACCGATATCTGTAACTTTTCTGTGGAGGGAAGTCGCAACTTCGAATGGGTGTCTTTAATTTTTATGTATGTGGGTACGCTTCAATGAAGTGTTTGGCATAACGTCGTAGGCAACAATTTTGGAAGACATCCACCATTGTCCGTACCTTTTTTAGCGGAGATCACATCAGAAATCATTTCTCTACATAGCATTTAAAAATTTACCAGCAAGATAAAAGTATCCAGCACCCAAGAGCTGTAATCTCGCCCAAAAAGTAGGGTGATAATCGAGCACTTTTCTATTGTCCTTCCTAAAAATCAATAGTCACAAAAATGACACATAATTCACACTTGTAATACAGTGTAATAGATGAGCTTAGTTTATTGATGTAATTTACGAAACGAATTAAAGGCCAGTATTAATGCTTTTTAGCGTCGTGTAATTAAACAATAGAAATTTGGAGTAAATTATGGGTTCACGAAAAGGGATCGTAAATTCAGCAATGGTCGCCTCCGTGGTGACAGGCTCTATGGCCATGACTAGCCAAGTAAATGCTTTTGGCTGGGGTAGTATAGGTGACTTCTTTACAGATCCGATTGGAACCGTTGGCGGTGCCGTTACACAGGTAGCACAAGTGGTTAGGCATGTTACTAGCCCAGTGACAAATGTTGCAATTGACACACTTAGGCATGGTGCAAACGTTGTGAATGATGCAACTAACTTGGTTGGTGTTGACTCCACAGCTATTACTGATAAAGCCATATCACTCGCTCAGCAAATGGCCACTTTAGACAACATGGGAACATTTGTCGCTGACCAACAAGAAAAGCTTGCTGCACTTGAACACTTTGCGACTGTTGCTGTGACCAACGCACACTACCATGGTCAATTAGAAGCATTGGTCGATGGCGTCAATGAAAACAACGTAGAGCTTGCAAAAAACATTGTGTACAGCCTGATAAAAGACATTGACTACGATACGTTAAAGCTCGTCGTAGATCAGGTCAAAACATATGACGGTGCACAGTCTTTGATGTTTATGGTCAATAAAGGTAATTTAGGAGTAGGGGTGGCTGTTGACGTTCATGAACTGGAGCGTATTAAGTATGGCCATCATTCTAACCGCCACGAACCAATCATGAGCTTTTTTGTTCAGGCTGTGAACCCAGCAACGCCGAATAACCAACTAAAATTTTCTGTTGGCTACCATAAGAATCCGCCATTGCAGGTATCAGGAAATAGTGTAAGCCTATCAAGTACGGTTAAGAAGATGAAAGTCAGCCTTGCATTTGCATCGTTGAATAGCAGTGACTTCCTTGCTCTGGTTGATGTACAAGCTTTGCGAAACCAACATAAAATGACCGCTGTCGGCGTCAGTGCAAATCCTGTTAGCTTGCAAGCAGGAAGCACATCAAGACAAGTTGTATTCAAAGAATGTCAAAACGGTAGATTACAAGCGAACGGAGTAGATTGTAATCAACAAGGTTTGTCTATTAGTGCGCTGACCGGTGTCTATGCCATGGACCAACACACAGCGCTTGGTGGTGTGTCATTTACATTTAAGTCATCTGGTATAGTGGATGGCATGTACTGCGTACAAACAGTCGAACCCGCAGATCCACATACCTGGCAAGACAACTACTTCTGCTCATCAGAAGACATTGGCATGAAATGGTCTTTTGCTGGCCCAATCGATGGCATGCGCTGTACGCAGATCATCGAGTTGGCAGACCCGCATACATGGCAAGACAACTATCTATGTTTACCTAATGACTCAGACTATTTATTCTCTTGGAATAGTGCTGGTAAAGGTAATATGAAAAATACGGTAAGATGGCTTGAAGCCGCAGATCCACATACTTGGAATGACAACTACCTGGGCATTGAAAAATACGTAGAGTTGAAAATATTCGATAAGTGTTTAGATATTAATGGGTACCATCCAAGCAATGGTCAAGACATCATACTGTACGATTGTCACACTGGTGCAAACCAGAAATGGCTATTCACTACCGATGGTAAAGTGAGAAGTAAAATGAACTATAACAAGTGCCTTGATTATAGAAACTCAGCGACGAGCAATGGCGAAAAACTGATGATTTGGGACTGTAACACCAGCCCGACACAACAGTTTGAATATATCAATGGCCAATTAAAAACTGTATTGCAACCATCTCGTTGTGTCGATTCTCCACAGCCACATAACTTCACAAGAACACACTTGTGGGATTGTCCCGTGTTAACTCAACACAATCATGTAGTTGTTTCAAAATAATAAACATACTCTCTGCTGGGAAGTGATGCGATGCGCTTTCCAGCAGATTTCTTAATCGAGTTTTGCGAGACCCCCGAGTTTTGCGAGACACCTACCGATATCTGTCCCCGTTATGTGGAGGAAAATGACACTTTGAGTAGTAATTACACGGACAGCCACTTTAAACTAATTACACAGACAGCGACTTAAAACAGCCAACCAAAAAAGCTGTTATGTTCTAAATTGAAGTGAAGAATTACAATATGTTGGTTTTGGAGAGTCAGGGCTAGTACAGCTCAGCCAGTTCCAAGCCAAGCAGCGCAGTTAAGTCTTTAGCTACAGTACTAATTCGAAGTCAGGTATGAGTCTTTTTACCCTAGCAAGCGTTCACAATTAGCCAGATTAGGGCGCCGCTTTTTTTGCAGGTGCTCACAGTATTCAGTCACGGCTTGCTGCCTGCCGACTGCGCCTTGGAACATTTTGGTAAATCGAGTGGTGAGTTTTAGCCAGTTTTCGGGCTCTATTTGTAATCTGGCGAGGATAGGTTGGGCATCGCAGATGTGATCTCGCTTATCTGCACGAATGCATCGGCCTGTTAGCTCAACCAGTTCAACGTAATATTCAAGCTCAAAGGGCAATCCTTTGGGCATGTTTTGCCTTGGGTTACCAGCAAAGCGCAGAAGGCTTTTGGGTTGTTTGCCATGCAGTGCGTGTTCAATGCGTTTTTTGATACTGGTGGCAATTTTGGAAGACACCCACCATTGTTTGTACCTTTTTTAGCGGAAATCATTTCTCTACATAGCATTTATAAATTAACCAGAGAGCCATGAGAGACACCCACCGATATCTGGACCCATTTCAGGGGGGGGAGGTGGCAACTTTGAATGGGTGTGTTCGATTTCTTGGTTGTTACAACAGATTGTTTACTTCGAGTTTATTCCATGGGACCATGAGGTTATGTAATACAGCCTGTTTTGTCGGTTTCTGTTTCGACGTGTTGGGGTAGAATAAATTGTTCAGTACAGGGAAGCTATGAATCATATTTATCTTAAAAATGGCGATCTAACTAAAGAAGCAAGAAGCTTTTTCATGGATTACCTCAAGCTTCAGGCCACACTAAATACTGCTGCTATTCTTGTGTGTATTTCAATAATAAAGGATTTGTCATCTATATTTAGCTCTCAGGTAATAGCCTACTCACTGGCCCTTTTTACAAGCTCTATTTTATTTACTGTATTCTGTAAAATGCATTTCGTTGCCTATGTGGCAAGTCATGACAACCCTAAAATATGGGCTAAATACTTTGGCCAAGGACTATTTATCATCTCATTCATGAGTTTTGTCTTTGGTCTTAGCCTTTTATGTATACTGGTTTGGAAGCAGGGCGCTTAACAAGTTAACGAAAAAATGGACGTAAAATTGCAGGTTTGCGCTCATTCTTCGCTTGGTTTTGCCTGCTACTTTTCGTCGTTTATTAAGGTGTTATGTGAATTGGACATGTTGAATGGATTTACTAGATGAAGAAACGATTTCTTTTTTAACTCAAGAAGAGAAGTTGGAATATTATAAAGCACAATCTGACGTTTCGAAGTTCGCACCAAAGTTAAGCGTTAATGAAGGTCCGAAGTCAGAAGAAGAGATGTTAAGAGAAGCAAAAGCATATGAAAAAATGGTCAGAAAGAAGTTGGCTCCCTTTTTAAGAATCGCATTAAATAGGAAAAATCGCTCACTAAACCCAAAACAAACTGTTGCGAGTAAATTTAAAACCAAGCTCAAAATATACCTGACAGTTTTAAGTGCCATCATTGTTTTTGTTTTTATCAAGAATGTATTTTTTTAAGCAATGTTCACATAGCAAGTTGTTCAAATTCGTTCGTAAACTCACTGGGGCAATTAACAGTTGGCTTTGCGCGTCGTGCAAGTTTAGTCAACCGTCAAATGCCCCTTAGCAAAACGTTAGCTATTTAAGGGATAAAATGAAGTATAAAGTGGTACCTGTAAGATCGGATTTCTTAGATAAAGTTAGAAATTTAGGTATAGACGATCAAAATCAACCTGTAGAAATCATGGAAGCAAAAGGTGGTGAGCCATGTCGAGATGTACTTCGTGGAGCAAAGGTTGGTGAAGAATTAATATTGGCCAGTTATTGTCCATTCACAAAAACAGGCCCGTATAAAGAATATGGTCCAATTTTCGTGTTGGCAAACTCACAGAGGGGAGAATTTGATAGTAATAAACTGCCATTGCCAAATGGATCTGAAACCGATTATTTAGGTCATACATTTGTGCTAAAAGCATACTGTGAAAACGAGCGTATATTAGACGCAAAATTGACATCACCTGAGCAAGCAGAGTCAGACCTTGAAGAGTTTTTAACTAATGAAAAGGTTAGCTTTGTAATTGCAAGATATGCTGCTTATGGTTGTTACAGTTTCAGAGTTGAGCGTGCTGTATAGCTAATGATCTGATTAATAGGAAAAAATTGCTGGGTCGCTATATGTATTGCGCTTCGCGTGCATAAACCAACCCAGCAAATGTTGCCAATTTTCAAGGCGCTAGATATCTTTATGAATAGTTTTAAGATGGAAGCATTTAATGAAAGAAGTTAAAAATTACATCCCGCCTTTAGTTGCTCTCCTCATTCGTGCAGAAGAGTTAAAAGAAGCTGAGTTGACAGAAACGGAGGTTCTAAAGATAAAGGATTCTTCCACATATGTTCTGGTTCCAGAAGATGTTGCTGTAGCAACTGCGGAGAGTAGAGGCTATGCGGATATTGATTCAGAAAATGTGTGGGAAGAGTGGCAAAAAATAAGAATAGAAATTTTCGCTAGCGATACCTAACAAGTTAATTAAACGATAGATACAAAATAGCAGGCTTGCGCTCATTCTTCTCTTGGTTTAGCCTGATATTTTTCACTGTTTATTAAGACGTTAGGTAACCATGAGAGTGTTCAGCAAGATTTTATTTGTGGTGCTTTTTAGCTATCTACTGTTGATGTTCTTAGTTGTTGGTTGGGAATACTATATGCTTGGAATAATAGAACAGCCGAGAATGATTGAAGAATACAGATTCGGTTCTGAAGCAATGGTGTCAAATGGCGGAATGAAATATAAGACACATCAAGCATATGTTGCGTATAGTTTTAAGGCTGTTCTCATCATACTTACCTCCATTTTCGCTGGCCTCTCAGTGTTAAAGTTCACAAAAAAGAACAGTGTATGGAAAGCTAATACAATATATGTGTTAGCAATAGTGGCACTGTTTAAGTTTACATAATTGGTTGCCTAACAAGGAAAATCAAAAATGCTGGACAAAAAACAGTTGGCTTTGTTCGTGCCTCACAAATTTTAGCCAACTATTTTTTGTTGTTTATTTGCAGCGTTAGGGCATCACCATAGGTGATTAGATTCTTCATATATTCCACTTTAGTAATTTTAAGTCTCAAATCTTTGCGATAGTGCAAATTGATGACACATTTACTATTTGTTGTAGAGGGAAAACCGACCCTATTGGTGAAAGGCCCCTTAGCCAAAAATTTGATCATGAATATATATCTTCAACACAAATTTGGGAGGCATCCACCGATATCTGTATCTTTTTTGCTTGGAATGCGTATCTTTGAATTTTCTTAAATCAACACTTAAGTTGAGTGGGAACCAGTTTTTCAATTTATTGCTTAATATATTGTGGATCGAACTATAGTGAAAAAATATGAATCCAGGCTAGAAATTCCGGGTATCCTGCCGAGCTGTTTTACTATAAGTTGTACCCATTTTATCTTTTAATCAGTATAATAGACGAGATAATAATATCTATTTTGGAGTTGCTTATGAAATATTTACTCGCTGCGTGCTTGATCTTCAGTGGAGCATCTTTTGCTGCATCTAATGAAACAGGAAAAATCACCTCTATTTTAACTGGTCCTGTTTATGGCGATAAGCTGTTTTTTAAAGTGAATGGAACAATTAAATACAAGGCATCATGTCATACTAACGAACATTTTGATTATGTTGTGGATATATCTACTTCAACAGGTAAAGCCTATATGAGTCTAATTATGGCAGCATACGCAGCCGGTAAAACTGTCACTGTAAGTGGATATCATGAATGTTCGATTTACCCTGGTGTGTCTAACTTTAGGTCTCTAAACTCAAAGTAACGTACAGGGGCCGTTCAATATTCTATGTCAGCTAATTTAAATCACAGATCTAAGGCCTTATTAAGGCGCGCTTTGAAATGGATTGCTAACTGACATAGAGTAACATTCCTAAAATACCAAAATCACATAAAAGACACCCACCAAGATTTGTAAATTTTTTCTGAGGGTAGTCACATGTTGAATTGATGTCTTTGGCTTTTTTGGCGGCTTCGGAATAAGAAGTGAAGCATTACGTAAGGTCGGCTTTGGTGTCGGAGATAGCGCGGATATCCAAGTTGAATCTGCCCCCTTAGGGAATTTCAATTTGGAATGGGTGTCTTTGATTTTTTTGATTTTACGTTTATGGTTTTTAGAGTAAAAGAGCCCAATTGATGGGCTCTTTTATTTTAACCTTAATTTAATAGGTTGCTAATCACTGGTATTAGGTAGGCTAAATCGTGCCTGCCTTGTAACTCTGAATCTAGCTTAGACATGTCAGAAGCATTAAATTCGTAATCGTGTGTACGGCTATTTACATGATGAATTCTGTCGAACGGAGAAGCCGCCTCAAGCTTTTGAAGTGTTTCAGAATGGCTTGCTCCTTTAAGCCTGTTTAGGTCAGTCCCATACACGGCCGGATCAATGTCTAGAGCACTAAAAGTAGGAATAAAATTCGGCTCTTGACAATTATGGCATCTAGCATAGGCAGGATGGGAAGGCGTCGCCTCTAATATATTGTTATTTATCGTATTCAACATACTTCGGGTAAGGCCAATATTAGTGCCTGGAGCACTGTTTACATACTGATAATAAGGAAACTCATTCAATTTTGTATCCTCTTTTACATGCTTATCGTTGCCGAAAGGTCGATCTACACGTGTATAAGACTTGAATAGACTCTCGTTTCGATTGCCATTAGGTGTGTTTTCCTTAAAAGTAAAATCAGCAGCTTCTAATTCGCCGGGATTCCCCGAATGTGGTGCAACAATAAATTTTGATGCATTCCAGTTTGAAGGTGTATTATAGCTGTTTACAAGAGATGCATTAGTAAATACAACTTTGCGTATATCGTTAGGGAGGGGCATCGAGTCTAACTCTCTTAATAGAGTTGAGCGATAGCTACCATTTTTATCAACAATATGGTTTATCAATAGTTGCTTAGATGAGGTGGAATGTATATTTTCGTATGATACTTGCACCATCGAACGTATATCACGTATTGCTCGCTTGGCTTCGCTAGTTAGTTCAGACAACTCAAGGAAGAAAAGTGGTGTATAATCTAGAGCTGAAGTGAGAAAATCAAAAGTCGATAGGCTAATTACACCAATACTACCGAAATCATCGAGCATTGAGTCAATAAATAAAGGTAATCTTTGATAAGCCAGTGGTATGTTTGCTCCCTTAAGTGGGGAATCTATGGTAACCCATGTTCTAATGTTGGTTTCGATACCATATTTGTGCGCATAACCGATGGCATATTTAGATACTACACCACCCAAGCTTGTACCAAGTACTGAAATGCTTGGTTTATGGTTATTGGTTTGATTGGCTTCGTTTATCATTTCAATACCTTGAAGCACCGTGAAGGCATTGAGCTGTATATGGTCACCTGAGCCAAACCTTTTACCTTGCTCATATTCATAGGCAAAAAGAAAAATATCAGAGTTTGGATATCTTGCTTTAATTTCTGACGGACTAGCACCCATAAAAGCATTTCTAAATACTAGGTCTAGATCTTGGTAAATAGCGTCTGAGTTATTGTTAACTGCAAGCAGTGCGCCAGGATAAGGTGCTACTACAATTATTGGTTGATCATAAGCTTGAGCACCAGAGTCATTGGTATACAGTTTTAGTTGCATTGAGCCTCGTTTACCAGCATAGGATCTGGTAGAGGACAAAATACAGCCATTTGCGTTTAGAGCATAGTTAATATTATAGCAAGATTGAGGTAAGCTGGTTTTTGAGCTATTAAATAGTGCGAATGCATCCGCACTAGCTAAAAAAGCTGCCATGCTTAATAAAGCAAGTTTTAATTTGTAAAACACAAAATGTCCTTTTGTTTATGATTGTTTAGATAAGCCAATAAAAATTGAATTTCATCTGATATTTATAAAAATTCAACAGTTTTGAAACTGGAAGTTATAAAGTACCTAGTTTAAGTCAGTCTTGTACCTTGATCAAGAGCATGAGTTGGCGTCATGCTTGTCCTAGTTTTTGGAGAGGTCTAGAAGGTTACAAAAAGCTACATTGTCACACTTTTTATTTACAATTAAATTTCAAAAAAGTCACGATGACATCCTCATTAAAAGATAAAACGTAGCGATCCTACTATTGGAGCGCACAGTTTAGGATAGTCACAGGATCGAGTCTTCCAGATGGATATGCTAAGCGCTATATGGATCCCTTCAAAAACTTGGTATGCAGATGATACGTTGTCTATCTTTAGAACATGCTCAATGGACTGAGGATGCTAGATTATGCCAACGGCAAGAAAAAGGCAGGTTAGCCTATCAGATACTAAATATTACCACTGCATATCCCGGTGTGTTCGCCGGGCATTTCTATGCGGTAAAGACCGTCTCACGGGCAAGTCATATGAACATCGGCGAGATTGGGTTGAGGAAAAATTGCTGACCCTTGCTAAGGTGTTTTGCATCGATGTATGTGGCTACGCGGTTATGAGTAATCACACGCATATTGTATTGTATGTTGATGATAAAAAAGCGCAAAGGATATCAGACAGAGCAATCGTTCTTCGCTGGCATAAACTGTTTAAAGGCAACTGGCTGACGCACAAATTCATAAATGGAGATCAGCTGAGTGCATCCGAGTACAGTATGTTGGCAGCTGATATTGCTGAATTCAGACTCCGGCTTGCAAGCATCAGCTGGTTTATGCGGGTGCTTAATGAAGACATTGCCCGCAGGGCCAACAAAGAAGATGGTTGTACAGGTCGATTTTGGGAAGGGCGATTCAAGTCGCAGGCTTTGCTGGATGAAGCGGTATTGGCAGCGTGCCTGGCTTACGTTGACCTGAACCCAGTCAGAGCCAAAATGGCAGAGACACTGGAAACGTCAGACTACACCAGCGTTAAACAGCGTATTGAGCATGCACAGCAAGGAAAGCAACCCAAAAGCCTATTGCGTTTTGCAGGTAATCCAAGAAAGTACATGCCCAAAGGGCTGCCGTTTGAGCTGAGCTATTACATTCAGCTGGTTGAGTTAACAGGCCGATGCATGCGTGCAGATAAGCGAGGTTATATCTGCGATAGTCAGCCACTGTTGGCGAGGTTACAAATAGAGCCGGATAACTGGCTCAAACTAACTACGCAGTTCACGAAGGTCTTTCATGGCGCGGTAGGGCGAGAGCAAGCGATGACAAATTACTGTGAGCATCTTCATAAAAGGCGTCGAGCCAATCTGACACAGTGTGAGCGGTTACTGGGTTAATGCTTTTTTTCAGTATTAGTTTGAATTCTCTAAATTCAGGTTTGGTGCGCTTTTGTACAGCCGGGCTCTGGCTATTTTTCCGTGGGGCGAGTTTAAATTTATGACACTCATTGCTACTGGCTAATAAGTATGGAATTCAATCGTCTAGTATCGTCAATTTAGAACATACCATGGTATCAAGCTCGAATGGGCTGTAATATATGGCTATGATCCAAGCCATGGGCATCGCAGAGTGTTTTTTAATCAAAAAACACATCAGGATAAGCTGGTTTGGGGCTATTGTTGATTCGGAGTATATCTTGAAACCTTTATTAAACTTAGTTCAACTTCATTGGCTTTCATTCACAGCCTTAATAGCTTTGCTAATTACAGGTTTGTCTTTATATCCAGTAGATAGTCTTCCTGCGGTTCCTGGTACAGACAAAACTCATCATTTTATTGCTTATGGTGCTTTGGCATTTCCAGTTGCGTTAGCGAGACCTGAAAGGTGGTCGCTGTTTATAACAGGTTTTTTAGTTTATAGTGGAGTTATTGAGTTAGTTCAGCCATATGTTAATCGCTATGGAGAATGGCTCGATTTAGGCGCTAATGGTTTAGGACTATTGGTGGGTGTTTTATTAGCTTCTTTTTCTAGGTCAATTTTCTTAAAAGAAAAATTTTTATAGATATCTAGCACCATTTTTTCATTTCCAAGTATAACACATAGGCTTTAGCGTAGGTGAGGAGATGAACGTTTCTAAACTCGGCTGTTTTTTTAAGGTATTGGATGTATGAAGACACTGCTTTTGTACATAAGTCTGCTCTCAGTAATTTTCATATTATTAATAAAGTCAATGTATTATTGGCCAGAAAGTAAAATTAAGCATTTTACTTTTGTTTTTACTTATTCTGATCAATTTGTTGAAGCTATGCGTGCCACAGAGGACGCCGGGTATGTTTCTATCCAATGGCATGACAAATCCCATCAGCGTGATGAAAGCTCAATGGCCTGGGAAGCTGGCGAACCCAAATATAAAAAAGTGGTTAAGCCAGATTTGAGTAAAATTATTGGGCCATATAAAGAAACCGGTTTACAATCACTCTGGCTTCAATACTACCAGGGGGCCTGGCTAATTAGGAAAGCGTTTTCATACAAAGATGAAAACGGAACAGGCGAAGGCATTTATGCTTTTGGTACAGTAAACCCCAAAGATGTGTGCTTGCCAAACACCCAATGTGTTGAACACCTTTTTGGACAGTGGCATGTGATAAAGAATTAGCAAATCACAGGCTTCCAATCAAACACACCTTGCTTCAATGTCAACTCAATGACAAACTCTGGCCGGGTCAATTTTTTATACTCGGATTGCACAAGTGGCAGAAAATTGAAGAGACACTTCGGCTAAAACAATATAGACTTCCGGTGCACAGATTTAAGTAGGGTATACCAACGTAACCATTCCGAATTACCTAAATATTAACCTGTTAATTTGTGCCTTATATTTAGGTGTTGGCTTTCTTTCAGAGTTTTGAGATAACTTAATGATCCGCTGTATTTTTATTTTTTCTTTGATAATTTTCAGTTCAGCTTCTTCTGCTGGCAAAAGAGAATCTGCTGACTTAATGTTGAAAAGCTTGGCAGCCAAGACCTGTGAAAAGTTAGGCACAGATTGCGAAATAATAAAAAGGCGCTGCCCTCAGATGGTTCCAATGCCAAATACTTGTATTGTTATGGAGTATTTTGACTTGGAAGTGGCAAAAGAGCGGTGCGGTGTTGATACATATATGACATGTTATCAAGACAATATTCGCTTTAAGGGAAAAGCCCTTCATGAGTTTACGCTTCCCAATCAAGGTAAACCTATTTTAAAAAGAGCCTTCAAAGAGTGTGGCTCTGTTGGTTATTATGAGGTCAAATCAAGTCAGCTAAAGAATATCGAGTGGGCGATTATCGGTGTTATGAATAGTGTGATGGAACAAGCAGAACTTTACCCACCAACTTATCAAGATAGTAAAGTGTATTTTGATTGTTTAAGTGCTGTCAAATAGCCTTATAAAACACCAATTAATTAGTATTTAAAGGTTTCTAGTGGCTTAACCCTTGTTTCATAACATAAGTCTCTTGAAGTGTCGGGGTTCACTTATCACTTAAAAGCGACAGAGCTAGCCTGGTTGCAAAGCAAAAAGTCATTGAGTGATCGATATGATTTTTCATCCAGCCCATTGAGTTGGACAGATCCCAAATGCAGGCTCTGCTGGTTAACAATATGTGTCTGTACTTAACGTTCTCTGTACATCGTGTGAGACTCATTGCACGGTAAAAGCGTTCAGCGAGTGCCATTTCTGCAATTTATGATTTAATCAGAGCCTTTTCTTTCCCGAAATTTACAGTGCATAAGATAGTTGCAGTACATAAGAGATGCATAAGTAAGTGAAGAGATACCCACCCCTAGTTGCAAATGCGAACAGCTGGCAGTTTCACTTTAGAAATGTATGAAGCACTGTCCTCTCTAGACAAAGCTATTTTTGAATAGAGAAATAAAGAGTTTGAAAATTGTTCTATCCTTACTAACTGAGTATCAGTGTGTTGTGGGGTAGTCCATGAAAAGCTCCTTAAAAGTTAAGCTGTTAACACCAATGTCTGCAATGTTAGCTATGTTTGCTATTGTCGTACTTGCAATGTTGTTTACTTTGCATACGCTTGAATCTCAATTTGTTGAGCTTAAAGATAAGAATATACATGCGGCCAACCAGGGGCGGTTGGCGCTATCGCTGTTTAAAACACAAGTGCAAGAATGGAAAAATGTACTGATCCGCTCTAAATCAGTCCAAGAGCGAAATAAATATTGGCAGCGTTTTTTGAACTCAGAAAATGAAGTGAAAAGGGTACTCGAGAACATTGGGCAGTCAAAACAGCACTCTATGGCGGTTAAAACACTTATCTCTAAAATATTAAAAGACTATAGTGATGCGACAGGAAAATACAAAGCTGGCTATGATATTTTTCTGTCTTCTGATTTAAATATAGAAAAGGCTGATCAACATGTTAAAGGCATAGACAGGGCTTTGAGCGAATCGCTGGTAGAGCTTGTTCTGAAAATAGATGAAAGTGTGGATGATAATTTTGAAAGTTTAAAAGATTTTTCATCACGCACTAGTTTTACAGTAAGTTTGATCAGTATGTTGACCGCAATTATTGGGGTTGCGTTTGTTCTGCTATATATTCAAAAAATAATTGTCAGGCCGATTGGCGATCTCAATGAAGTATTAAAAGCGATTGCGGAAGGGGATTACACAAAGAACATTTCGCATTCATCAAGTGATGAGATAGGAGAGTTGGTTCAGAGTGCGCGATATATGCAAGAAAAGTTATCTGACAGTGTTGGGCTCATTAATTTAGTCAACCATGAAGTGAGTACTGCTTTTGCTAAACTATCAGAAATTTCCGACGAAATTGGTCATAGCTCAGTATCGCAAAGCAAAATAGTCGATAGTTTAAACCAGGCTACTGCACGCTTATCCACCATCGCCGAGCAGAATAAAATGGACTCAAAACAAGCGTTCGATTCTTTTAAATCAACAAGCGAAGCGACAGCACAATGTGCAGCTTCTTTGGACTTAGCTGATAAAGATATGGGCGAGTTGGTTGGTGAAATGCAAGCAATTGCAGGTAATATTGAGCAGTTAGAAAGCCGGTCTTCTGAAATTGTTAATGTGTTACAGGTTATTCAAAATATTGCAGAGCAAACCAACTTATTGGCGCTCAATGCCGCAATAGAAGCCGCTAGGGCTGGTGAACAAGGGCGAGGGTTCGCGGTGGTTGCCGATGAGGTGAGAAGCCTTGCAACACGAACCCAAAATTCAACACTTGAAATAAAAGACATTATCGACGGCACTTTACTAAGTTCTAAACAAGCGGTGGCCTCGATACAATCAGGTCTATCTAAAACAACGCAAACCGCGCAATCGGTTGCACAGGTGAGCAGTGTGTTGGGTCAAACCTCGACTTCATTTGATAGCCTGATCACGGTGACCCATTCAGTAGATGATAATGCGGTGCACCAACAAGATATTTCGCAAAGTATTGTTGAAGACGTTGCGCAAATGCTGGTGATTTCTGAAACGCTGGAAAAAATGGCACAAAGCGATGAGGTCTCTGTCGCAGTGAACAAAGCTTCTGTCGATTTGCAGTCATTGGTTGAGCGGCTGTCAACCAATAAAGGTGACGTGAGTTTGTTTTAACGATGGAACCAGTCGAGTCTCATAGGCCAGGTCTCCCAGCATGCCATTTAACAGCACATATTCGCAATATATCCGACGCATCCACTTCACTGTTATAAAATAACTTCTTCTGAGCCTGACATCTTTGCCTGGTTCTGTACTGCTAGTGAGAGGGAGCACTGGAAATCTGAATGTTTCAAAGTGCTTAGTATCAATATCGGGGCAGTTTTTTCTGAGCACTTCGTGTAGGATTGTGAAATAACGCATAATGTGGCTATTTTTTCTTTTGACGAGAATGAATTCGCTCAGGCTATACCGTGATTTTTTATCAAATTGATTTTCATTAAGTATCGGAGAACCTTAAGGCCACGGCGTAATTTCAAAAACCGACAACTGTAGCTTTATGAAATATTTTAGAAAAATGATTGAGCAGTATATTCCTGTCACTGATGACGAATGGGAGAATGCTTGCGGAATGTTTGATATCAAAAGTGTTAAAAAAGGAACGACGGTTCACCATGCAGGTAATGTGTTTAGTGAAATATGGTTTATAAAAAGCGGTTTAGCCAGATCATATTTGATTGATATGAATGGCAAGGAGCACACCTGGCAACTCTATTTTCGCGGGAAAAGTAAACATGGTTTGAATCACTTTATGGACGATAGTGTTAGCTTCTACGAAAACACAGGCTCAATGCTGAACTTTGAAACCCTTGAAGATTCGGTCTTTTACGTAACGTCTCTGAATAAGCTTGATAAGTTCATATCACAAGAGAAAAAGTGGGAGCTTTTAACCAGAATATGGATACATAACACCTATTATTCTGCCACATACAAACGTGTACTTTCTCTCATGTCAGAGACTGCTGCCCAAAGGTACGCGCGCTTACTTGAAGAGTATCCTTTTATATTTAATCAAGTTAAGTCATATCATATCGCCTCTTACCTGGGGATTGCTCCCCAGACTTTGAGCAAATTAAAAAATGAATCTAGGTGAATGAATTCACGTATTTCGTTGTTTACCATGTGCTTTTTACTGGAGACTAACAATGAATACCTTTCAAAGATGTAAAAAACAACCTGAACAAAGTACTTCGCTTTACATTGCCAGGTGTGTATGCCGCACTGTTAATACTGCCGCTGAATATATGCAAGGAGTGAGGTGATGGAGCTTACACAAACAGGTGCACAACTTATATTTATTGGAATTGCCTTTTTTCTCATTGGTTTAATACAAGGTGCATTGATACCTGCTGTAAAAAATTCCCGGATGGCGCTTTCTGGTCACTTGACGGCTGTTCAATGTGGTATGGCAGTGGCCCTTTTTGGTGTTATCTGGTCACTCGTGGAGCTGTCTTTATTTTTGGAATTGCTTGCAGCCTATGGCTCCGTATTTGGGTTCATGCTTATCTGGCTGGGAATAACCATTGCGTCAGTAACAGGTGCAAGTCAAGTGCTTCCGATCGCGGGTGCTGGATTCACAGCTAATATTACAGCTGAACTCGTTGTTATGATGACGGTACGTATTGGATCACTCCTTTCATTAATCGGGTGTACGGTACTGGTTTTTGGACTACTGCCAATACTGGGGTAGAGTTTTTGCAGGACTTTTTCAAGACACCCATTCTAACATTGGGCGATATTCACATTAGTTTGTGATGGGGGTCAGGTCTGTAATATGCACCTGGCCTATGAGCAAATTAGTGTCTTCTCTCCATATTGAGATATGCATTGTTGAAAACTGACTTGCATTCATGACAGCCAAATAAATCAAAGACACCCAATCGAACAGTTGATTCAAAGATCTCTTTCTTTGTGCAGACACCCAGTGTAATTAGGTCTTTGCAATTAGTTCATTTGGTTTCCCTGCTCAATGTGTCCATTCTTTTGTTCAAAAGCATACTATTTCTATGCATTTTCTGAGTATCAAAAATGTTGGATGCTTGCTGTCGATACAAGTAGTTAGTTAAGAGCTACAGCGACGTAGCTTACTAGGATATTTAAATGTACCTGTCTAGTCATCTCGTGATACAGTCCCAGTTTATTAAACAAAAAATAACCGGATGCATCATTCTGAGTCGTGATTGTTGCCAAAAAAGTTGCACTTGCAAACACACAGCCTTCGGGCTTCGGTAGCAGCGTTCAGCCTTATGTGTCGGTATATGTTGCTCAATTGGATTAAGGAAATATGAAAAAGAAACTACTCGTACTGTTTACTTGTATGCTGGCTAGTACAAGTGCATTTGGTAAATATATTACTCATTTAAACTCTAGTGGTGTAGAGATTACACGATTTTTTACTCATGAAAATGGGGCTGTCAGCTTGTATATATCGGGTGCTGTAGACAATCTGGATGAATGTACGTCAACATTTAGAGTTTATATCCCTCACGATCTTCCTGGAAAAAATATAATGGTGTCTAGCGCATTAGCAGCATTTGCATCCGGTAAAAAAGTTGGTTTTCATGGTTCTGGTTGCCGTACCACTTCTTTTTGGGGGGGAACACAAGACGTGCCGATCGTAAATAATATGTGGATCATAAAGTGAGGATATAGCAAGTCATACATGATGAGCCATACAGACACCTGATAGTATGAGCCTTCAACGCTGGCGGAGTCAGAGCTTAGAACCTCCGGAGAAGCTCTGACTCCGCCACTCTTATCTGCTTGCGGTTGGTGTGTCGAATAGTGCTTGTTGCTGGTACGATGAGTTGTTACTCTCAAAGTCATTAATCATAATGAGAGGCAACATCATGCAGGAATTTTTCGAGAAGTTTGCAATTAAGACCAAGATCAACGTTGTATGGGGTGAAATGGATGCGCTGGGGCATGTGAACAACGTGTCGTACTTTCGTTATTTTGAAACCGCACGGATCGATTTTTTAAAGCAAACAGGACTACTTTCTATCTTATCAGAACCCACCCATAGTCCTGTATTGCGCGATACTTATGCCCAATACAAACGACCAGTTACTTTTCCGGATACCCTCTATATTGGTTCGTATATTACCGACATTAAAGAAGATCGTTTCACCATGCGCTATGAAGCGTTTAGTGAGTCACAGCAGGCGATATGCACAACAGGGTATGCGAATGTGGTGATGTTTAATATGAAAACAGGGCAAAAATCTCCAATACCAGAGAATATGTTGTCGATACTTAAGCAGTACGAGATGGAAGGTGAGTAACAGAACCGGGTTGTTGTTGGCTAAGCCTATTTTTGTTCAATTCTGCTCACTGGATCCGGTTAACGTTTTCACTTGGGGCTTATTTATGAGCCGCTCTTTTAGCTACGGGTTTGTTGGTGCTTTGAAATGGTGAGCGGGCAGCGCCCGCTGTAATTGGCAGCTGCCTTGTCCAAACTTTGTTAATGATTCTGACTGTTCTCGTATTCCCTCGTCACCGCTTTTTGATGGCAAATGATGTATGATCAATTTACTATTCTTAGGATAAAAGTGTTGTCTGGTTCGTTTATTGGTTGAGTAATATAGCCCTTAAAACGAAGCGTAATAATCAAAAAATTCCTGAAGGCGCATGCCGTTAACAATGTAGATAAGATTATGTATAGCAAGCAATATAAAACGCTCTTTACATCGCTCAATAGCCGGAAGAGGCCTGAAGATATAGCGCAGGTGATACTAGAATTGCCCGAACTGCAATTAACTCAAGAAACGATGAGTAAGCTTAAGCTGGCCGCTGAGGGCGCATTGTCAAATAATCAATTTGGTTACTCGTCAATGTCCGATGAGTTCTTCAATCCCATAGGATGTGAAAAGCAATTGAATAAAGGTAAAGAGCTATTTCCGTCCGTGGTGTTTGAACCTGATAATGGAGCACTTCCGCAGCATGCAGATACACTGATTGAACAAGCTTGCCCTTTATTAGGGGGAGAGCCATCCAAGTTAGACTTTAAACATGACAGGCTAAATAAGCTTGAAAGAAAAGCGGCAAATCTGGATATATCTAAACGACAGTACAATAAAAAATTCAGATATTTGCGCAGACTTCAAGCGAAAAGAGCTCGCCTTGCCAGGGAGCTTAAAAAAAGAGAGTTTACGCTGATAAGCAAATCTGGACTGGCCTTTACAATTGATGAACACCACTTTTTCGATGACGCTTTGACGGCTGCGTTTATCGCTTACTACGTGGCCAGATGCAATTTAAGAAGTGAATTTACAACCGATAAACAGCAAAGACCTTACGATGAAATAGCACATCAGCTATTTCAGGATTGTATGCGAGCCAACTCTACAAATTGGTGGGCAATAAGCCATGTTTATCCCGCGCCATTTGTGCTTAGTAAGTTAACCGACGAACAGAAAGGAAAGATGCTGGGTACCTGGTATTCAGTGCTGTGTGAATTAGCGGAATTTTTGAAGGAGCTTTGGGGCAAATCTGACATTTCCAGAAAGACAATGATCGTAAAACGCGGAAATGACTCAACGACATGGAACAACACCGCAGGTGCATGGAATAAAGTGCGCGATGCCTGGTTCAGATTTCTTTTTGATTTGGGTATGCAAGATATTATTGATGTCTTATGCCCTGGAAAAGTACTGAGATTGATGGCTGCGGATGTTGTTGCATGGCACCACCATGAAGAAGGGACACTTGAAGTGGATACCAAAATCTGGAATGAAGTGCCGTTGCCCTGGGAGGTTCTATCTGGAGAGGCTGAATGTAGCAGGCACTTCGTGGAGCGTGTGTGTCGTCGCTATGGCGTTGATCCGGTGCATAAAGGTTGGACTGCACCACCACCTGATATTCAAGTCGCCAAGTTTAGATTAACGCCGGAACTTGTTCATGGTGTTACAGTCTCAAACCCGGGTCTGGCAAAAGTATTAAAGAAGACTGGTGTTTTTTCAGGAAAACCTGTAAAAGACTAATCTGACAGTCTCCGAGGTAGCTCAGTGGTAGAGCGCCCGGCTCTTTTTCCGGGTGGACGTAGGTTCGAGCCCTGCCCTCGGAGCCAAATTTCACACAAAGCCTGTTGAGCATCCTGCTTCACAACCCATTTCACTAAAAATTAATCAAAGACATTTAGTCGAGTGAATTTATCGTCAGGATAGATTCATGTTGTTAGGTTTACAACTTGTGAGATTGGGTTTCTGGTTAGCATTGTCTGGCGGCTGGGTATCCAGCGCAAGTAATGGGAGCAGGGGAGCAGTAATGCAAAAAATTAAAGTTATGGCATTAATCACTATGACTCTAATTTCTGGCTTTATTCATAGTTCGACTAGAGATCTATCGCCGGAAGAGAAAGCGTCTCTGGACATTAAACAGCTGGCTAAAGCCGTTGAGTATTATCACCAGGAATTTGGCAGATATCCTACCAATGAACAAGGTTTAAGCGTATTAAACCGGGAAATATTTGTAAGTAAAGATTGCCCCTGTAAAAAAGTAAAGCTCCTTAATGGGTTGCCAGAAGACCCTTGGGGGAGAGACTATTTATATCTTATGCCTGGAGAAAACAATTCGGAAGGATTCGATATATGGACAAACGGAGCGGATGGGCTTTCTGGTGGAACAGGCATAAACAGGGGATGCGGAAACTGGGATGACCTCCAGTGCGAGTTAACCGAACAAAATGACACTCTGGAGGCTGTTTTTCTTCTCCTGACCATTGGCATTGGGGCTGGTTTGCCGCCATACATTGCTGGTGTATACCTATCTTACAGAAAAGGGAATTCAATCAATAGCTCCCTATTTGGTTATCACTTAGGTGTGCTATTTTACTTGGTGTTTGTGTTGCTCCTGAGTGTGATTTTACCAAGTGCACTTTAATGATAGAGAAGCGCAGCCCATTAATTAAATGAAGGTTAGGAAAGGAATACAATGAAAAAAATATATGGCGTCTTTTTTTGTGTATTATTGCAGGCCTGTTCAACTGTCGGATCGGTTGAGCGCCCGTCAAGTTATTATCAGGAACAGGCATCGAACTCTCAAAATAGTCTAGTGGGTGATCCAGTTTTAGGTAATAACAACGACAGGATCCAGGAACTACTCAATTATCAGGTTAGGTTGCCCGAGAAAAATAGAATCGCAGTGCTTAAGCTCAGTCAAGATAAATATTGGCGTGCTTATTCTAATGACTTTACTGTACTAAATGACTCACTGGTGAAGTCACTGATCACTAAGTTGCGTTCTTCTGATAGGGTTTATGATGCCTCTTTTTTACCAGCCATGCTGGTTTCAGAAAAAAGATCGGTCTCGACGTTAAGGGAAGCTGCAGCCAGGTTTCAGGCAGATTTACTGTTGGCTTATACAAGTTCTTGTTATTCATACCAGAAATACAAATTCATTGATCCCAACAATTCGAAATCTTACTGCTCGGTCGAGTCCATATTACTGGATATACGCTCCGGAGTAATCGTTAAGTCAATTGTCAGTACGGAAGATTTCATAGCTTCAAAGGCATCAACGGATACGAATTTTCGTGAAACGATGAAACGGGCCGAGCTCGAGGCTGTTGCCGCCGCACTGGGAAATGTCGCCAGTGAAGTGACTTCATTTTTAAATGGTGTGCCAAGAATATAGCGTTTACAACGCGCCAAGCGTAAAGCCGCCAGAACGGTATGACATTTGTCTTAGTACTTAGCATCACAGGAGTTTGTTTTGGCAAACTCCTGATCAAGGCTAATCTCACTAAGACTCTGCGGGCTAGCTACTCTCTAATTCGTAACCTTAATGCACTGTAATAGGGTGATCATTAACCACGAGTGATTGACCATTTTTCTGAGCACGATGAAAACTGGATATTAAAACGTCATTCGATAAGGTGTTAATGTCGTCAACTTCTTCCACCATACAAAACATAATGGATTCCCACCCTAAGTCCTTAATAAAGGTCTTAAGCTGATGCATATTGTCCTGATAGTTTTCATCGGTTGTTAAGAGGCCAATGGAGTGTTTATTGCCGAGTTTGTACTTCCCTGTGTGAGAGATTGAACATTTCGCATATCCACTTAACACATAAACTGTATTGGTGCTTTTATTCATGTTGGTGACATTCTCTGGATTGACTTTGACCCATTTATGCATTTTTCGAACCAGGCTGAGCAGTATGCTGATGTCGCTTTTCAATGCCTTGAAAATAGAGGGTTAAAATCACTATCTGGTGACTTTATTGGTTGATGGCACGAGTTGGTGTCAATTTTTTGCCAGAGAACGCAGGGAGTAAATACAGAACACCCTGCGTTATTGTTCTCTGTTTTAGGTTCGTGAGGTGGGGGCACTTGTAGTGTAGTTACCAAATAATGGCTTAGCGGTGAAGCGAGCTTTTTCTAACCGACGCTGTCGACGGAAAATAGCATAAACTTGCTGGGTTATTTAGCGAGCTTTTTTGCTTGCATGATGCTCATTCCAAATGTAGAGCGAAAAGTACGACTAAGATGTGCACTGTCAGAAAACCCAGCCACGTATGCCGCCTCGGTTGCGGACATTCCTTTTAGGAGTGTCTGTAGCGCACAAATCAATCTTCGCCACAACAGAAAAGGGCGCCACGCAATACCAACCTGATCTTTGAAGATGTGCAGAAATCGACTTTCTGAAAGATTTAGGGTTTGTGCGACGCTTGCTGCACGCCATTGCTGCGGCTTAATACAGTCGGCCACAAAACAGGCATCCAGGTTTTCAAGTAACCTCTGGATACGTTCATCAGTGACTGAGCTCTGATTACAGTTTAGTAAAGTCTGGTCAATTGACATTACTCGGAATATTGGCGCAATAAGCTGATAAGCGCTTTCCTTGTCTAAGGGGGGATATGCCTTGCAGTCAGCGTTAAGTTCAAAGGAAACCATAGACTGACCTTGTAACTTTGCTTCTAATTGTTCTCCTAACAGGCTGTGTGGCTCTACTAATAAGATCCATCCTTTGGACATTTTAAGACAATGACTGTGTTTAGACGCGATCACGACCAGGCCCCGGAGCGTCTCTCCATTCAATTCAGAGGATGAGTCACAACATGGCCATACTATCTGTATAGCAACATGCTGGTGATAGTTGGCATCTAGCTGTGAGCCGTAAATGAGCACAAGGCCTGTGTCTATCCATACATTGGAGGTTATCACACCAATCGTCTCCGGTTTTTTTTGCGTTTCTTGGGCGCTGGAGGGGCTGGCAATGTCCCTGCATTACACATCAAGTGTATCGTAATTTTTAGGCAAATGGCTGGTCACTTGCCTGACACAGTATCATATTCGCTTGGCCAGTCCTGCGCCTTCCCAAATTGAATCGTATGGTGCTTTTATCGATGCTGTATTTTGTGCTACGCGCGTTAGGTGCTCAGGTAGAACTATTTCAAGTATTCAGCCAGATCGGCTGGAATTGGCATAGGTTTTATGGGGCTCACATTGGTTCCGCCGGTATTTCCTTTTGGCACCCAAATTCTGGAGAAGATAACAGAAGCAAAGATCCGGGCTATTTGCCCTAGTACCTCCCTGGCGTTATATCTTTTGAAGCCTAATTTGAGCATCCACCAGTGCGACTGCGTATGAGGAATAATAAAGGATTGCCCTAATATGTGTGCTCTTTCTAAGTGATAAAAGCTCTTACTGTATTGGGTGTTGTCATACTGCTCTTTAGCCGCGGCCATTTCCTTTTGAAACGCTAGTTTCAGTTCTGATTTCATGGCTAAGTACCTTGTTGGTTATGGTTGATAAATTACCTGCTCTCAGGATCATTCTAAACGCTGAGGATTTGGATGAATTGAATAAACTGGCTGCAAAGTTGTTCTGGTTCAGGGGCAAGGTTGCATCTGTAATCCGTGTGTAATAGCCCGTACTTTTGATTCTGATTAGGCTAGGGCTGTGAACAAATAAAAAAGCGTAATTAACGGGAAATCAGATGAACACAAGTGAACTTTATAAACACATGTTAGAAACAACATTGAAAGTGGTTGGTGAGGAAGCAAAGCCACTTTTGGAGCCATTGGAAAAGGCATTAGAAGCTCAAAGGGAATCAATTCAAGCTATTGTACAAGCGCATTTGAACAATGAGATCGGTAGTGAAGAAATGGAGGTTGAGTTGCTAAGAGAGCAGAAAATTTTGGAAGCTGAACTTATCTCATTAGAAATTTGTGCAAAAGCGGTAGTTCAAAAAGCCGTAGCTGCGGCTATGTCGAGTCTGACTTCGCTATTAACACGTTAGTTTGCTCAGTTCGCACTGTGTATTGACTATTTCGCAGCACAGTATCGAGGGGGAGAAGCGTCCGGCAGAAAGCATTCACCAGAGGTCCTACGCCATAGATTTCTGTTTTGGGCATAGCTTATAACAATTGGAGTGGGTGTTCGCAGTGGCTCCTGCACACATGCCTACCCAAACGGGTCGTCATAAATCGTTTGTAAAAGCGGCTGCATGTTGCATGGCATGTATGCAATTTGAAGTGACAGAATAAGCTTTGTTAGTAGTTAGAGGTTGGCAAATTTTCTAAACATTTTTAAGGAAATAAAATGAACCAGCTCTATCACCAGCAATTAAAGGTCTTTTTGTTATGCTGCTCCTGTGTGCTTTTGAGTGCATGTTTTAAAGAAAGCGTCGCCCATGACAACACAATTGGGCCGAAAAAAGTGGATTTGTTTAAACAAATACTGGCCGATTACTGTGATGAAATGCTGTTTTTTGGCAGTGTATATATCACCTCAGGTGAGGAGGTTGTGTATGAAGCCAATTGTGGGCCAAGAGACATCCAAAGCTATACACAATTTAAACAGTTTGCGCAGCACTATCACCTCGATGAAGTCACCTCTGATGCAAAGTATCAAGTTGGTCTGAATACCTCTGACTCCAAATATCGTATTGGCTCAAATACCAAAGAGTTTGCAGCGGCTTTACTGCAACAAATGCTGTCTCAGGAAGTGCTTGAAACAACGACCATTGGTGATTATCTACCTTGGTTTCCTAATAATGCATGTAAAGATGTGACGCTTCACAATTTGTTGACTATGTCGTCTGGCATTGTTGACTATAGCGGTAACCCAAAAGTATATCTGGACTGGGGGTGGCGGCCTTATTTGGGGGAAGTTAGCCTGAATTTGAACGGGCCTGAAGCGTTCAGTAATCGTTTTTGCACGTGTGAACAGCAAGGTGGAGCCACTAAGTTTGTACCTGGCACGCTGTTTGAGTACAGCAACTGCAATTATTATCTTATTGGTAATATTATCGAGCAGCTCAAAGCGAATAAGCAAGGTTACATTTCCCCTGAATATTATTTTGGTAATATCCTGGAGCAGAGGATACTAAGCACGCTAGAAATGGACGATAGCGGAACATTTAATGCAATTGGTATCTATGAAAAAATGACGACAGGCTATATTTATAAAGATAACCAGTTTTTACCTTGCACAACAGGCCGTTTGCCAGACACTGGCGGGCCCGAACCTTATCAAAATATCTTCGAAAACCCGTATAGCAATCCAATGGTGCTCTACTCTGCAGGAAATATGTATTCCACTGTTAAAGATATGCATACCTGGGATCTGAGTTTGTATGGCGATTTAATTCTTGATGAACAGCAAAAAGCAAATGCGTTTACGCCTTACCAAAAAGTTAGCGATGAATCTGAAGATCACACAGCTGACCATGCGTTTCAGTGTGAGTATTTTGGCTACGGCTGGTTTGTTAATTATGTCCCTAAATATGACAGAAGGAAAATATACTGTCCGGAGACTTTTGAATTACCGGGTAAAATGAAAGAATTAAACAAGCATGAGAAATTTTTAAGCTATTCAGGTAGCTACCCTTATTCTTGGGTGACTAGCTTTTCAAGGTTGCTGGACCGGAAACAGGCTGTAATGGTATTTAGTAATTATAATCAAACTGGCTATGAGACAGATTGTATAGCACAAGAGATTCGAAACGTTATCTTTTATGGTGAGCAACACCGTTCTGAACAATGTGAGAATGTTCTCAATGGCAACACGCAAAGAGCACTTAATGATGAAGAGTTCAGAGAAAAGGTGACTGACAAATGCAGAGTAGAAGCAGAAGCCCTTCCATGATGTAAAGTTCACGAAACATTTGGCGCGCTGCGCAATACTGACTGGCGGAGTCTCTGTTGTTGGCATTGCTGATAAATGTCAGTGAACGGCTTGGTATGTTATGAGTTACATTTTCGGCTTTTTATTGCCTAGGGCTTAATTCTGAACTGTCTTGCTGAGCCAGGCCCTGCAAGACAGCGAGGGCTTTAATAGTCCCCTGATTCATCGTCGGACACATTACGCGCTTGTCTGACGGCTGGCTTTGCCAGGATTTCCACATAGAAAGAGGTGAGGTTTTCTTCCTGAGTTTCGTCGATCAGCTTATTGAGCTGTGATACGTGTACTGGCTCAGCTTCTGCTTCGGTGTTACCAAATTGACAGTCAAAATCCCAGTAGTCAGCGCCTGCTGGTAACGTTTTGTTGCGTTCACGCTTAAGGTATTTTTTAAGCTCATGTTTGACGGCGTCAACGCGTCGTGCAAGTTTGATTTTCGGGTGAGTTAGTTCAAATGTTTTTTTCATAGTTGCCTTCAAGCAAGAGATACTCAATCAGCAAAAAGCTTGCCTGAGTAGATAAAGTGTATTCATTTAGCGTCAAAGACGAGTGGATAAATACAGACATGTAATAGACCATTTTACGCTATATTCAGCGAACTGGCGAGGGGTGAAGGCTTGTCTTAGATAATGCGTACTCAAAGCGAAATGCTGTCAGCAGACTGCGCGCCCTGATTATCCATTTAAGTGCCCAAAGCCGGGGTAACCAGTCTGGTGTTCGCCAGTATTCTCCAACCGCGTGCTTATCCAACCACCAAACGATTATTGGTATCCCGACTGGTCAGGATTTGGCCTGCATCAAACCCGGTGGTGCGTTTTGCCATGCGGTCATACAGCAGCACGTTAACCGTTGCAGCCAGATTCATGCAACCGGTTGTTGGTACATACACAACGGCATCGGCAGCATCCACAATGTCTTGTGGCAGGCTGCCATCTTCGGGGCCAAAAACGTAAATTGCATTATCGGGATGCGTAAATTGTGGCAATGGTGTTGCACCTTCCACCAGCTCAATACACACGAGCGAGCGGCCAGGTACTTTCAGGCTGGTAAGATCATCAACCTGTTGAATGGGGATATTATCGGCGATGTTTTTTGTGTCAGTATGGTACTTAGCAGCCTTTGCGTAGCGATTACCATTAAAATAAACGGCTTGTGCTTGATAGCAACCCGCAGCTCTTAATACGCCACCTACGTTAGTAGGCGATTTCGGATTAACTAATCCAATCGCGGCAAACGACTCACTCATACTCTTTCACTCTCAATATACGGCAGCGAGGCTACCAGGAACGCTTAACACAGGCAGCTTAGCTACCAAAATATCTGGCAGGCGATTGTATCATGTGGATGATTTTGTGCCAGCCAAAAGCCTAGCACGGGCTCAGCACAGAGATATTATCACGCAATCCGGGCTTTTTTTGTGGGTAGCAATGCTGCTTACAAATGCGCATTGGTGAGATTACATTTATCTACGCTTATAAAAGCGGCTCCGAACGGGTTGATGAGTGCGTTCGAAAACCGCTTAGTAACCTTATTAAATAGAGATACAACGCAATTTATAGGCCGAGTTTAAAGGTTATCTATTTTACATACTGTTTGGTCCTGGCTTTCATTTACTGTTTGTTCCAGGCTTTCATATACTGGATTACTATGACCATTCACAAAGGTATAGCAGGGTTTGATGGTATGGATCTGATCGACGTCTTCTGCGAGTGGATTACGGTCCAAGATCACTAGATCAGCCACTTTATTAACCTCTAACGTGCCTATTTTCTCATCGAGCAGGTTTTGCTGTGCAGGTACTATGGTTACACCTCGTAAAGCCTGATAGACATCGATATTTTGCTGTCCGGCAACAGGGTTGTAAGGCATCGGCTCTTTTTGAGCCGTTGCCAGGCGAGGATAAAACCAGGTATCGCGATTGACCATTTGCTCGACATACCACAGTGGGTTAACGGGTGAGACGGGCATGTCACTGTGTAATGAAAATGGAACATCATAACTGTGCTCAAATTTCGCTGGGTCAAGCATAGTTGCACGACCTGTCGAGTCCGATTCTCCCTCGTGACCTTTGCCATCCAGGATTGATTGGAATGCGCCGCCCCAGTAAGCAACGTGGGCAGGCGTATGGCTGACGGTAATGTTCAAATGCTGTTTCAGTTCAGCATCATGAGAATTTATACAGGGTATGGCTTCATTACGTGCTTGTACAATCAGGTCAACAGCCGACTCGTTTGCAGCCGGATTTCCGCCAACGGTGGCATGATGCAACGTGATTGGAAAAGTGTTGTTGCCACTCTCTCTTTGGCATTGTGCTGTTTGCAGCTCCTTGAATGCAGTCAATGCTTGTTCTATAGCTGCATCTCCATTGGCATGAACCTGAATGAGCCAGTTTTCCCCCCAGTAATTTTTTAGCTCTTCAACGAAGCTATCATACTCATAGTTTTTGCCGCTATCACCGGCTTCACCATCACAAATCCCATTTTTGGAATAATCGTCTTTAAGGTATGCACTACAGCCCTGAGTCGAGCCATCGGCCCAAATTTTAACGCCGTAGGCACCGTACAGGCCATCGGTATTGTTATCCCAGGTGTCGGTGTACAGTGAATTAGCAACTTCGAGTGGGCTTCGATCTTCACCTGTTGAGTCCGCAATGTCTGTGGCGACAAGCGTACGATAGCGCATGTTTGGAGTGTCCTGGTTTTTCTTAGCCAGTTTTTTGAAAAATAGCGCTTCTGATGACTGAAAGGCACCGGCATTGACCAATGTGGTGACACCGGTTTGAGCTATTCTGTGTATAAAACCTGGCGCTATGGTCATTCCTTCGTCCTCAGAGAGGTAGACGAACGGGCTGCCAGGTTCAGCACCTATACTTAGAGAGATAGCTTGCAGGAATGGGACAAAATTAGGAGACTCTAACACTCGACCAGTAAAGGTGCCATTGAGCTGGCTATTGTCTGGCGTGTTATAGACTTCAAAACCACCGGTTTTCTGTGCGTTATAGCAAAAGCGACCAGTGTCTTCTGGGCAGAAGTCATTAACAGATATGGTGTTCTTTTCTTTACTGCACTCTGTTACTGAGTGACATAAACCCGCTGCTACAAACGCTCTCAGATTAACATAGGCCACATGTCCAGACTGGTCTAATAGCATTATGGGGGATTGCTGTTCTGGCTTAAATGAATTAATGGGTTGTTCCGCACCCGCATTGTTTACATTTTTATTTAGTTCAATCGCTGGGTTATTGATAAATTGACGAATGTCTTCGATATTTTTATCACTGTTGCCCAGCCGAGATGGGTCGATGCCATTTCCCCACACCCAGACCGGAAGTTTGGGTTGGGGTTCACCACTTATACGTTTTTTGCTGTCATTGAGTGTGTCATAGGTCTCTTGCAATGAGGTCGGGCACTGAAAATTGTCATTGTCATCCTTGTAGTAGGTGGTTTTGTAAGGCTCTGGTAGACACGGTGATAAGTCGGTCATGACAGAAAGGCCAATCACAAATGCCAGATGAGTATGAGGTTCAATAAACCCAGGCATTAGTGTCTTGCCCGCTAAATCCAGTTTACGTGTGTCTTTTCCCGCCTGTTGTTCGAGTGTGTTGAGGTTACCGATGGCCTTAATAATGCCGTCTTCTATCCATATGGCTTCAGGGTATGGCTCTTGTGTTGCTGATTCATAGGCCATAGTGACTATCTTTCCATTATGGATGATATAGCTGTCAGAGCCTGACGGTTCGATTTGGTCTGAGGTGCCATTACTCATGCACGCTGTTAAAAGTGAAGCAGTACAAGTGACTAGCAGTGCACTTTTGAGGTGCCTTAGCAGCGGTTGAGTTATTGAAGGTAGTGTTAGTTTCATACTGTGATTTCCTTGTTTTACGGTTCTTTAAACCTTGATGCTGGACAGCACCTGATTGTGTAGTCATCCATTTTGTCTGTCGGTAGGTGGAAAGAACATTACATTTTGTTACATGAGCAGCGTATGTAAGGGGTCAGCATTTTTATCACAGCAAATCTAGCAGGGAAGTGAGGATCTGGATTATGTATATCTGTAGTAACACTCGCCACGATAGGAGAGGCTGGTATACCGGTGGCAAGTTTAGTGGCTTAAGCCATCTAAATTCAGCTGATACTCAGTAGATAACTGTTCAATCACACCTGTTTGTCTGGCTTTGTTGAGTGAGGTTTGCATCTTGTTGAAAAAAACACTGGGGTCAGTGATGGCTTCTGAGCGTTTGGATACAGTAATATAATACGCTTTTTCCTGAACCACATACGCACCGATTGAGAGTGCTTTCGGATAGCCCAGTGCTTTTAGCTCTGAGATCAGCGTATGGGTTGAGGCAGCGGTAATATCACTTCTGTTGGCCATGATTTTTTTCAGGGCATGTTCCAGCGTCACTGAGGTGTACACATCTCTTTCAAGTGCATTGGCTTTTTCTCTGATCTCTTGGGTGTATGACACACCCCGCACAAACTCAAACCTGAGCGGCGAAATGTCGTCTACATGGCTGATATTGGCGTGCTCAGGCCTCGAGATAAATCGCAAGGAGACAGTAAACAAAGGAAAGTCAGCATAGCTGACAAACTGGGCGCGTTCAGGCCGATAAGAGAGTATCGAGACATCGAGTTTGCCCGTTTTAATATATTGGTTGCCGCGTTTGATGGGTAAGGGGACAAAACGATAGGTGTAGCCATTGTCTTCCAGCAGATACCTGAGGAGCTCTTTGGCATAGCCTGTGGCAGTGTCATCATAGGTGAAGTAGGGGCGCCAGTCAGGGCTGTTAATCAGCAGTGGTTTGGTATGCGCAATATTTAAAAATGCGCTTAGTGTGCAAAACAAGATGATAGGAAGTCGCATCAGCAGGATCCTAAAGGCCACCATTAAGCAAGTTTAGGTCATTTTTATAGCTGATGCATTGTGTATTGAAACTGCAATAAATTGTTTGTATTCTGGGTTTTTATTTAACAAAAGGAAATTAGAAAATGAAGATGAAGCTAGCATTAAGTAAGAAAAACATTAAAATGCTAAGTGCAGACAGCCAAAAATTGCCAACTCAGGCAACACCAGCTGTTGCTGGTGGTGGTTTTAAAACTTATCGCTGTACGTTTGATTGCCTGACAGAAACGCCATTTTGCAGAACTTACAACCCAACTAATCAAACTGGTTGTTGTAATTCAACAATTTGTTAAGTGATATTTAAAGGCAAGCTCGGCTTGCCTTTTTAATGCAGTTCCTGATATTTGGCGGTTTTACTTAAGCCAATGCAGATCTGCTGAACGTCTCATTCACCGCTCAATACCGTACATCGAGCTCTAAGCGGTAACCTATAGAAAGTAAACTGCGCCTTTCATACCTCAATCCTCTGGGCCTTCCAGCGTAAAAGTGAGGTGTTTGCGCATATCTTTCAGGATCACCCCTTTTTTCAGCATTGCGGCGCTCAAGCGCTTTTGCCATTTGAGTAAATCAGGCTTGGCGGCATCCAGTGTGGCTTGATCTTCAAATTGAAAACACAGAAGCAGGGAGCCAGGAAAGAGGTGGTATTCCACATCAAACCAGCATTGCACCATGCCAGGGATTTCTGCGCGTGCTTGTTCTTCGATTGCGTCGGCTACCGTGAGCACCAGTGCCTGTTGTTTTTGCTGAACTTTAGAGAGCTTTTTCATGAGGTTTCCAAATTTAAAGCCTGTATGGCGATAACCGTGAATTATACCTAACAGGCTATCGGTAAAGGAAGTGAGAAGTGTGTCAGGCTGATAGTTCCCGGATGTTTGCTGTCCGGGATTGATCACCGCCCAACATGGTATTGATGATGAACTGAATGTTCTTATCTGAAGAAGCACAACAATCAGTATGAACGTTGTGCGATAAATGTCCGATACCTGTGTGATTAATCACCGGTAAATGTTTGAGGTGCTTAACCAGCCTCAGCCAGTTTACGCACTTCTGCTCTGGTGGGGGCGTCTGTTGTGTTATAGTTACTCAACTCAACACCGTCACCAAACACTTGATTTAATAGCGCTTGATAGTCTTCAGGTGAACGCTCAGGAGAATACCTGAACAGCTCTTTAAGCGCTTCTCTTTCTATGCCTCGCGCATCTGCTACGTCTAGCAGGGGCAGGCCAACGTCGACAAAGCCTTTGTCATCTCTGCTTGCTACAACCTGGCCATCAACGCTGAACACACTGGTTTGCGGCGTTTGTTCAAACATCAGTTTTCTGCGGTAGTTTTCTTCGGCAGCAATCTGGTTGGTCAGATACTGATCGCTGTAATTGCGTACCTGTTCGTCTACATAGTCCTGATAGGACTCGCCGTAGCGTAATTCAAACACTTCGGCATTGGTTGGGCCTTCACCTTTGGGGTAGACCTCAATGTGGGCATCAGGAAATTGTTCTGCAATGCGTTGCTGTCGTTTTTGTGGGTCGTTGCGCGTTTCTTTGAATATCTCAGCCACCGGACCATGGCCGTATACAGTGCCGTCATAGCCTTCGGACACAACGGCTTTGCCATCAATAAATACGATGCGCTCAATGTCTTGTTGCTGACCTTTGTGGTGATATTGCTGCGCCAGGTCGTCCTGATTCTTAAAGCCGCTGAAAAAATTGTTGAGGTCAGGCATCTCACCTTTAAACTCGTTAATGTCTTCGGGTTTTAAGAGGTATATCAGGTTAACCTTACCCGTTAAGTCAAAGCCAGTTTGGGGCACGTCTATTTGATTTGTTTGTGGCTGAGACACCGGTGTATAGCCCGTTTCCTGGGTGTTATTTGAAGTTTTCTGATAGGTGTTGTGCGTGTGATTAGGGGTCGATGTCACTTGCATGTTCAGCTCCTTTGGTCAATGGATTAATTGGCAACGAATATTCCCGTATTCGTGGGCCTATCTACTGAGCTTTTATAAGCAAGCTACGTACCAGACTCAAAAACATACCGAGAGGGCACGTGTTGTACGTTATGACTTGGGGAGAGTAACAGCACAGCTGTTGTGATAAGGGCTTTATGGCAAGGACTTGCCGCTTAGGGGTAAGCGGCAAGCTTCTGGCAGAGCTAGTCTTTTTGTCGTTTTAGCAGCGCATCCAGTTTGGCCTCAACGCGCGCGATATCCTCACGTGTGGCCATGACCTGGTCGGGTTTGCCTTCTTCTTCATGCATTACCTGCATGGCATCGACTATGATACCAATAAAGAGGTTCAGTACCGCGAAGCTGGTAATAATGATAAAAGGTACGAAAAACAACCAGGATTGCGGGAACAGTTCCATAGTCGGGCGTACAATGCCCATAGACCAGCTTTCTAATGTCATCACCTGGAACAGGGTATAGGCAGAAGCACCGATACTACCAAACCACTCTTGCATATTAGGATCCGGATGCTGACCAAATAGTTTGGTTGTCAGAACCGCTGAGACGTAAAATACAATACCCAGCACCCCAATGACCGAGGCCATACCCGGCAGAGAGTGGCCCAGTGCACCAATAACCCGGCGCATTTGCGGTACAATGGAGAACAGTCGTAACACCCGCAGGATCCGAAACGCACGCAGTACGGAGAGCGGCCCACTGGAGGGAACCCAGGAAACAGCAACAATAATTAAATCAAACCAGTTCCAGCCCGACTTGAAGAATTTAAGGCGATAAACCACCAGCTTGAGTATCAGCTCAATGGTAAATATCAGCAGGATCACAAAATCAATTTTATGCAAAATGGTTGCATTGTCTTTACCAAACTGCGTGGTCTCCAGCCCCAGGGTGACCGCATTAAATAAAATGACGGCAACCAGGAAGTTCTGAAACCACTGCGCTTCGACGAGCGACGTCAGTTTCGACATAAAGGAAGTAGAGGTTGTCATGGCTCTTTTTTAGGTAATTATCCAGGCCAGTTATCATGTCGGGAAAATGTGACTTTTTCAAGGTTTATAAAGCAGTAAATGGGCGGAAAGAGTACCGCATATCAAGTTGTTCAGGGAGTTGATAATTACTCAAATCTTTATTCCAAAAGATTAGAATAGATAAATATGGTGGACAACTAGAGAACACGCTCTGTGGGGGGGATCAACGTAAATAGTTGGGTAACAACGCGATAGGATATTTGCATATTTTCGATGTTTAGCAACTAAGGAGACATCAATCGACCTTCTAGACGGAATTCTTATCCTTAATTGTTTTTTTGTAAATTTAGCGTTTACAACTTTGGGTTATGGTGTAACTATAAATCAAAAGGTTTGTTTTTGGGGAGTGTTCGGTTGATAATTAGTTTCACACTAGGTGTCATTTTTGGTGCAATGGCACTCTTAAACGTTGTACTTTTTGCTATCAAGAATATTAGGGAGCTACTTAGGTGCTCTTTATTTTTAACGCTTCCTCTTCTAATCCACTTTGTTTTTCCGTTAGTATCAAAGCTAACAATAGGTGAGCCTAAGCAAATTGATTTATCGGTGCTCTACCTCTCTTTTATCGTCACGTTAGCACTAGGTTTAGCTGTTGTTTATCTATCTTCATATAAAAGTGCTATAAAAAGATATCCTGTTACCTCTCGAGATTTCCTAGACTTTTTGCTGCTTAGTAACACTGAGTTTAAAGACCTACTGAGATCTGAACCACACCATCTGAGTGATATTATTTCAGTTATAAATAAGAAAACACCAGGTTTTGTTGATGACCTTTATTCCTTGCTAAGTAGTGGAGAAGACGTTGTTGATGATCTGGATGGTGAAGAGATGTTAATATATGTACTATTTTTATTTAATGATACTTTTTTAGAGACAGAGTTTAGCCGTTTCACGATCAGAGAGTTAGATGAAGACAATTTAGTGATGAAAACGATTAAAACAACACGAGAAGACTCCCCCCCTGGAGATATAGACATTACAAAAATAAATATAATTACCAAGTCAATGCAAGAAAAAAAGCCTATACTTTATTCCAAACATAAAGCAAACCACTTTAAAACCAAACAGAATAGCTTAGAAATGGGCCTCTATGATGACTATGCTTCATACTGTCTAATGACTAAGTCTGTAGAAGGTGAAGATCTTCCGTGGTACAGTGTTTGTATCGATGTTAAGGGTCATGATCTTGTAGCTAAGCTGAATGCTTTGGTGGATCATCCTGTATTTGAAATTATGTGTGCTCGGTTATCTGAAAAGCTACATGATGAAAAGTTCGCAAAACAGGGGGCAATTTGAAATGCAATGCAAATTGGCTAAAAATGTTGTTTCAACCAGAGAAAGAAAGATCAGGAGCGCCAAGCTCAAAGCAAGGTCAGTTGCCTTGATTTTAAAAAATGAAAATAACGTAACCATTTCAAAGCAAGCAATAGAGCAAATTTCGACAATAATTCATGATAGTAATTTCACTTATTTAGGCTCGAAACAAAACAATACAAAAAAACTGTAATACCCGACCACACTTTAGTGTTTAAGTAGCTAAAACTATTCACTTAATTAAATGGCGTATTGCTATAAATACCTGAAGCATAATCGGAACTAGTCAATCAAACCCCAGTACTTTTTTATAGGTCAACAAGTAATGACAATCTAATTGGTACATGACAACTATATCTAAGAGCATCTGCCTTATAACTCAGAGTGCTTGTATGTATTATTCCAATAGCTGGTAATGCTAAATGTGATAGAAGGTGTTTGAATTATTAACAGGATGTTCTTGCTCGATGTACACACTATTTAAAGTCAATATAAATATCGTATTCTGTATTTTGGCGCTTTTCCTGAGCGCCTGCGGAGGTGCTGATAGCTCGGACACAGGCACAGCACAGCAGGGCCTGTCTGATCAGGTGGTTCAGTCTTTTGTGCCTGGTGAGCGGGTACAGTTGGATGCGATTGCTTCCAGTTACACGGGTGTGTCGTATCCCCTGAAGATTTATCTGCCACAAAACCGGGTTGCCAATAAAACGTACCCGGTGATCTATGCGCTGGACGCTGAATGGCGTTTTGACACCATTGCGGATAGTCTGGATGATAACAAGATGGAAGTGATTGTAGTCGGTGTGGAAAATTACGCCGATGATAATTACAAACATCGAGAAGATTATTCACAGTGGCCATTGGCCAGAGATTACTTTGATTTTATTAATAAAGAGCTGGCACCGAGTATTGAAGCCCGGTATCCGGTGAATCAATCGGATAGGACGATCATGGGACACTCCAATACAGGTTTGTTTGTTGGTCTTGTCTTATTGATGGATGATCCTCAGCAGCCTTTTTTCCACCGCCACGTGTCGTTTGATGGGAGTTTCTGGGCACATCCGGAAACTACCTCACAGCTCATTGATGATCGCAGGGCGCAGAGCCAGGCCTTAAAAAGCCGAACTATTCTGGTTGGTGCCAATGGCAGTATCGGCAATGTACTTTATGTACGACAGTTTGATGCGTTACTGGAACGTGCTAACTTTGCACAGCTGGATCTGACTTACCTTGAATATAAACAAGATCATATTCCAGTGGTGGCGCACTCGATGGATGAAGTGTTGACGGCTTTGTATCAAAATTGATGCTAAGCCAGTCGAAGAGATTGTGTGCAATCCGTTTTTCATCATTACAACAGGTGAAATATAACACGTCTCTTAGCAGATGTGTTTGCTGTCTAAAAAGCATAGGCTTAGCGTTATCAGTTTACGGCCTTATTCAATAGGCAGTAACGCTCCGCGAACTAAGGCAAAAATAAACTTACTCATACCGAAAAATAGTCTGCCAGACGTTTTGATTTTATTGAACGTCTGGTCATCACCATAGCTAGCTCTGTGACGCCAACAGCTAAAAAAGTTGCACTGATTTTGAAAATCACAAACGGAGTAAAGGCCAGGATCAGCCCCATATTGATCAAGCAGAGTAAGGCCACCAGCCAAACAACGGCAGTGAGTTGAAGGTGGTTTGTAGTAATTGTTTGCATTGGGTGCTCCACAGTTATGTTGGATGAAGATTTATAAGCCTTAGTCGATGTACCGGCTCCGGTCTTACAAAATTTTTTAATAATTTTTAAGTGCCTGATAGCTAATTGCTGGCTTCTGTAGCGAAGAGTTAGGTGCATTGTGAGAATTAAAAATAAACAAAAAAATGTTGTAATAGATGCGGATCCCAGCCGACTAATGCGGGCACAATCATAAAAGTGGGGTAACTGAGATTGAATGAGCGGGGCAGGGAGCTGGACAGATCGGCCATCGTCGAAACTTACTGGCCGCAGATCAATCGCGCAGCAAGGGGCTACGAAAACCGGCCTTCCCTGTGTGAAGAGCTTACGCAGGATATGGCCTTTGCGCTATGGCGCGCCCTTGGACATTTTGACGGCAAGTGTCAGTTAAATACCTACGTGTACCGGGTGATCCACAATGTTGCGGTCGACCACATTCGTAAGCACAGCAGACAAAAAGAAGATGAACTGAGCGAAGCGCATACGCTCAGTACGGATTCACCTGAGTCAAACATACAAAAATACCAACAGCAACAGCAGCTGACCAGAGCTATACATCGACTGCCATTGAGTCTCAGGCAGGTGATGCTGCTCAAACTTGAAGGGGTTGATACGGCTCAAATCAGTGATGTGTTGGGGATCAGTGAGGCCAATGTCGGGATCCGACTGCATCGTGCTAAAGCACAACTCGCTGAACAATTGAAGGAGAATAGCTGATGGATAATCATGACTTTTCGGATTTAGCACAGTTGTGGCAGTCGACGCCAACGTCATCACTGGCATTGGAAAGGTGTATTCAGCGTCACAAAAAGCAGCGTTTCAGGCTTTGGTTTAGTATTGTCATTGAGACACTGATATTGCTGTTGGTGAGCGTCTGGTTTGTGCGTGCAATACTTGAATCCGTCCCTCTGGTGACGCAACTGTGGCTGGGCTTTGGCTGCTTCTGGGGTGGGAGTATGTACATTATGGTCAATAAAAGCCGTGCAGCCAGTTTAGGTATAATAAAAACTCAACAGCTATCAGCGGGACTCAAAGTGCATCAACAGCTGCTCAGGGAGGAGATTTTTCGTTGGGATCTCAGCATTAAGGCCACGCTACTGTTTGTTCTGGTTCTACTACTCTATGCCCTGACTCCGTATCTTGTAGGAAGCGTGGAGATGGTTAAGGGGGTGATTGGACTGACAGCATTGCTTATGGTGACAGGCGTGTTTACGTTTAAAAAACGCCAAGCGGAACAGGTACTAAAAACACTGAGTGAGTAATCACTCAGTGCCACGGACCTGAAACACAAACTCACTGCCTTCACCAAGTTGGCTGTTGACCTTAATCTCCGACTTCAAAAGCCGTAATAACCTAGCTGTGATCGCCAGTCCCAGACCTGCATGGGTTTTTTTACAGCCTTTGCTGTTGCTAGCCTGGTAGCGTGCTTCAAAGATATAGGGCAGCTCTTTGGGGCTGATCCCCACGCCGGTATCCTGAATAGCGATGTCATAGCCACCGTCTTTGGCGGTCACTGCAATGGAGATGGTGCCACCAGCCGGCGTATGGCGCAGCGCGTTTTCAATCAGGTTACTCATTATCCTTTCCAGTTTGGCGATGTCTGAGTAGACCACAAAGTCACACTCGGTGGGGGTGACGCACAACGTGATGTCCGCCTGTTGTGCCTTGAGGGCAAATTTGGCCAGCACATCATATATCAGTTCACCCATGTTAAATACTTCAAAGTGCACCTGAGTGTGGCCGGATTCCAGGTGTGCCAGTTCAAATATTTGATCAATCAGGTTTTTAAGCTGCGTACAGTTCTTTAATGCAATACTCATATAGCGTTGCATTTCACCTGATGAGGCAGCACCTCGCTCCACCAGCTCCAGGTACCCCTGCAAAGAGGCCAGCGGTGTGCGCAGGTCGTGTGACAGGTGGGCAAGCAACTGGCGGCGTTGTTCATCCACTGCGGTCAGTTGCGACATCTGTTGATTGATGGTTTGCAGCATGGTGTTAATGCCATTGCCGAGCTGGTGGATTTCGTTATCCTGCTGCTGCCAACTGAGCAGGGGGGCTTGTTTGATATCAAATTTATGGTGTTCAACGGTATGAATATATTGATTCAGCCGCTTCAGCGGTTTGGTCATAAAACGGAACAGCAGTAGCAGCGTGAGAAACAATAGCAGCAGAAAAACCCCTAACCACACAGCCTGTTTCACCAGCTGATCTGAACTATTGAGTTGCGCCACAATCGAATCATAAATTGACGAGCCTATAATGACATACAGATACCCCTGCAATTTCTGCTCGTTGTACACAGGTGCCACAGAAAAGATTTTACTGCCGTCAAGCGAACGGGGGTCATCCCCATAAACCGGGAGCTTAGCAGGTGATTTGATCAGCTGCACTAGCGGGCCCAGGTCAATTGACTCACGTTTTACCTCACCAGGTTTTGCCGAGTAGGTCAGTAGTTTGCCGCTTGGGTCGACAAAGTAAAATTCAAATGCCGGGCCCAGTACCATTAAAGTATGAAACAGGTTTTCCAGTGCTTTATAGTCGTATACACCCTGTTGCAACAAGGGGTTATCCTGCGCCAGATGCTCAGCCAGTCCAATGTGCAGCTGTTGTTCTGCCTGCGCACGGGAAACGGAGGACAGGTTCTGTGTCCACCATACAAAGACAGACACGATCAGCATAAAGACGGCCGTAATAGTCAACGCCAGACGGTGATAAAGTGAAAGGGTCATTGCATTTCCTGCTGTAGCGGTTTGGCATTGAGTTTATAGCCTACACCCCACACCGTTTCTATGATGGCGTGCTCAGTTATTTGCTCAAATTTGTTGCGAATACGATTGATATGAGAATTAACGGTGTGCTCATATCCCAGATGATCATAGCCCCAGACTGATTCAAGTAGTTGGGCCCGGGAAAACACCTGGTTGGGATGGCGGGCAAAAAACAGCACTAAATCAAATTCAGTCGCGGTGAGGTCGACAGGCATTTGCTTGAGGGTTAGCTCATGATAGTGGGGATCAATATGCAGCTGGCCAATGACCACCGGGTTGGTTGTGCTTGAGCTAGGTTGTTGCTGTGGTTCTTGCAGCAGCTTGATGTGCCTGAGCTGGGCCTTGACTCGGGCCTGAAACTCCCGGTAGCTAAATGGCTTGCAAATGTAGTCATCTGCGCCCATTTCAAGACCAATGATCCGGTCCATTTCACTGCTTTTGGAGGTCATCATGATCACGCTAGTTTTAGGGTAGCGAGTTTTGATTTCCCGGCACAGTGTCAGACCGTCCACTTCAGGTAGCATGATATCGAGTATCACGATGGCATAATGTTGATTGGTCAGTTGTGGCATAACCAGATCTCCACTGGCAAGGTGATCAACGCCGAGATCTAGCTCGTTCAGGTGAACGCGTAATAGATCGGCAATATCAGCATCGTCTTCAACGATAAGCACTTTTTGCTGCATAGCAGGTCTCCACACCGGTGTTTGCTGCCGGTTGTCAGTGCTCCGTGACCGCAACGGTCACGGAGCGGCTGGGAGACTACTTGGTTCTGGTAATGGTAACCGTCATTAGCGGGTTGTCGAATTTATGGCTGCTTGTTAACACCGACGTTGTCAGCCCGTCATCCATACCAACCACACCTGGGTGCATGGCCACCTTGTTTAACGCTTCTCTTTCGGCACTAAACCCTGTACCACCATCGGCTGGGCCAGGTATGGTGCCCTGGGCTTCCGTATTGGCCTCTGTGCCCGCGTCATAGGCATGTGTCGTGTATGTCATCACTTGACCTACTGTCATTGCAGACACATCCAAAGCATTAAGACCGGTAAAGCCATCATTTGTATTCACCATCATGGAAATCAAAGACAACTTTTGTCCATCCAGGGAGTCATGGGTCAGCGTCAACTCGGTTTTTTGCCCAGGTGGTAGGGGCGCGGTTGCAGAGGTCTGGCTTTGCACGACGTCGAGTGCCAGCAGGCCGCTGCTATCCCCGCCTTCTGCTAATACTTCCAGTGCATCGATTGCCGGTTCGCCCAGTTGCCAGAATTGTCCTTCCTGATGCAGCGCAACGGCAATGGGAGAAAGCGGCTGAGCGTAAGTAAGGTTAGTTGCAGTGATCATTAACTCCACTGTGGTTGGCGTGGGGTCTGTTGGATCTGTCGGATCAGTTGGGTCAGTCGGGTCCGTTGGATCAGGGTCAGCAGGATCGGGATCTGCGGGAGCCGGGTCATCGACCATGTTCATATCATCATCGGGCATAGTAACGGGCATGTTATCGTCGTTATCGCTGCCACAGGCAGCCAGTACTAAGCAGGCCGCAGGCAGGGTGAGTCTAAATAATTTCATGGCGGGCCCCTTACTTAACGGTTACGGTAACTTTGGCAACGGGGTTCAACCAGCGGTGTACTGTGTTATGTAGGTCACTTTTTCCACCGGTTGTGTCATCATCGCCCAGATTGCCGCGGTGAATATGTACAAACGCATTTTCTTCCATATCCGTAACACCACTGCCCTGAGTACCTGGGTCAACGCCCGGAGAGGCGGGAATACCTGGCGTGCCTGGTGCACCTGAGCCATCTACAATCAGTTCATTATTTGCTTCGGTACCTGCATCATAGGCATTCAGATAGATATGATAAGTACCAGGTGTAGTGGGGATCGGCCAACTGTTCAGGCCAACAAATCCATCATTGGTTGGCAGCATCATCGCGACAATTGACAAGCGGTCATTGCCTTCATCGGTTTCCAGGCTGGTCATGGTTGAAGTGACCGGTGCGAGTAGTCCTGCGGCTGGATTTTCCATTGTGTTGGCGTTGATGCCTGTCAATATTTCGCTTAAACCGGCCAGTGATCCACCTTCTGCCATGGCTGTGAGTGCTTCAGATGCGGCTTCGCCAGCATTGAACAGCATGGCATCGCTGGTGTGTGCGCTCACTAATAACGGGGTGAAATAGATCCCCTGTGTCAGGTTGGTGATCTTCACGTCGAGTGATGCAGCGCTGGCTGTACCGGATGCTAATAAAATACCTGTGATGAGGGGGATGATGCGTGTTTTCATAATTTACTCTTGTTGTTTGGATTTGACCCTAACAAGCATGCAGGTAAATTATTGAGAATCACTCCCGCAATTATCACAAAACCATCACAATATGGTGACGTTTTTGTCTGAGAGCATAATCCTTATTGATAAAGTGCAACATCCATGAATCCGCTATTTGTAGACAATTCTCTATTTGTTATTAATAACCATGAAGTTAAGTGTGGTGAAGCAGAGCGAATCCAATGCAGTAATACTGCTATATAAAAGTGTCAGCTAACGTGGGTAGGAGTGTATAAAGGCGATATGTTCTGAAAAGCCCGCCTGATGAGTTTAATTTAGCGAGTCTGGTGCATTCCTGTTTGATTAGTGTTGCCATGTGACCGGTAGTCGTAAGTTTTGCTGCACTGCCCGCAGTTTTGATGTCATTTTTGCAGGTAAGCGTACATTTTCATTTGATAGAGCTTTCATTGGTTGTTTGTGTAGTCTCAGGAACTTAGATATCCCCGTTTTTTGTTTCAAAAGCAACGTAAAAATAAGTCCAGAGTGAAATAAAAGTAAAATATTAACCCGGGTCGCTCATGTTATGCTCAACTGTCATTACCTAAACGAACTACAAGGAAACAGTTATGAAGCTTAACCTCAACAAAAAACAGTTGAAGCGTTTAACTTTTGAACAAAAAAAACTTGAAGGTCAGACACCTAAGGTTGCTGGTGGAGCTGGGTCTTACTATGCATGCTGGTCAGATCAACCATACTACTGTATGACCTGGGATGCAGACTGTATTACCGAGCGTCGTTGTAACACCTGGCCAAACTAAGACGGTCAGAGGTTTAAATGAAACACTGCAGAAAAGGGCTGTTAGTCACCCTTTTCTGTCTTTAGCCTGGCTGGGGCGGTGGAAATAAATGCTAGTCTGCACACTTTAATTCGTATCCGAATAGTAAAGTGCTATCAGTAGGGAGCCCATTACTTCTGGCTGCGACAAGCGAGTCAGATAGAAAACTCAGCTAATGCAGTGCTTAGTCGTGTAGCAGTAGCTGTTCCAGATCGCGGTGAAGTACGTCATCATCCCCCAGGTTGAGTTCAATCAGACGCTTGAGATGCGTGACGCTGTCGAGGTCGATCTGATTACAGTGTACACCGAGGTGACATTCCTCAATATGACGGACCTGTACTTCCATGGCTATCTGTATGTCACTTTGCGGCAGGGCAAAGCGCAGGCTGGCCGGCTCATCTCTAAGGGGCACATACCCAACAGGTAAAGTCACTAAAGCGCCATTGAGTGACAGGTCGATGACTTCGCACTTGTAATCGCCGCTGGCCGTCATCAACACCGCCGGGTTAGAAAACAGTACGCGTGAAAATCGTCTACGTTCTTTCATCAGTATTCTCTTAGCTTGTTTATCTATAGCTTAGCTAGTTTTTGCCCCAGTCTCCACTAATACCAATACCACTTACAACTTGTTCGATTTGCAGGCGAAAATTTGGCACTAGCGGCGTTAAAAGTTTCTTATCTAGGTGCCTAAACCGCAAAATCTTTACCTGGTTAACGATACTTTTCTCGCCTTGAAATAGTACGCATTAGTTATGTAGATTGGTACAAATTCTCGTTCTGAGTAGGTATAAAAAAGCCCTGAAAGTCAGGGCTCATATCTGGCATTATTGGCGATTAACCAATTTTTTTGTACTTGATGCGCTTAGGCTCTGCGGCCTCGGCACCGTAGGTCTTTTTCAGCCATTCTTCATATTCTGTGTAGTTGCCATCGAAGAAGTTCACCTGACCTTCGTCACGGTAATCCAGAATATGGGTTGCGATACGGTCAAGGAACCAGCGGTCGTGCGAGATACACATGACACAGCCCGGGAATTCCAGAATCGCGTTTTCCAGTGCACGCAGGGTTTCCACGTCCAGGTCATTGGTAGGCTCATCCAGCAGGATCACGTTACCACCGGCCTTGAGCAGTTTGGCCAGGTGCAAACGGTTGCGCTCACCACCAGACAACTCTTTCACAAATTTCTGCTGGTCATTGCCTTTGAAGTTAAAGCGGCCAACATACGCACGGCTGGGCACTTCAAAGTTACCAATTTTCAGGATGTCCTGGCCATCAGATACTTCCTGGAATACGGTGTTGTTGCCATCCATGTCGTCGCGGAACTGCTCAACGGTCGCCAGCTCTACGGTTTCGCCCAGTACAATGTCGCCGCTGTCCGGTTGGTGTTGACCACTGAGCATTCTGAACAGGGTTGATTTACCCGCACCGTTGGCACCGATAATACCGACGATAGCACCTTTAGGCACTGAGAAGCTTAAGTTGTCAATTAGGACGCGATCACCAAAGCTCTTGGTCAGGTTATTGACTTCAATTACCTGATCACCCAGGCGAGGCCCTGGTGGGATGAACAGTTCATTGGTCTCGTTACGTTTTTGGTAATCAGACTGCTGAAGTTCGCTGAACTGTGCCATACGAGCTTTAGATTTAGCCTGACGGCCTTTCGGGTTTGAACGTACCCACTCAAGTTCTTTCTCAATAGACTTCTGGCGTGCTTTTTCAGATTTCTCTTCCTGTTTCAGGCGGGCATCTTTTTGCTCCAGCCACGAAGAGTAATTACCTTCCCACGGAATACCATGGCCACGGTCTAGTTCCAGGATCCAGCCCGCCACATTATCAAGGAAGTAACGGTCGTGGGTAATGGCAACGACAGTGCCTTCGTAGTCATGTAAGAAACGCTCTAACCAGGCCACTGACTCAGCATCCAGGTGGTTGGTTGGTTCGTCCAGTAACAGCATGTCTGGTTTTTCAAGTAACAGGCGACAGATTGCAACCCGGCGACGTTCACCCCCTGACAGGTGCTCAATTTTAGCATCCCACTCAGGTAAGCGTAGTGCATCTGCGGCACGTTCCAGCGCGTTGTCCAGATTGTGACCGTCGTGTGCCTGGATAATGGCTTCCAGCTCACCTTGCTCTTTAGCAAGGGCGTCGAAGTCGGCGTCTTCCATTGCATACTCTGCGTATACTTCGTCGAGACGGCTCAGTGCACGCTTTACTTCGCCCACTGCTTCTTCAATGGTTTCGCGCACCGTTTTGCTTTCATCCAGCACCGGCTCCTGAGGCAGGTAGCCAATTTTTGTGCCTGGCTGCGGACGTGCTTCCCCTTCAAACTCGGTATCTACCCCGGCCATGATACGTAGCAGGGTTGATTTACCTGCACCATTTAGACCAAGCACACCAATTTTGGCACCTGGAAAAAAGCACAGAGAAATATCTTTTAAGATTGTGCGTTTGGGTGGTACGACTTTGCTCACCCGCGACATTGTATAGATATATTGAGCCATGAATTTTGCTTCTCTTTATTTAGATGTGGTTATTTTAGTGAATGCCGTGCACGGGGGCAATGTTTGTCTGACACACTGGCCAATTTGTGAAGAAAACCCTTTCAAATTTTACAATTGTTAATCTGGTTTGCTTTTATCGCGAGTCGCTAGTTAGCTTTTACAAGATTCAGGGATAAATTTTAACTTTATAATTGTTAGGGCATTTTTGACCTGTTTCGGGCCAATGAAAACGGTATTATAGCCCTAAGCTTGATAAAGCTACGACATGGAGTTGTAAACATGTGATGCAGTTTTGGCATCAGCGCACTTTTCCTTCATTCCCTGCGCCAGCACATTCAGAACAGCGGATGTTACATGGGGCTTGTGACCAGTAAGCCAGGTTCACATACGCACCAGTTTAATTCAATGACCAGAGAAATAAACAGTGGCCACCATTGTCTACAACCGCTTACCTTCGCGGCCTGGCACATACGAGTGCTGCAATTTGTTAGCCATTTAAGGGACGCTGTTTTGTTTGATGAATGACTTCACAGTATAAGGAAAACGATGAAGCAATATATGTATGCAAAGCCGCGGTTAACGCAGCAAAAAAGAACCCCGATGGGGGCAGATATCCTGAGATTTGCCCGTCTCTTAAGAGGTTATACGCAGGCTGAGTCAGCAGCACATTATGGCGTCGAAGAGCGCACGCTGAGACGCTGGGAAAACAAAGAATACAGCCCTAGGTGGAACGACGTTGTCGGTCTGGTCGAGGATGTTTATGCACTCGATATTTTAGAAGTAATAGGAAAGATCAATGATGATGACACAACCAACCATTAAGCAGTTACGCGCCGCTTTAAAACGCTGGGGTCGTTTCTGGCGTGCAAAAGAACTGGGCAAAGGGTTTAGCCGTCAGGCCGTGACCGAGCGAGTAGGTGATTCCAGTGCCCGTTATGTGAGCAGCGATATGATGAGCGTGCCTGAAGAAATAGAGACATTGACACAGCAGATTGCACAACTTAGGCCTGAATGTATCCGTGCACTGCGCGGTAAGTATCTGGTTGAAGGAGACATTGCACAGGTTGCAAAAACGCTGGGTTTTGACTCAAAACGCTCGTTAGAGTTTTGGCTCGTTAAAGCTGAGCGTAGTCTGCTTCAGAGCTTGTGTCAGCCATAAGGAGGAACACAATGACAATTATGAATACGGTTGAGCAGATAAAAAAACATGAGGGATTCCGTCGTTTTCCTTATTACTGCACGGCTGGCAAACTCACGATAGGGTATGGCAGAAATTTGGAACAAAATGGTATAGCTGAGGAAGAAGCGGAGCAGTTATTGGCACAGGATGTGGCCAATGCTCAGGCTGGTGTGCGGCGTCGTGTTGATATCTCTCATTGCAATGAAGCTCGTCAGGCAGTGCTGACAAATATGGCCTTCAACCTCGGTGTGCGAGGGTTGCTGGGTTTCAGTAACATGCTTGATGCAGTACAACATGGCGACTTTGAGCGAGCAGCACTGGAAATGCTGGATAGTCGCTGGGCCAGACAAGTTCCTGAGCGCGCAGAGGAGCTGGCGCAGCAAATGCTCAGTGGGCAGTGGCAATCTTAAATTGGGGGAAACTATGAATGAGGAGGTGGCCAAACCATGCAAGCCGACCAATGGCAAATGAAAAAGGAGCTGAATCTGGCTCATATCCTGACCACCATTGCACTGTTGGTGTCAGGCATTTTATATCTCAATGATCTGGACAAGCGGATCACCACGAATTCGCAGGAGCTTGCACATCTCAAGCAAATCCGCAAAGAGGACCAGAAGCGCATTGAAAAGCGTCTTGACTCTATCGATAAAAAGCTCGACGCATTGTTGAGTGCTAAACGAAACAACGGTTAGCCAGCGGGGCGGTCGATACCGACACGCGTATCGTGAAGTACCGTCACCACATTTCTACACATTGACTGAAACTGACTTACCTGAGCAAGGCTGTTCGGGCCGGACAGTTTTTGCCTGAGGAATTGACCTATGAATACCGCGATAGATCTGTCACGCCTGGCACCACCAGCGGTGATAGAAACATTGAACTACGAAGAGATCCGCGCTGAGTTAGTTGAGGCGATATCGGACCGTTTGCCTGAACACAGCTTTTTGGCATCTGATCCTGTCATCAAAGTGCTGGAGGTTGCTGCCTACCGGGAATTGCTTCTGAGACAAAGGGTGAACGACGCTGCACAAGCGGTGATGCTGGCCTTCGCCTCAGGCAGTAATCTTGATCACCTCGGTGGCTTGTTTGGTGTTGCACGGGCTGATGCAGAAGATGATGAGCGTTATCGGGCGCGTATTCCGCTTTCTTTAGAAAGCCACAGTATGGCCGGTACGACAGGTGCTTATCAGTTTCAGTCTTTGCTCGCAGACGCTCGGGTACGGGATGTTCATGTTACATCGAGCACACCCAGCGTGGTTGAAGTAACAGTACTGACCGACATAGGTGCTGATCTGGCAGCGGTACAAAGTGCAGTGTCAGACCATCTGAATCATGAGGATGTTCGGCCATTGACGGATCAGGTGCAGGTATCGGCCACCAGGCCAACCAGCGTGCCTGTTGAAGCCCACGTTTATCTTAATCCGGGTGTGAATGAGTCGCAGGTCAGACTGGCGATTGATACTGCACTGGATGCATTTAATCAGGCGCATACCCGGTTGGGTAAAGAGATCCCGCACTCTGCAATTATCGATCTGTTACATCAGGGCGGGGTGCGCAAAATTAAATTATTGTCACCTTCGGATGACATAACGCCCGAAGATACGCAGGCAGTGAGTTTGTCGCTGCATTTGAGTTTTTTCTAGGAGGTCGTTGTGACAGTCAGTACTGATTTACTGCCGCCAGGTGCCTCTGAATTAGAACGCAGCCTGAGTGCAGGCACACACTATGCAGAGCGGGGTGTCACACCTGAGCATGTGGCCAAGCTCTGGGATCCGCAAACGTGCCCGGAGTCTCTGCTGCCCTGGCTGGCATGGGCCCTGTCGGTGGATGAATGGGATGAAAACTGGCCGAGCGAAACCAAACGGGCGTTAATCGCTCGCTCAGTTCCGATCCACAAGCACAAGGGAACCGTCGGCTCAGTGAAACGAGCGCTCTCTTCGCTGGGTCTGGAGCTGGAGTTTTTTGAGTGGTTTGAAGATACCGATGATGTTTATCTGGCGCCTTACTTAAGCAAAGAACCACATACCTTCGTTTTTATTGCGTGGGCTAATGCGCTGCCTTATACCAGTCGGGCCGTCAAGCTGGATCAAAGCCTTTACGATGCTATCCATCGGGTGACCAACCAGACTAAGCCACAAAAGGCGCACTTTGATTTCCTGGTGGGGATGAAAATGGCGAGCGCTGCGGCGGCGGGGGCAATTGTCCATCCGATCACGCATAAGCGCTTATATGGTGCGGTTGAGCCCTGTATTGGCGACAAAGCCAAACAGCGTGACAGCCAGGCGAGTGTGTCTGTGGCTGCGTCTCTATCCGATAAGCGTTATCAGGTACTCAGACACCGTGCAGGAGTGGATAAACTGCGTCACCGGATCTCTCAGTGCGGTTTACGCCAGGCATTTTGTATGACACGCCGACCTGTGCAGGTTGTTCGTTTCAGAGGACTGTCGGATCAGCGTATTCCCGATGAATTTATTAACAGTGTCAGTTGCGCCGCCCCGGTGATGCATATCAGTCGCCGTCGGGTGAGTGCCGTGCGTTGCTACGGCACGCTTGGCGCACCTGCATAAAGGAGTTTCTAACAATGAGTATTTTACTTCAGCCCGTGATCACTTCGGCGGGCTTGTCGGCGCTGTTCAGAGCGCAACAAGGTGGTTTTAAAGCCAAAATCAGTAAAGTGGGTCTGGGCAGCGGTAGTTATCAGCCCCATGAAGGGATCACTCGTCTGCAGGACGAGAAATACAAACTGGATCTGGCCAGTGCCAAAACACTCGCCGATGGCAAACAGCTACACCTCACGGTGCGTGATGCTGAGCCGATAGCGGGAGAGGGTTTTTTCGTCAATGAAATCGGTTTTTACACCGAAGAAGAAGTCGATGGACAAATACAGCATGTGTTGTTCGCCGTGTATTCTTCCCCAACCGAGTCAATCGCTTATAAATCCAATGACGTTGAGTTGCTACTGGCGTTTGACCTGACCCTGACAGGCGTGCCATCAGACTCAATCACAGTGATCGATCAGGGGGTTGAGTTCAATATTTTGGTGGCCCCTGAGCTGGCCAAAATGGGCAAGGCACAAATCGGCAATATGCATCGACATCTGAAACTCAAGTTTGCACTGATGGACAACGGCGTGCTTTAGGCACCAGAACAGAATACACAAGGAGGCACTACGATGACGCAATACAGCACGGCTCCTGAGCGGGCACAACAGCTGGCCGAAGAGGCCATAAAATTACTCAAACAAGCCAAAGCACTGCAACATCAGGCGCACGTTGATGCTGCCCGGGTGCAGGCCTATCAACAGCACAGTGACGGCCTCGCATTTCAGTTTTTGGCGGCATGCGCTGAGTATGGTGAACACAGCCCGCAGGCTGGCAAGGCCCGTGAGCGCTGGCTGGGCGCACGTAACGCCATTAAAGCGCAGTTTCCAAGAACTTCAATTTAGACACTTTTTAACTCAAATTTAAACGGAGAAATATATGGCATTAGAACACGATATTGCCAGCCTGGTTGAAGCCTCAGAAGCCCTGACCAGCACGGTAGACAACAAAATTCAGAGTATTGATAGCGCGCTCAATGCGGCTATTAGTGCTTCACAGAGCAAAACGGATCAGCATCTGGCAAAGGTAGACACTGCCTTAAGCCAGTATTTGAATACACAGTCACATTTTCGAGTAACCAGAAATCAGGCTCTGGTGCCAGATGATAATGGAAATGTTCCGAAACTTTGGGACACGGGTAATTTGAAAAAAGCGACACTCCTTGAAACGGTAGAAACAAATCAGGAAGTGGATTCTCGCAGTGTGCTAGCACGTGAGTTTTTGCGTGCTTTAGATTCTGATGAAAAGTACTTTGCGGGTAATTTCAATATCTGGGAGCTGGAATACTACCCCTATCGTGAGGTTACAATTGATGGCCAAATATCTAAGACTTATGCCCACTTAATGTACCAATATTTTCGTCGTCCCACGCACATGACGGTAGCCGCAGTGGTTAAACACATTCGAGGGATAGTACCCACAGGTTCTTGGTGCCAAGGGCTCAGAGCCAATGAACCGGCAAAAATTTGTGGAGGAGAAGTTGCTCTTGACGGTCGGAACAAATACTCGCACTGTGTGCCAATTGCGCATGGCATGGAACTGGATAGTTCTGAAACTGTCGTGGTCCAGGTTGCACTTCCCGCAGTTGTAACAGGCAAAGTACCACTTGACTCCGGCTGGGGACAGTTCCCTCATGTTGGACATAAAGACCAGTCTGCTTACGATTACCATCCGACATCCACGTTTTCATAGGAGAGTAAAATGGCCAAATTAAAAGTAAACAATCAAGTTGTAGAGCAGTACATAGACCCGACTAGACCGCTCAGTATTGTTGAGCAGTATGTTGCTGAGTTTTATGGGAGTGACTGTGAATTCTCTGTTGAGCTGAGTGATACAGAACAACAAATGATAAATCGTATTCAGGTTCGTAGTGACGTAGAAAAGCAAGTAGCAGACAGCCAGTCCTTGCTTGGTACAACGTCGGACACGACACACTTATTACTCAACGAACTCAGTGGGTTCGTCAACAAACTGTCTGAAGCCAATAGCCTGGAAGACGTGAAAGCGTCTGTGACCTCTCTGAAAGCCAGCATTGGTGATATTGAAGGGAAAGTGGCAACGGGTGAGCTGACTTTTCCATATCAGAGCAAAGGGTTGGACACTGTAAAGCAGGAGATCATTGAACGCGCCAATGGCGTTAACAACCTGCTGTAACCCTTGCCCGCTCGCTACATTTTTTCGCTGCCCGCCTTAATTTCCAAACTTGTAATATCAGGAGCTGCTATGTCTCTGACCAATTTTAGTGCCATAGATATGGCCCGTTTACCTACGCCCAAGCTGATAGAGCAGCTGAGTTTTGATGAGATAAAAACCGCGATTGTGGCGGATTTTTCCCAACGCTATGACGGGGCAGTGCTGGATTATGCCAGTGATCCCGCCATTAAGCTCATAGAGGCCTTTGCCTATCGGGAAATGCTGTTGCGGCAGCGTATAAATGAGGCGGCTGAAGCTGTATTACTGGCCAAAGCCAGCAGCACTGAGCTGGATTATTTGGGGGCACGTTTTGGCGTTGAACGTGCTGTAACCTCACCAGGCAATGCCAAAGCGGTTCCTTCAGTGCCAGCGGAGTATGAAAGTGATGAGCGTTATCGTGAACGCATTCGCCTGGCACTGGAAGGATTCAGTACTGCGGGACCCGCGGGCGCTTATGTGTTTCATGCTATGAAAGCCTCACCGAAGGTACGGGATGTGTATGTATCCGCACCTGAATTCGAGCGTGCTTCAGTGACTGACGACAGCGCGACAAGCGCATTCGTGCTGACCTGTACATCAAATGCGGGATTAAGCGAGCCGATGCCGGGTGATGTGGCAGTGACCATTCTCAGTGATGAGGGCTCGGGCCTGGCATCGGACGCTTTATTGAATACAGTCCAGACGTATCTCAACCAAGATGAGATCCGTCCACTGACGGACAGAGTCAGGGTGATACCCGCTTCTATCCGCAGTTTTACCATCAATGCTCGCTTGTATTTATATCCAGGGATGGATAGCGATGCCATTAAGCAGCTGGCCATAAAAACCACCTCAGATTGGCTCAATGAGCACCGCAAACTCGGTCATGATATTTCTTTATCTGCTCTGTATGCGGTATTGCATCGTGAAGGCGTACAGCGGGTTGAGTTACTCGAACCACAGTGGGACATCACGGTGGATCAGGATGAAGCAGCTTATTGCACCGCAATTGAAGTTGACATCGGAGGCGAGCATGTCTGAGTCACTGCTACCCAATCAGGCAAGTAAGCTTGAGCGGGCATTGGATAACGCAGCAAGTCGCATCACCCAGGTGCCTGTATCACTCTCGCAACTTTGGGACCCATGGCACTGTCCGGTGCACTTTTTGCCCTGGCTGGCAGATGGGTTAAGCGTGGATAGTTGGGATAATCTCTGGCCTGAGCATATTCAGCGTCAGGTGATTGCCGACAGTGTGCCTAATCACAGAATTAAAGGCACCGCGGGTGCAGTTAAGCAGTCGCTGCGTAGCCTGAATGCCAGTGTTGAATTGCAGGAATGGTGGCAAACCGGTGGTGCACCACATAGTGCTGAGTTACTGGCACTGGCCCATGACAATCTGGACCCGCAAGGGGACACATTACTGACGCCAAAACTTCAGGCACAGCTGTGGCAAACAGTGGCTGCGACTAAACCATGTCGTAGTCAAATCCAGTTTCGCGTTGGGGTTGCGCAATCTGCTGAGTGTTCGCTGAGCAATATGGCAGCCTCGCACTCCATGAGCCAGCTCAACATGCAAGCAAGTCCTGCTTTTACGTTCAGGACTGAGTTATTCGCGATAGCTGGAACAGACAAACCTTCAATATCAGACAGTACAAACCAGCTGAACGATGAGGGGGCTGAGTTTGATGAGCATAGCATAGTGCTGGCAGCGCGTTCTATGGGGTCCTGTATTGGAACCGGCAACTTTGAACAACAGAGCTATATGCGGTTTGAAGGTGAGTCAGAAGTAGCATCAAAGGCTAATACGCTATCAATTCAAAGTGTAAAAATGACTCTTATTTAAAAGGACATTATATGAATACGTATACACCTGTCATAACACAGCAGGGGTTAAATGCCGCTGTTAGCGCACATGATCAGGGGATCAAGATTGAAATTGCGCAGATAGCAGTGGGAGATCAAGGATATATCGCTCATCGTGACCAAATTCAGCTTAAAAACGAGCGAAATAGAGTCGATGTGAGTGGTGGTAAGGTCGTCGGTGCAGGTCATTACAACGTGACTGGGACTTTCAAGGATACAGCGCAATATGCCGTGCGTGAAGTGGGGTTTTTTCTTAATGATCAAAATAGAACATTGTTTGCGGTGTGGTCTCACCCCGAAAATGCATTGTTCTACCAGACTCCCTTGGCACAAATTGTTCAGGGGTTTGATCTGATCTTGAATGCTGTGCCTGGAGATAGCATTGATATCCACGCATCGGGTGACCTCAATCTGTTCTACGGTGAAGAGTTTCTCACCATGGCACTGGCTCAGACAAAAATGGCCAGTGCTCAGATCCAATCAAATTTACGACAAATAGCTTTTAATGAGCAGTTAATTCAAATGAGGAAAGCATTATGACGACGCTGAGTCAGAAAATTGCAGAGCTAATTGATGAAAATGCCAACCTTGTCGCCGGCGCTCAGTTATTAACGAATGAAGTTAATAGTCAGCTGGGTCTCATTGATACTGCCCTGAATTCAGTGCCAGATACCGCAATTAATGCCATCAAGTCGCACTTGGAAACCGAACTGTATGTAAATGCTGACTCCAATATCGGTAGCGATAACCATGATGGTAAAACGCCGGAACAACCGTTACAAACGTTGACTGAGGCATGCCGCCGTTTAACAGCCGGCTGCTCGGCACGCATAAAATTGGCGGCTAACGAAAAAACGCATTATTTCAGTGGTGTTATCCTACCAGACTGTAATGTTCAATTTGAAGCATACACACAAACGGATTGGCTCCATTACGGTCTGAAATTACACTGTACAGGTGCAGTGGCATTTAATACGCGGGGTATTAATACCCGAATTGCGCTGCAGTTTGATGGTGACTTTGAAAAGCATATTACGTTAGAGCACAATCGCTTGTTTGAGAACATTGGCAGAGCGAATTACTCACTTTCGAGCAGCAATGATTTTTACCCTGTGATTGTACTTTACGGGGGAGAAGGCGCACTGTTTCCGCACTTTGTTGCCGTTAACTACAGTCGCTTCGCCGGGGTTGGTACGGTTGCCATGCAAAATGTTACTTTTGCGGCAGATGTCAGCATGGTAAATGGTGAAAGAAGCTTCACATATATGCCACAGTTTAGAGCAGATATCTCGCCGACTGGTGGTGGCATTCTGGCATTTTATCGAAATGTAGAGGTATACGCCGAACAGTTCACTCCTCCGGATACCGAACTGGCTCCGGGTTGCTATCTGATAACCCAAACCAGTCCTGACAATTCGTGGCTGGTACATAACAAGCCATCTCAGCCTTAAGCATACCCGCCGTACATTTTAACTATAAGGAATTGAATTGTGTCAACCAATACAGAAACGTTGGAAGGACGTCTCGTTTCATTAAACGAGGAAATTGCCAAACTGACTGAAGCCAATAATGCACTGACCGGTCAGGTTATTGCTAAGTCGTCAGTAATAGACAAAGAAGTAGCAGAAGCCCGTACGTCTTTTCAGGGCTTTATGAAAGAAGCGAACAGTCGCTATTTGAGTTCAGCATATAATATTTACACTAAAGTAGATGCCCTCAGTGACGTCGATGTTGCCGAGCAAGTCAGGGAACAGTTTGAAGCAGGGCACCAGAGTGTTGAGATTATCATTCCTGAAAACACCATCTGCACTTGGAAAACGGAATTGTATGTCCCTCCTGGTCGTAACTTGTTAATTTCAGGACGAAATAAAGAAACTTCAATTATCGAGTTTAAGGCCTTTCGACAATATAGTGCGGCCGGTGAGTTGTGTGACTTTATTAATCCAATCAGGATCACAAATGGGGTGAATCTGGCGACGAAGAATATCACACTCAGACAGGTTGCTGAAATTGGTAAAAAGTCTGCTCCTTACCGCCACGGTATGGTTACTCTACAGGGGTACAACGAACACAGTGGCACCGTTGATTTATATTTCCGGGACACGCAATTTGAGACGTACGACTGTATCGTCCACCCAGAGGGGATTGGATTGGGCACTGCCTCAATCTTGTTTCAGGGTTGTCACTTAAAGCAAGTGGCAAATCCACAGTGGTTTACGGCCCATAATTGCGGATGGATTGGCTGGCATTCCTGGTCGTTCATCGGAAAGTACCTATCGGTGATTAAGAGGAAGTGCACGCAGGAACCTTTGAATGTAGATGTTGATGTCTCTGACGGTAAAGTGCTTGATTTTATCGCCGTATGGGGCTTTAGCGATTCGGTGAAATCCGGAATGGATGTCAGTGAGAGATTAACACCACAGACGAATACGAGTTTACAATTTTGGGGAGCAGTCTAATGCTGGCAAATATTAAGTATCAGGGAATCGAATATATTAACTCAACAAAAGCGGAATTGCTGGAAGCGGGTGTACCGGAAAGTATTGTGGATGATGCCTGTCGGACCCAGTTACTGGATGAACTAAGAAAACGACGCAACATGCTACTTCAGGAGTGTGACTGGACGCAGATCCCGGACGCACCGATCGCGCCAGAGCAGCAGCAAGTATGGGCTGAATATCGTCAAGCACTCCGTGACTTACCGAATGGATTAACGGATCCCGAGCAAGTTACCTGGCCAGAGCTACCCTAAGATAAATTGTTGGTTTACCTAATCTGACTCAGGAAACTGGATTTCTTGCCATTCCTTGGGGCAATGTGCGGGTTATTGTAAGTGTGTCAGCAGCCTTACGGTTTTTGGCTGATGATTACTACAGCCCAGCGCATCTTCGCTTCACACTTATGTTCACTTAAAACAGGTTGTACTATGACCGACCTTTTCGATTTTACGGCGCTCCCTGCGCCCGATATTTTAGAATCTATTGAATTTGAAGACATTTATCAGGCGCGGGTGGCGCGGTTTAAAGCCCTTGCGCCGCAGTATGCAGACGCATTGGCCCTGCAAAGCGATCCGTTATCGGTATGCTTGCAGGTCGAAAGTTACCGCGAATTATTGTTACGACAGCGCATAAATGAAGCCGTACAGTCTAACTTGCTGGCAACAGCGCAGGATGCTGATCTGGACCAGCTTGGGCTGTTTTACGGTGTCCTGAGGGCAGCCAATGAAGCCGATAGCGGGTTCCGTCAACGGATCCGGCAAAAGACTCTGGCATCAAGTACGGCGGGCAGTAAAGACCACTATCGCAACGCAGCATTGACCGCCGCGCCCAGTGCGATCCGTGACGTGGAAGTAGATAGTCCCGAGTCCGGTAAGGTTCGCGTGGCGGTGCTATTTCATGCGGATCAGGATCCGACAGCGGCATTGCAGCAAGTACGCAGCTATGTACTCAGTGATGAAGTCAAAGTACTGACCGATACAGTGGACGTAGAGCTGGCAGAGGCCATTGAGGTGGATGTCCACGCTGATATTTATCTCAACTCAAATACGCCTTTACGGGTGTTTGAGCAGCTGGAAGCGAAGCTGCGTGCTGCGTGGCAGACAGAGCTGGCGCTCGGCACGGTAATGACACCCAGCTGGCTCAGTGCCCAGTTGCATGTTGCGGGCGTTAAGCATGTTGAAATCCATACTCCAGCTTCTTTGGTCGAAGTGGCGGCAAATCAATATGTTCAGCTGAAGCAGGTAAGTCTATGTCTGAAAACTTAACCGCTAATACACCTTTGGTACCACCCAATCACACCCCATTACAACGGGCGTTAGATCAGCACGGGCAGCTTACACAAACACTGGAAGCAAGTATTTCGTTGCTCAGAGGCTTTAAGTCTCATCCCAATCCCAATTTGTTGCCCTGGCTGGTCTGGGAATATGGTTTGGATCCTCTGGAACCTTATCTGGATAACCTGGATCAAGTGCTCTTGCAGGGGCTGAGCTGGCAGCGGATCCGAGGTACGCGAGCGAGTCTGGCGATGGCGGTTGGTTGGCTTGGGGTGCCCTTATTACACATTGAAGAATCGGGATCACTTCGGCACTTTTATCGTTATCAATTGCACCTTGATAGTGTACCAGGTGAGTGGCAACTCAATCGGCTGGCACAACTGAGTGAGCTAAGTGCACCGGCCCGCAGCGAGCTGGTTCGGATCACTTATCAGCTCGATATTCGCGAGCTGGCGCTGTCATCAGGTCAGTTTGGCGATCTGCTCAGTGAGCAATCAGGCTTTCATTATACCTTGAAAGATGGCAAGCAAGTGAGGTTGTCTCGCCAGCGTACTCACAGCGAACGAACGGAACTGTCTGCGCAGGGCGGGAGTAAAGTGTTGCGCAAGCGAGGCCAGCTGTGGGGTCATGTCCACAATCACCGTCTGGGCACGCTGGTGCTCAGTGTACCGCCTGTAAGTCACCTTAAGGCTGGTATTTCGCATCAACGTGCCATTGTCAGTCATATCCAAACCCAACCCGGACTCTGGCAAGCAAGCTGGTCAACAGTGAGCTGGTCTGACAGTCAGACACCTCAGCTTGATCAGTGCCATTACTCACTTACCTAACCACTCAACAAGGAGTTACATTGTCTATTTTCACCTTTAACGGGCGGACTCTGCTTGCGCGCAGCGTAGCCCAAACCTCTCTTTATCTGGCCTGGGGCCGCGGTGATGGCAACTGGCAGACGCCACCATCCGAACCCATCAGTGCCACGCAACTGGCTGATCCCTTAGGGTATCGCAAAGTTAAATTTCAGGGTTTTTGTGAGCCGGATGAGCAAGGCGACATCGATGTTCAGGGGGCGCGTTATCGCCACAGTGCTGAACCTACGCGTCATGTTTATTGCCAATTCGTTTTCGATTTTGAAGATGCACAGGGCGAGACTGTTCGCGAACTGGGGATCTTTTCAGGCACGACGTTCACAGCTGATGTGGCAGCGGGGCAGGTCTATGTACCGCCGGAGCAAATCGCATCAACGGGGACTTTGTTGTTGTTGGATCACCGGGCGCCTTTGGTCAGAGAGCCAGGCGTCCGGGAAAGTTTTGAATTTGTGATGAGTTTTTAGGAGAGCCCATGCTACAGGATTATTATCACAATTATGATAAAGCCAATGGCTATGAGCGGCTGCTGTTTCGTTCTGGGCGTGGTTTGCAAAGCCGGGAGCTGAACGATTTACAATCTCAGGTACGGGATCAGGTGAAAGGAATTGCCGATGTCTTGCTCAAAGATGGCGATTTGGTGTCTGGCGACGATGTCGTGATAGACGCCGTATCCGGAGAGGTTCAGCTGAGCGCGGCCCAGGTTTATCTGGACGGTCATATCAGAGAGATACCCGCAGCCACATTTACTATTGCGCTGCAAGGTGGTGTTGATATAGGTGTCTGGCTAACTCACAGTGTTGTAACGGAAATTGAAGATCCATCGCTCAGAGATCCGGCCGTCAATGCCCTTAACTATGATGAACCAGGCGCCGCCCGATTACAGCAGCATTGTCAGTGGGGACTGCGAGAGGACGCGTTGGCCGAAGAAGATGCGTTTTACCCCGTACACCGCATTGAAGATGGTGTGCTGATCATCAAACAAGCACCGCCTCAGCTGGATGCGGTGACTCAGGCACTGGCCCGTTATGACCGCGAAGCCAACGGCGGCAGTTATGTCGTGGAAGGCATGGCGCTGAGTTATCGTGACCGTGAAGCCGATCAGCAGGTCTTTAGCCTGCAAGAGGGTAAAGCGCATATTCAGGGTTATGAAGTCGCCTTTGATACCGCGCGCAGCACTGCCTTTGACTGGGACCCGGATATTGGCACGGTCAGAGAAGAGCCAAAGGCATTTATCAGTGTACCGGCATCTGACGATGGCGCGCGCAGTATGCGGGTTGACCTGGACTTCTTCCCGGTGAAAGCCGTAGAAGAAGTGAATGTCAGCATTGAAAAAAGCGCGATATTGACTCGGGCTCAACTGGCAGGTGGAGAGGATCTGCTTCCGGATGAGTCAGTACTGGAGATCCTGAGTGTCACGCAGGGAGAGACGACCTTTGTTGCTGGCGTTGACTTCCTCTTCTTACGGAATCACATCAGCTGGCAGCTCAGTGGTGAAGAACCCGCCCCAGGCAGCCAGTTTGAGGTGCGATACCGCTTTCGTACTCAGGTGGCAATTGAACATGATGAGTTTGGTTTTACCCTGCAAAAGCAGCAGCCACAGGGAGAGCTGGTTGAGAATGCCCTGATCACAGTGGATTATCAGTGGTATCGGCCGCGTATTGATCTTGTGGTGCTGGACCGCTTTGGCCAGCTCAAACGCATTAAAGGACAACCGGCGCATCAGCTGCCCGTTGCGCCAAAAGTGCCGGCCAATCATCTGCCACTGGCGCAGGTGAGTCAGAGCTGGTTTACCGATCAGGCGCCGGAGATCGAAAACCTTGCAGTCAGGGCGGTCTCTATGTCAGAGCTGGAACAAATGCAGTCTCAGATCAGTGATTTATATCAGTTGCTGGCAATTGAGCGTTTGCGCAATGACGCCAACAGTGAGGAGTCTGCCAGTAAGTTCGGCGTATTTGTTGATCCTTTCATTGATGATGATATGCGTGATGCCGGCATTGAACAAACGGCAGCGATTGTCGATGGTGAGCTTATTTTACCCCTGAGCGCCGATATTGTTGAACTGCCTTTGCCGAGCGGCAATGTACTGACCTTGCCTTATGAACTTGAAGACGTGCTGGCGCAAACCAAACAAACTGGCAGCATGAAGGTCAATCCCTATCAGGCGGTGGAACCTATTCCAGCCACGGTGCGTTTGACACCCAGTGTCGACCACTGGACCCAGACAAGCCGTAGCTGGACCAGCCCCGTCACCCGACGTTTTGATATTGGCCGGGGACTGCGCAGGTTAACGCGCACACGCACCAGCACTCAGGTACTGAGCCGCACCACGCGTCAGGCTCAATTCATGCGTTCACGTTGGGTGAACTTTACTATTTCCGGATTTGGTCCGCAGGAAACCCTGGAGCGGGTGACCTTTGACGGGATCAGTGTCCAGGCTCAGGAGGTTTAATGATCAAGGCAGACAGCAACGGCCAGATACGTGGCCGATTTTTGATCCCAGGCAATGTGCCGGTGGGCAGCAAAGATGTGCGTTTCATAGGTGAAAAAGACTCGATGGGGCAGGCGCGTTATACCGGCAATGCCACCATTCGCAGCGAAACCGTACGACGTATCAATTCAATAGTGACGGTGCGTTATGACCCATTGGCGCAAACCTTTACCTTACCTGAGCGCCGCTTTATAGCCGCCGTTGAGCTGTGGTTTAAAAAGACAGGAAAGGAAGCGGTCCGCGTACAGATCCGCGAAACCGAACTGGGGATCCCCAACCAGACGGTGCTGGCAGAGGCGACATTAGAGCAAGGTGACATTAAACTTGGGGGTGAACCGACCTTATTTGAGTTTACTCCGGTGTCGCTTAATGCCGGCGAAGAATACGCGATAGTGGTGCTCACGGATGGTGATGAGCATGAAGTGGCGATTGCTGAACTGGGCAAGTTTGACAGTGACAGTGGATGGGTAACCAGCCAGCCTTACCAGGTCGGTGTGTTGCTGTCTTCAAGTAATGCGTCAACCTGGACACCGCATCAGAACCGCGATCTGGCGTTTCGTCTTAAAGCGGCGCGCTTTACGCAAACAGAAAGTCAGGTGGCTTTGGGCGAGGTGGCGCTGGATGGCCACACAGACTTGCTTGCTCTGGCTGTTGCAGAGCGCCCCGGGAGTGACACCCAACTACAACTTGAGTTTTCAGGCGAAAGCACGGGCACGTTCAGCTTACAGGAGTTGCAGTCCGTCCGGCTAGCTAACAAAGCCACAGAAATAATTAATGTCAGTGCCAGGCTGACCGGCACCGAGACCCAGTCTCCGGTATTGTTTGAAAGCGTCCAGGTTGCACTGGGCACCGTGGCGGAGCAGGCTGATTACGTGACCCGGGCGATCCCTTGTGAAGTGGATGGCAGTCTTAAAGTGAGTTTTGAAGCCCAGCTACCAGGGGTTGCGAAAGTCACGGTACTGATTGAGCAGGGCGACAGCTGGCTTGAAGTGCCGCTGAAATCGACACAGGCCGCGGATGAAGGCTGGCAGTTGTGTCATTACCAGCTGGATAGCCTGACCGAGCGCAGTGCCCGGGTAAAATTATTGCTTTCTGGCAGCCATACGGAGCGTCCTCGAGTGCGCGCTTTACGGGCATTTTCTATCTAAGGAGGCGGTATGCATAATCCACTTACCCCGCATTTTTCACTGCCTCTGCCGCATCCGGACAATTTGCTGCAACAAGATGTAGTGCGGCTGGCTAATGCCCTGACGGCAGTAGACACGCAGTTATTTCAGCAACAGCACATTCAACAGCAACAGTATCTTGCGGTGCAGGAAAAGCTGCGTCGCAGCCGCCTGAACCAGCTATTAGGTGAACCCCTGCTTGCGCTGTAGTGCAGGCCCCTTCATTTACTTTCTAAATCATTCAACGAGGAATTTATGGCAAGTATACAAACTGCCGTGCAGGTCATGGTCGACAAACTGGTCGCCGACATGCAAGGCGAACAACCGCTTAGTGCCGAAGAACAGGCGCTGGTCAGTAATGCAATCACCAAACTGGCCGATAACGAAAAACTGGAACAGGCTGTTGTGGCCGTGGCAGAATCGCATATTGATGAGGCCACCACAGCACTGCAACAGGTTGCTCAGGTCAGCCAGACCAGCCTGCAACAGGCAGCACAGACACTCAATGACAATGGCACCGCGCTTGAAGGCAAAGCGGCTAAACTGGATCAGCTGGATGCAATGGCGCCGAGCCTGGCTCGGGTTGAAGCATTGCAGGGACGGGCTTTTACCAATCAGATACGACCCTTGTTTGGGATTAATTCCATAGAAACAAATCACACTTCAGGCAACTATGCGCGTACCACTTCGGTATTTGCAGTCTATGACCACAGTGGCGAAACGTTTCTAGTCAGACCCTGCTTCACTTATAACAACAGCTATGAGCAAAGCCGGCTGGAGTACTTAAAGCTATTCGCTGATGGAAGTGGCAGAAGCATTACACATAGCAGCTTTGTACACTCAAATTCGTTTGCACAAAACCCGACGAGTACGACTTATCTTTATGGTGCCAGCGCTTATTTACCACTGGGCAGTAAAGACAATCCGGCGGATATTGAGTATGACATTGTCTATAGTACTCAGGACTCTCAGGCTACTGGAGTGGCAAACTATGGGGGGGTCTACGTTCGTTCGCAAGGCTTTACGTCAATGAGTAAGCCTAAAAAAAACCTGAATGCGACGGACCAATATGGTGTTCCTTCCATCACCAGTCATAGCTACGCTGATGTAGCAGTATTGTACGACAATCAGAAGCATTGCCTGCTTATGGTCGACGAAAACACGTCTTTACTGATTGAAAAATATCGTGATGGAAACGTTATCACTACGACAGCTATTGCGAACGAGTCAGAACTACAGGCATATGTGGACAACGGTGATTTTACTACGGTTAAAATGATACATCATTACCTGAATTACCCTTATGGTATCAGACGCTTAACAGGCCAGGAAGCACAGCTGAGTCAACCTTGGGATTATTATGGGTATTTCGGTGTATTTAACAATACAGTGAAAATGGGAGGGAGTCGCTACTGCGCGCATTATCGCTTTACACCTGAACTAAAATTAGAACCCGTAAACTATTTCTTTATGAATAGCTCTCGGGCGGCTACAACTTCAGGGAATGCAACTGGCACCGGAGAGGCTACCGTGGCACTTGAGAGTATGTCAGGTGAGTTATTGGGTATGTACTCTTATCGCTCAGAACCAGATACGGCGGGGTATCATGGTGGCATAATGGCCAATGCCATTATGTGTATCAATCCATATAGTCACACCGGGGTGATTAATGAGCACTTCACCCACAATTATCACGGCCTCGGCCGTACCTGTCGCGCATTTTAAGGAGAGAACATGAGTTGCGAATACTTTGCCGATAAAGGCATGAAAATCGAGGGAAACTACTGGCTGGTGCATCCACAGACCGGCGAAGCCTGGAATGATGAGTCTGCAGCCGCCTTTATTGCTGGTTACGTGCCGCCGCACCTGAGTGAAGATGCCATTGCTTCACGTAAGGCTATGTTGATCGATGAGATTAAACGTGCTGTGTATGATTGCCTTGAGGCGCAGCTGTGGCGTGTCACCAAAGCGCATGAGCGAGTGCAGCTCGCGCAGCTGGGTGGCTCAGAGGTTGAAAGAACAGAGGCAAATGCGGCCTATAAGGCAGAATTGGAAAAGCGTGAAGCGCTGCGTCAGAGAAGTAATGAGGCGGAGTTACAGGTGGCAGATCTGGCATCCATCGACGCGCTGGATGCATTCACTTTTAAAGCTGAGGTGTAATACCAGGTTGTTTGCATAAAAAAGATAGGAAAAAGTCTAATCCGGTCAGAATTGACCGGTTTTCTTCCCTTTAAATCAGTAAGATATACCTAAGCTTGAGAAAGCTAAGTCAAGAGATACAGTACGCTGTCAGAGAACAGCAAGATTCCGCAAGTTAAAAACCACCGGCTCAGAATGATGAGCGGTGGTTTTTTTATGTCCGAACCTGGCGGATTTACTGTGTCGAGTTTAAACCGGTCAAAGTTGACCGTTTTTACTCCCTTAAAATCAGTAAGATACACCTAAGCTTGAGAAAGCTAAGTCAAGAGATACAGTAAGTTGTCAGAGAACAGCAAGATTCCACAAGTTAAAAACCACCGGCTCAGAATGATGAGCGGTGGTTTTTTTATGTCTGAATCTGGAGGGTTTACTGAGTCGATTTTAAACCGGTCAAAGTTGACCGTTTTTACTCCCATAAAATCAGTAAGATACACCTAAGCTTGAGAAAGCTAACGAAAGAACAAATCGTACTTCCCGTGATAAACCCGATGCGGTACTGCCTTATGCAGTGCCAAGTCGGGTTTTTTTATAACTTAATTTTGTAAGACAGAGGATGAGATGAGCCAATTTGCGACACCAGACCTGTCCCGGGTGCCTTTACCTGAGCTGCTACAGGATGTGGATTTCGAACAAGAGTTTAAGGAAATCAAACAGCGTTTTTTAACCGCTCATCCTCACTATGCCGATGCGTTGGCGCTTGAAAGTGACCCGTTGACTGCCTTGTTGCAAACGCTGGCTTATCAGCAAGTCTTGCACACTCAACAGGCAAATGATGCGGTTCGGGGCGTGATGCTGGCAACGGCCACTGGTGCAGACCTGGATGCCATCGCCTCGCGTTATAACCTGTTGCGAGGCGACGCAGAGGAAGATAGCCGGTTTCGTCAGCGTATTCAATTGGCTTTTGATGGCTTGAATACCGCAGGTAGTGCCTCGGCTTATACCTTTCATGCTTTGTCACTTGATACGCGCATTCGTGATGTCACCGTGTCCAGTCCGGCACCCTGTGACATTGCCCTGACCATTCTCAGTACTGAAGGAGATGGCACGCCGCCTCAGGCATTGCTTGAAAAAGTAGGTAAACACTTTGCTGCCCAGGGATGGGAGCACCAGGGGGGGTCACAAGTGAGACCCCTGGGCGATAGGGTCACCGTTCGTGCCGCTGAAATTGTGCCTTTTACCGTTAAGGCGGAGCTGGTGGTGTTACCAGGGCCGTCTGCTAACGCAATCCGTCAGGCTGCCGAGGCCGCATTGCAAGATTATCTGGTGAGCCGTCAGGCGCTTGGGAAAAAAGTAACCCGGGCCGGATTGTTTGCCGCGCTGCATCGCGAGGGCGTCGATGAGGTTCATTTGCTGTCTCCTGCAAGCAATGTATCCGTCACGGATGTGCAGTCGGCTTGGTGTGAACACGCACAAGTGACTGTGGCGGTGAAAGATGAATGAATTATTACCAGGTAGCGCATCAGCACTAAGCCGGGCTCTTGCCCGACAGATGACAAAACCAGGCAAAGTAAGATCATTACTGCTTGATACACTGGATATCAGTAACAGGACCCAGGCTGAGCGGCAGCGACTTGCAACGAAGTGGCAGCTCGATGCGATGACCAGCAGTGCTTTTTTTGGTGCGGATATTAATCAGCTGCTCACTGTGGTTTGGGACAGCACCCTTTGCCCGGTGACTAAGCTCACTGAACTTGGCCAGGCACTTAACATCCCCAATCTGGATGATGCTCCGGATGAACAGGCGCTGCGTCGCAGTGTGCAGGATGCTTGTATTTTACAGGATATCCGTTTGCTGCTGCGTGCATTATGGGATCCGATGCTCTGTCCCACGCCGTTATTGCCCTGGCTGGCTTGGTCTATGTCTGTGGATGAGTGGGACGAAGCCTGGTCAGAAGCACTCAAGCGCCAGGTGATCCGCGATGCGTTTACAGTTCACCAATATAAAGGCACACCCTATGCGCTGCAAAAAGCACTCGACAGTTTAAACATTGCTACTGAGATCAGGGAATGGTGGCAGTCCGAAGGAGCGGACATCCCCTCAGAAGAGGCCATGCCGCCCGGTACGATTAAAGTGTGGGCATTAGTGAATCAGAATTTGGACGACCATCAGCAAGGACTGCTGACACCCCAGATGTTGAAAAAAGTCCGCCGGGTGATTAACGCGGTCAAGCGCGGTGCCATCCATGTCGATTTACAGCTGGGTATTTCACTGAGCGAGTCTGTAGCACCTTTTGGGACTGTGCAAGCACCGCTCAATCTGATTGATCATGAAGCGGCGGGCCTGGGTATCACGCCAGATCCGACACAGGGCTCGGTGGCAACCTCAGCGGCAGGACACATGCTTAACTGCCAGCGCTGGCGTTTACAAGGTGAAGGCCTTACGCCAGACCGAACTGAGGGCGGGATCACATCTTGTGCTCTGCTTCATTCATTGAACCGTGCTGATATTGTCGCTGAAAGTTTGGGTATTACACCTGAACTGGTGGCTGGCGAGTTGGCGCTGTTGTCAGGGATTCAAGCTCTGAATATTCAATCTTTTCATTTACAAGGAGTGACTTAATGTCAGCATTAACCTTGCAATTTACTCAGGCGGGGCTGGATGCCTTATTGTCTGCACGCGCCAGAGGTTTTAAAGGGCAGATAAGCCATATGGCCTTTGGGGACGCAAGCTATACCCCATCTAAAAATCAAACTACGCTGCGCTCTCAAAAAGAGCTGGTGGAAATTGCCGATTCGGACTACACCGACGGTGAAAGCAGTAGCCTGAAAGTGGCCGCCAAATTCGAGGCGCCCCTGGAGTACGCAATTGGCGAAATTGGCGTATTTCTGGATTCCGGCGAAAAGCTGGCAAACGGTCAGCCTAAACTGATTTTACTGGGTGTGTATTCTAAACCTAACACTACGCTGGGGTATCGCACGCCGGACGTTAAAGTGTTGCAGTGGCTAACTTTGAGTCTGACACAGCTGCCCTCAGACAGTGTTGAGGTCAAACTCGGTGTCGATAACCTCAACCTGATCCTCGATAACGAGCTGGCCGAATTAACTTTGGCCCAGATCGATACCATGCATCGCCAGATTGAACAAGAATGGCGCCTGACGGCCCTGGAACATGCCTGATGAAAGTGACTTACAAAGTTCAAAGGAGACTATATGACAACTGAAACTAAACCAATCTCGCAGCAGCTAACAGAGGTCGCAGGGCGTGCTAACGCATTGTGTCAGACTGTGGCCGATAAAGCAGGTGAAATCACAACGACACTGAATGCGAAGTTAGCGCAGGTTGATACGCGTGTAACAAACGCTGAAGCGTCGCTTAATGCGGAAATGGCTCAGGCCCAGTCTGAGTTTAATAGCTGGAAAAGTGGCCATACTGAACTGGTTAATGGCTTAGAAGTTCATAAGCAAGGCAAAATAAAGCGTTACTTCTTTGCGACTAATCTCGGTAATGGTGGGTATACCGCAGACAGAGATGGGCCAGATGCTGAATTTCCGCATTGCGCCGCACCACAAGAACCTTATTACATCAACTTACTTGAATTTGATGCACAAAATGGCGGTGGTTTCGGCGCAGGTGGGGACTACTTTAAATGCGAAGTTATTATGACCCACCGGGGGATGTTTGCAACGAGTTACACTGAACACTTGGTATTTACCGGCACGTCATTTTCGGATTGTGTTTCTGCGGTGATGGAAGCAAAAAGTATTGTTCACAATAACCATCTCAGCCTGTTTATTTCAGAGCCGGACAACCCGGCGAAAGAAATTCCTTTGGGTCCGGACCTGAAAGGGTCTTCAGTCCCCGTGAATTTCAGGGCAATTGGTCAGGGGGGTGACTCGGGAATCGCGAGGTTAACCCTTAAAATTGACCCGAGATACCACTGCGGCGCATCCCGAGCTATTGGCGTCAGTACTGAGTATACGTCGGAGCGTGGTCGCCCTAGTGCAGTGCGCATCAGTCAAAACCAACCAACATGGGAGCAATAAACATGGACATAACAGAAAATGAAGCGCAAATGCCTGTTCAGCAACTTGCAGATGAGAGTGAGTGGCACTCAATCAGAGCAATGCGCGATGCCTATCTGCGTTCAACAGACTGGCTGGTACTTAAATATCAGGAAACGGAAGGTGCGGTACCTGATGAGCTGAAGCACTACCGTCAGGCATTGAGGAATTTACCGCAAACATTTGACTCGCCAAACGACGTCGCTTGGCCGGTCAAGCCTGAGCTGTAATACCATCCGACTTCGGGCACGTCGCCCGCCCTGACTCACTGATCGTCTTCGAGTCTTTTTAATCTAAGAGCAAGTCTATGCAACGAACTACCTTAATCACCCAGGTGCTTGAGCGTCTGACGACGTCCCTGGCGGCTGTGGCTCAGGTGGATTATTTAATCCCGAGCCAGGTTGCCCCGGACCTGACCCAGCAAGCCCAACTGACATTAACGCCTAAACTGGAACGACAGGCCAGCGAGCTGCAAAGTAAAGGCACCGAAATCGGTGTCAGCTATGGACCGGCATACAACAAAAACCTCAGCCCAAACCCGCTGGACAGGCGGGTGCTGAGTGTGCAGCTTGATATTGAGTTGATGGATGGCGATAAAGCCAGGCTGCTGGAACGGCTGGATGAGGTAATCAGTACAGGCGAAGCCGCAATGATGGCGGACGACGTGCCCACCCATTGGCAACACTTTATTGCCGATAAAACGACCTTTGCCTTTAGTCAGCAAAGTGAGGACGTGAAAGCTCAGTTGCAGTTGAACTGGTCATTTTACTATCAGGTTGAGCAGAGCGAATCGCCAGGCGTGCCAATCACCGACGTGTATTTGGGGCAACACGGTCATGAGCATAAATTGGTCTACAGCACCCAAACGCCCGCAGGGGAGATATTATGATTCCGGACCCCGCTCAATCAGAATTAGCCTTATCTGACTTACAGCATCGTTTAAGTAAGCTGATCACGCTTGGTACAGTACATGAAGTTGACTACGAGGCAGCTCGTGTGAAGGTCAAAATCGGTGACTGGATCACAGCTAAGCTGCCCTGGCTGACCGATATGGCGGCACACAACATGACCTGGCGTACCCCCGAGGTCGGCGAGCAGGTTATCGTCCTTGCGCCTTGTGGTGACACCGCTCAGGGCGTGATTTTGGGCAGTGTTTATAGTGCGGCCGCAGATCATCATAAGCCAGATCATGTATTAGGTGCGGGTGAAGGGGAAAGCTATGCAGCGGCAAGCAGTCGTGAACATGTGCACCGCACCCGCTATCAGGATGGCGCGCTGGTTGAATATGACACTCAAAATCACACTTATCATCTTTATGTACCGGATACTGACGGTGAAGAAACCGCAAAAATTACGGTACACAGTGAAAGAGATCTTCGTATCGAGTGTGGCTTCAATGCCACGGTAGAAGTGGGCAACAACGCCTCAATCAATGTCGTTAATGATGCCAACCTCACAGTGGGCAATGACGCTTCTGTCAGTGCAGTAAAAAACATTCACGTAACGGCAGAAGAAACACTGAATTTAGCGGGCAAGCAGGTCAATATCAGCTCATCGGAGCAGGATATTGCCATCGCGGCGACGGGCAATCTGTTGCTCAATGGTGCAATGATCAAAGCGCAGGAGTAACCATGCCAGCCATTTCATTAAATAAAGCCCAAACCAATTTGCACGATGATTACAACCCGGCCACGGTGGCTGCAGCACAAAACACCTTTAAGGTCGGTGGAGAAGCGGTGTTGTGTGTTGGTGACGTATTGTCCGTGCACTTACACAGCAAAGACAGCAAGCTGCCGCCTCATGCGGGGCAGACGGTAACAAAAGGGGCGCCGGGCTTTACCATTGGGCGCAAAGCAGTTGCCCGAGTGGGTGATGTCAGCAGTTGTAACGCAAAGATTGAAGATGGGTTTGCGCAATTCATTGTGGGCAACAAAGGAGGTGCCGCATGATAGGGATGAATGCCCAGACGGGCAAGCCACTCAGTGGCGTTGAACATTTAAAGCAAAGTATTCAAGACATAGTAACGACGCCCAAGGGAAGCCGGGTGATGCGTCGTGATTATGGCTGCGGCTTATTTGAATTAATTGACCGACCATTTTCACATTCTCTGGTAGGCGACATTACGATTGCTATATCCAACGCACTTGAGCAATGGGAGCCCAGGTTCTCACTTGAAGGGGTGGCGGTGCACCCGGTCGGAGACGGCAAATTATCAATCGCTATTGAAGGGTTATACCTCATCAATGGTGAACCGGTAACCATCGAAGGGATCCAAATCTAACTTCTGTTTTTTTAATCTATTTCAACTTAAGCCACAGTACTGTGGGGCCAATTCATTGCCTCACGTCTGTGGCTTTTTTATTAGCTAATTGACATACCTTTAAAGGAGATATCTATGTCTGAATTTCTACACGGTGTAGAAGTCATCGAGGCGCAATCTGGTACGCGCCCTATTAAAACTGTAAAAAGCTCGGTAATTGGTGTTATCGGTACTGCACCTGATGCTGATACAGACGCATTTCCTGCCAATACACCGGTATTGATTGCGGGTAAGCGCAGTGAGGCTGAAAAGCTCGGAACCCAGGGTACGCTGCCTGACGCACTGAACGGGATTTTTGACCAGGCGGGTGCCGCTGTGGTTGTGATCCGTGTTGAAGGTGCAGATGAAGCTGCTGTGATGGCTGCGATGACAGACAGTTCAACGGATGATGGCAAATACAAAGGGGTGTTTGCATTCCTGGGTGCTGAGTCTGTACTGGGCGTTGCACCACGAATTCTGGTTGCACCGGGTTATACGCATCAGCGCGATGGTGGTGCGAACCCTGTTGTTAGCAAATTGGTGGGTGTGGCAGAGCGACTGCGTGCAGTGATCATCGCTGACGGTCCGAATACCACAGATGCCAAAGCCATTGAGTATCGAGGTGATCAGAGCTCACGTCGTGTCTTCCTGGTCGACCCGCATGTCCGCGTATTCAAAGACGGTGTTGAAAAAGTTGAGCCAGCCAGTGCCCGTGTTGCGGGTATGATTGCCAAGTCGGATAACGACCGTGGCTTCTGGTGGAGCCCGAGCAACACGGCAATGAATGGCATTGTAGGCACTGCTCGTCCAGTGGACTTCCAGCTGGGTGACCGACAAGCTCGCGCAAATCATCTGAATGAAAACCATGTTGCGACGATTATTCGTCAGAATGGTTTCAAATTATGGGGTAACCGCACTTGTTCTGGTGACCCGAAATGGACTTTCCTGTCAGTCGTACGTACTGCGGATATGATCAACGATTCACTGCTGCGTGCACACATGTGGGCGGTTGACCGCAACATCACCAAAACTTACATCGAAGACGTAAAACAAAGTGTGCAGTCTTATCTGGACAGTCTGAAGGCGCAAGGTGCGATTTTGGGCGGTGAGATTTGGGCAGACGAAGAGCTGAATTCGCCGGAAAACCTCCAGGCTGGCAAGGTTTACTTCAGCTTTGACTTTACGCCGCCAACACCGGCTGAGCACATCACCTTCAAGAGCATTCTGACAAACAACTACCTAGAGGAAATCGTATAATGGCAATGTCTCCTAAAATCCTTAAAAAATTCAAACTGTTCGTTGATGGCAAAGGCTACCTGGGCATTGCGGACGAAATTCAGCTGCCAAAAGTCACAGTCAAAACCCGTGAAGTCACATCAGGCTTTCAGGCGCCTATTGAGCTGGACGTAGGTCAGCTTGAGAAACTGGAAGGCAACATTACGTTACTTGAATACAACGCTGACATGATGAAGCTGCTGGGCGACTGGAGTGGCGCAACCACACCTTTGACAGCGCGTGGTGCGATTCAGGCGCAAGGTCAGCCGCCACAGCCTGTGGTTGTGACTTTAGAAGGCTTCTTCAAAGAAGTGGACATGGGTAACTGGAAAGACGGCGAAGAAGCTAAGTTGACGCTGCAATACACCGTGCAGAAGTACAAGCTGGAGATCAACAACGAAGTGATCTACGAAATTGATTTGTACAACGATGTACGCAAAATCAATGGCACAGATCAGATGGCGTTGTTACGCGCAGCGATTGGCGCTTAATTCACGTTCTTGTCTTGATGTTAGCGGGTACACTTTGCCAGTTTAGCGACCGGTAAGGGCCACCCGCCTATGCGCTGAGTAAATAATAATAGGAGCAAAAGCATGAAAGAAATCATTACCCTGGCATTTCCAATTACGGTTGATGGGCATGAGTATGCCGAACTGACAATGAGACGACCAAAAGTACGTGACCGGTTAATGGTGGATAAGGCAGATATCAGCGAATCGGAAAGTGAAATTCGTTACTTCTCCAATTTGTGCGAAGTCTCGCCGGATATCATCGAAGAGCTTGACTGGAGCGACTTTGTGAAGCTCAGAGAAACCTTACAGGCTTTTCTCGTATCCCGCCCAGGCGCTTAAGAGCCATGGTTATCGCCTTAGCCAAGTATACCGGCTGGGGCCTGGCCGAGCTCAACGCATTGACCGAAGATGAATTAATCGACTGGTTCAATGCTGCGGTTGACTATAAAGAGGCAACCGCTGTGTCCTGATCCGTTGCGGGTCAACATTTGCAGGCATGCGCCTTTGCGCATGTTTGGCACTCAATATTCGGGCATTGCTCAGTGGCTTTTTTAAGGCTGCTGAGCAATGCCACACAACATCTCCCTTCACTCCCTGGTATCACCTCTTAACTCTTTCAGGTAAATCTATGAAACAAGGAACTGTCGAACATCTTCGTGCTCCTGGCGGAGCCAAAAATAAAGTTAAACATCGCCTGGCGCAGAGCAATGGCGTGGACCAGCGACTGGCGAAACTGGGTCGGACGCTGCACGCTTTGCAAGTACAAAGTGATGCCAGTGCAGCCTCTGTTGGACAATTACTGGCGCAGCTTCAGGCGCTGGCACTACTCGCGCCTCAAAGCAGCGATTTGCAAAAACGCCTGCAATCTGCGCTGGCACAACAGGGGTCGTCGGGTCAGCCTGCGCCAGCCGAAGGAACGGTTAACCTGAGTGTTGACAACCCGGCTTCTGCTGAGGTGTCAGACGCTTTGCTGACGTCTATAGATAACCTTGGCGCTGTAATTGCTCGCCTTACAACTCAGAATGAGTATGTACCTCAGCCTGGCGGAGTAAGCCAGATTTCAACAGTTACGGCACCTGGCTTTGTTGCGGCGAGTGCGTCTGAACAAAGTCAGGATCCGATTGAATTGGGTGGCTCGCATAGCGCAGGTGGTGAGGTTGCTGCCCCTGAGCAGGCATCGGATGTGTCCAGTGTGACTGCACTGTCTCAGGCAGTGAACGCTGATTTGAGCCGTCTGAGCAGTTTGATGCCCCAGGTGAGCCGCTCTTTAGACCTGAGTCCGACAGTCGCCGCGTTTCAGTCCGCATTACCTGCACTTCAAAGTCAGGATCTTAAAGCGTTGCTTGAAGGCGACCTGGATGGTCTGAAGACAGCATTGCCAGCGCTGATTGAGGCAGTGGATTTGCCTCAGCTGCAGCAGGCCTTGGCAGCAGAATTGCCTGCATTGGCACAGTTAGATTTGTCAGGTGTGCTGCGCGGTGACGTACAAGCGTTAGCATCGCAGGCCCCTCAGATGCTTAGTGCCTTGGGTCTGGACGGCCTGTCGGCCGGTGTCGCACAAGCGTTACCGGCACTTCAGCAACTGGATATGCCAGCGCTGGCTTCGGGAGAGCTGGACTCACTGATCCAGGCTGCTCCACAGCTATTTCAGGCACTGAACATGCCTGGCGCTTCTATGGCGATGGAAAAAGCCCTGCCTGTGCTTAGTAAACTCAATGCGCCTGCAATCATTGAAGGCGATCTCAGCAGTTTACTGGATGCCGCGCCAGAGGTACTGCGCGCGTTTGAGCTGGAAGGGGCCGCAGACAAATTGCAGGCAGCTATTCCAAGCCTGACACAACTTGACCTCAAAGGCATTGCTCAGGGCGATGTTTCCAGTCTGATGAAAGTTGCTCCCCAGTTACTAAACGCGCTGGAGCTGGGTGACGCTGGCACAGCTATGGCCGCGGCGCTGCCAGCTTTGCAAAAGTTTGATGTTGATGGGTTGCTTAGTGGTGATCTGACTTCACTGGCCGAAGCCGGACCTGAGTTGCTAAATGCGCTGGGCATGGAAGATGCTGCGGCTGTGTTACAACAACATGCTGGCATAGTGCAAAAACTGGATATTCAGGGAGTCATGCGTGGCGATCTGGCTTCACTGGGTGAGGTTGCTCCGGCTGTGTTTGAAGCACTGGACATGCCAGGGGCGTCGGCTGCGATGCAAAAGGCCATGCCGGTGCTTAACAAACTCAATGCGTCGGCGATTATGGAAGGCGACCTGAGCAGTTTGCTGGACACTGCGCCTGAGGTATTACGCGCCTTTGAGTTGGATGATGCCGCAGACAAGTTGCAAACTGCAATTCCAGGTTTGGCTCAGCTTGATTTAAAAAGCATTGTGCAGGGCGATGTCTCCAGCTTGATGAATGCCGCGCCGGATCTGCTCAAAGCACTGGACTTGGGAGATGCCGGCGCCTTACTTGAGTCGGCTTTACCTGCACTACAAAAATTCGATGTGGACGGGCTTTTGAGCGGCGATTTGTCGTCTCTGACCGAAGCCGGCCCTCAGCTGCTGAGTGCTTTTGGTATGGATGATGCGGCTTCATTGCTGCAACAGCATGCCGGGGTGTTCCAGAAACTGGATGTGAAAGGCGTGCTGGATGGCGACCTGTCTTCGCTGGTCTTGGCAGCACCGGATCTGCTGAATGCGTTTGGTATGGACGGCGCAGCATCTTTGTTGGCGCAACATCAAGGCGCGCTCAGCAAGCTGGACTTTAAAGGACTGATGAGCGGTGATTTATCCTCTTTGGGTGATGCCGCATCTGAGTTTTTAAGTGGCTCGGGTTTATTTGGCGATACTGATGGCGACGCAGAGGGGGCCAGTGTCTTTGATGAACTCGACGGGCAATTAGAGGATGAGCCTGAAGAAGAGAAAAAACAGCCACGTAAGCGCAAAAACAAGGGCAAGTTAAAGGGCAAACCTGGTGGTAAGCGAGGGCGTAACAAAGGGCAACGCAAGGGCCAGGCAGACTCCGAACCGGAGAAAAATGCAGCCAGTCAGCATAAACGCAAGCCCGCAGCACAGGGCAACGCTATTCGCTCGCTCGATGCTGGCAGGCAGCTCCCTAACGCGACATCTAAATCGATACCGGTTCAGGCTGCGGCAAATGACGCAACGGCCGGCAAACTGGGGCAGTTCGCAGGGAAAAAAGGCGGATTATTCAGTCGTCTGCCCGGGGCCAAAATGCTCGGTAAGCTGGCTGCCCCTTTGAGTGCGGTGATGGGCGCCGTGGACGTTGCAACTACGTTGTCGGATGACAGCCTGAGTGCAGAGCAAAAAACGCAACAGGTTGGCAGTGCAGTAGGGGGGGCCGGTGGTGCCTGGGCTGGCGCAGCCGCTGGGGCTGCAATTGGCTCCGTGATCCCAGGTATTGGCACTGCCATAGGTGGCCTGGTCGGCGGCGCATTGGGGGCGATGGGCGGTGAGTCTGTTGGTGGCTGGCTGGGCGAAAAGCTGGGAGGCTGGTTTGCTGATGATGAACCTGTCAAACCCCAGACAACACCAGAAATCAACAGCACTGTTGGGACACCCCATCTTGCAGCGCAGGAGGCTGGCAAGTCCGGCACTGTGTCTCCAGGTGGCGATGGAAGTAGTTTGCTGAATGTTGCCGAAGGCTTTATCAAAAACCAGTTTATCAATCCGTTTAATTTAGCCGCGGGCACGGCGTCTGCGTTTGCTGAACTCAGCGGGAATAACAAAAGCCGTGCGCATACAGTGGCCAGAGTTGGCAACTTTGTCGGCGATGCGCTGAACTATCACACCGTCTGGCAGGCTGCCAATGATGATACTTTGAGTGGCTCGCAAAAAGCACAGGTGATTGGCGGCACGCTCGGAGGTATGTTTTCCGCGAAAGCGGTGAGTGGTTTGATGGAGAAAAGCCGTAATCCCTGGTTGAAGATGGCTGCGCCACTGGCTGGGTTTATCACTAATGCGGTAGTCGGCACGCAAATCGGTAGTTGGTTTAGCGAAGAGAAAGCGGATGAGTCCGGTGAAGGGGCAGCAGATAAGGCTAATCTGGTAAACACGCCAGAGGCTCTGTCAGGTTCACAAGGTCCTGCAGCACCGCACACAACGTCTGGGTCTGAAAATGGTGTCAAAGCTCACCAGGCGGCGCAGGTAACGGTCAACGCCAATATCACAGTCAACGCACGCGGTGGTGAGCAGGCTCAGGACATCGCTATTCAGGTTAAGCAGATCCTTGAACAGCAACAACAACAGGCCATTCGGGACTTGAATGCGCGTTATTTTAATCAGGTGGCTTGAGCCCACATTTCATAATTCAGGTGAACAATGAGCAATACCAATCATGCCAGACACATGATGCAGCTGGGCAACTATAAGTTTTCAGTCAGTACAGCAGCATTCAATAAATTGAAATACGACACGCAATATCGCTGGAAATCACTTGATGCTCCAACTAATAAAAACAGCCCTTTGATGCAGTTTATTGGGGTTGGCGAGCAAACGCTGGATCTGGAAGGCACCATCTTTCCGCAAATTGTCGAAAACGGGCTAAAACAGCTCGATTACATGCGTGAAGAGGCGGCCAAAGGGCAGCCTCTGACTCTGGGTTATGTAGAAGAGAGTGGCAAGACCAACCCCAGTGTTGGTCGCGTACTGGGCAAATGGGTGATCAGTAGTATCAGTGAGACTCGAACCTTGTTCTTTAACGATGGTATTCCCAGAGAGATCCAGTTTTCAATGCGATTAAGTCGTTATCAGGCAGCATTGAAGGAACCCGAATAAGGAGACGTTATGAAAGGGGTCAATTATGTAACACGCGACGGTGATTGTCTGGATTTGATCTGTTACCGACATTACGGGCAGAGCTCAGGAACCGTGGAAAAGGTGCTCGGTGCAAACACCGGGTTAGCCGGGCTAGGTGCTATCTACCCGGCTGGCATCGAAATTTTCCTGCCAGAGTTGCCCAAGCCTAAGACCAAGCATGTGATTAATATTTGGGATTAACTATGAAGCAACAACCCTATTTTTCTATCAAAGCAAACGGCAATGAAGTCACTCAAAGCCTTAAAGATCGGATTGTTGAAGTTAGTGTCACACAGCGAACCGGGCTGCTCAGTGATGTATGTGTTGTGCGCTTCGACAACCTGGAGGAGTTGCCAATTCAACTGCCCGAGCCCGGTAACATACTTGAAATCGCATTGGGCTATAAAGATGGCACGCCTGACAACCATGCCGCACTGACGCCGGTAGGAAAGTTTGATGTGGGCGCTTACGAACTCAGCGGTCCTGCGCGGGCACTCACTTTATATGGCAACAGCATTATGTGGGATGCTGACTTTAAGTCGCCACGATTTCGCTCCTGGCCTGAGCAGGGTAATGAAACACCGGTCACACTGGGCGAGCTGGTTGAGCAAATCGCTTCTGAGTATGGCTTGCAAAGTGGTGTGGATGACACGTTGCAGAGTATTAGTTTGCCTCATTTGGAGCAAAGTGAAAGTGACATGCAGTTGCTTACTCGCCTTGCCCTGCGTTATGACGCAGTAATGAAAGTGGCTGCAGATAAACTGCTTTTCGTTGCAAAAGGGACTGGACGGTCTTTGTCCGGACAAACCGTGACATCAGCGACTTTGGGGAAAAACCACATCATACATTGGTCCCGGGTCAGCAATCATTGTCATTTAGTGGGGGCGGTTCAGAGCTACTATCATGATCCGGAGCAGGCACTGCGGATCGCAGTTCAGGCAGGGGGTGGGGCACCTGTGATCACATTACCTTACCTGTATCCGGATGAAGCCAGCGCCCAGGCGGCAGCAAATAGTCAACTGACACGCCTTCAACGTGCTCATGGCGCCGTAAAGCTGACGGTACCAGGCAACCCAGACATAGTTGCCGGGGCATTAATTTCGGTTGATAAAACGGTCGATCATCTTGAAGGTGAGTGGTTTATCAAAGAAGTCACTCATCAGCTGACGTCACAGGGCTTTATGACCCAAGTTACAGCTGAGCAACCCAGTTAATCCCGCCTTTGCATCTGCCTGATGTGAATAAGTCCTTTCCTTTTTCCTTTCAATACATCATTTGGCGCTGTTATGCGCCAAATGATGTCCTGCCATCTGGCTCGACAAAGACAACGTATTTATCGGGCCATCTGAGCAATTCGCATATCACTTAATACATACGAAGGATGCGTGAATAAGCTGAGCTGTTTGAATCCCAAGGTTCACATGCCGCTGTAGAGTCATAAGTCAGGCTCACTGCCTGGCCGCTCGCTTTTTTGGCCAGCAGCATAGAGTACATGCGGTTACGTCTTTCTTCGGTCAACCCGGAGCTGATAGCCAGCGTAGGGGATTTAGTTGTGCATTTGTTATTTAAGTTGCTTGTACCAGCTTGTAGCGTGACCAAAATGGTATTGGTATTTGCATAAACCACAATCGTATCTATGCTTCCACCAGCAGTCAACCAGGCCGCCTGTGCCTGCCCTGCGATTAACATTGCGCAGCCTAAAATGAGTTTTTTCACTTTGTTTCCTTATGCTTATTATTGAGTTATCCAATATTGTATATATAAAAGGTAAATAAAACCAAGCTTTTGTTTTTGATAATTAGGTTAACGCGTTTGAGTTGACGTTGACAGTCGGAGGGGTTAAAACAACTCGATGTCAGTGGTGTTTGTACCGGTAGGTTGCTCATTTAGGATATCGATGAGGCTTGCCAGTTGTTGCTCAATCTCTTTACCGGACTCTAATTTGGTGCCTGCAGAGGATCGAGCCGCTTGTATAAGGGTAATGAGCTGTTGCTCGGCTTCCTCTGACAACTCATTGTCGATACTCATGCTGGAAAATAAGGTATCGAGCTGCACTTCAAGATCGTCAATCAGAGTGACAATGCCCGTTTTAATGTCTGTATTTTGCGTTTTAAATTGGACAATGGTTTGGCGCAACTGCTGCTCCAATAACACTTTGTTGACGCATTGCTCCACACCATCCATTACGTAAGCGAGATAATCCCGCATAGTGCCCACTTTGTCGGCATGCACTGGCATGTTTTTAACCAGTAAAGAGGCATGACGCCAGTTAAATGCCGCCCTGTGCTTGCCAAAGGCCATGATCCTGCCAGCGCCTTGCAATGATTCCAACAATGCGGCATCGATATTCTTGGTTACCCCGTCGTCAAAAAAGCAGGGGTTGGTTTTTTGATCGCGAATAATCAACGAGCACTTCAGGCCAAACCCTCGGGTGAGCTTGAAAACGGCCTGAGCGAGATGAGGCAAATCACCACATTGAAAACTATCCCGATAAAACCCCATTACATAACCGAGCGACGATAAATCCGACAGTGCTTTAACCGCGACTTCCTCTGCATTGCCCTGATGGGCTTTGTGTGCCTTTAGCAGCACAGAGATTTTCTTGAGTAGCTCCTGCTCATCTACTGGTTTGGCAATAAAGTCGTTACCGCCCGCATCATAGGCCTTTAAGCGCTCTTCCAATGAATTCAGATTAGAAAAAAACAAAATGGGCATAGTGTGACCAGCAAGTCTGATTTTATAGGCAGCCTCATAGCCGTTCATACGGGGCATCTGAATGTCCATTAAAATCAGATCAGGCGGACATGAATCGACCAGTTTAAGTGCGGTTTCGCCGTCCTTTGCAACCTCTGTATGATAGTATGATGACAGCATATGTGTGTGGTATTCAACAACAAACTCGTCATCATCAACGATCAGTATGGTCTCCATTCAGTTCACCTGTTTAGTTTACTTCGCGCTGGCTGACAGCTTAATTACACTGCTATTTTTCTCGTCAGCCCCCAAGTTCTCAAATCAAGACTAGAATACAAAAAGAAACTTTACCAATGACCTAATGGACGGGGCACGAAGTGAAATTTTTGTTATTAGTACTCACATTTGCACTGATTGTCGGGTGTTCTGATGCACCGCGTACCCAGCTTAGGGTAGGGTTCAATTTGTGGCCGGGCTATGAGACCCTCTATTTGGCCAAGCAAAAGGGCCTGCTGGCAGATAACATTGAGTTGGTAGAGTTACTGTCTGCCACTGACACCATGGATGCGTTTCGGCATGGCCGTATTGAAGTAGCTGCACTGACGCTGGATGAAGCACTGCTTCTGGTGTCTGAGGGTATTGCGCTCAAAATCGTATTGATTATGGATGTCTCAAATGGGGCTGATGCGGTCGTTGCCAGAGCACCGATTGCTGAATTAGCACAACTCAAAGGAAAGCGTATCGCTTACGAGCAAACGGCCGTAGGTGCGCTGATGCTGCATGAAGCACTGGATGCTGCGCATTTGACAATGGCTGACATTGAAGCGGTGCACTTACCTGTGAACCAGCACTTTCGGGCCTTTCAGTCACATGAGGTCGATGCCGTCGTGACATTTGAGCCGGTCACAACTCAGTTGGTCAACCAGGCGCATCATATTATTTTTGATAGTGCGCAAATTCCAGGCAAAATTGTTGATGTGCTAGTGGTTCGGACCGCACAGCTCTCTCATCACTTTGATGCCCTACAAACACTTATTTCTGCTCAGTTTTCAGCCCTCGCTTTTATAAAAAGTAATCCTGAAACAGCTGCGCAATTGATGTCTCCCAGGCTTGGATTACAGCCAAATGAACTATTGGCAGCACTTGATGGGATAGCATTGGCCGATATGCCTACCAATCGTGACTTGTTGGTGGGGACAGGCACACTCCCTCCCTTGCAAGTTACTGCTGACCAGCTGCTAGCTGTTTTACTCGAGCATAATATGATTGCACAAATTAACGATGTCGATGATTTGGTTGACGCGAGGTTTGTGACTCAATGAGACGCCCGGGTGTGCCAACGTCCCTGGCATTTTGGGTGCCTGTGGGGATATTAGTGCTTTGCTTCGCAGTACTGAGCCTGAGCACTATGGTTATTTATATGGGGAGTCGGGATGCAGCTCAATCAAGCCACAAATCACATGCTAATTACCTGCTACTGACATTGAAACGTCATGTCGAAGTGAACCTGAGTTCGGATAAAGCTGAGGAAATTCGGCATGATTTATCTATTATCGGCACGGTTCCGGAAGTTGCAAACATTGCGGTGGCTGATGAGGCGGGGAAAATATTATTCAGCAACCAGTTTGCTGATATAGGCAAATCGTTACAAGACGTGGCCAGTCACCACACCAATCAGGCGTTTAAAATCGCGCTGACTAACAACATGCCGTCAATGGTGTTCTCGGCGGACCATAGCACACTTGAAGCGTTGCAAAGCTTTGCCTTGCCCTCTGATACTGAGATTCGTTCTACCCGTCGTGGGTTGATTTACTTAGATTATAATCTGGCATTGAGTGAGCAAATGCTGTGGCGCAATATTCGCCTGAATCTGGCTTTGATGTGGGCCGGCTGTGGTGGGTTGATCCTAATGGTGATGGTTCTGTTAAGGAAAGGCGTTATTGCGCCATTGGGGGAACTGGCCAGACAGGCGACTTTACTTGCAGATGGCACTTATACACATCAGAGCGTACGTTATGGGTTTAAAGAAATTGCAACGCTGACAGAGACATTTAACTGGGCTTCCAGTGCGATTAGTGAGCACATTGCACAATTGGACAAAAATAAGTGCGAGCTTGAATCCAGGGTCAAGTTACGCACTGCGGAATTGCAAAGTGCCAACCTGAATTATGAGCAGGCACAAAAAATGGCTCGTCTCGGTCGCTGGGAGCTCGAATTGGAAAGTGGTTTGGTACATTTATCTCAGGAAGCCTACGATATCGTTGGAGCGTCACCCGCACAGCCTGTGACGTTAAGTACATTGTTTGGCCACGCAGATGTTGTATCTGAGCCTGCGTTACAGGCTATTTTTGATAAGCAGCAACAGCACCATGACTTTAATTATGAGCTGCAAAGTGACGACGCATGCCGTTTCATTCGACTCGTCGCTGAGCGATGTGAAGACAGTAATACCGGACACTACAAAATGGTCGGTATTGTTCAGGACATATCGGAGCAGATGCACAAAGAGTTGTCGCTGATAGAAAATCAGGCGATGACGCGGGCCATCATAGATACAGCTGCGGATGCCATTATAGTGATTAATATGCAAGGAGAAGTACAGGAGTTTAGCCCGGCGGCGGTGGAGATGTTTGGCTATGCGCCTGATGAAGTATTGGGTAAAAATCTGCGAATGTTGATGCCTGAGCCTTATCGAAGTAGCCATGATCAGTATATGCAAAATTACTTTGATACCGGCGTAAAAAAAGTCATCGATAATAAGCGTGAAGTGACGGCACGCAATAAAAGTGGCCGGTGCTTTCCCATCGACTTGGCTGTTGCCGAAACTAAGGTGGGAGAGGCTAATTATTTCACTGCCATTATACGTGATATTACGGAACGTAAAGAGGCAGAGCAAAGGCTCCTGGAAGCGATGCAGGCCGCTCAAAGTGCGACCCGTGCGAAGTCGGAGTTTCTCGCCAACATGTCTCATGAAATTCGCACCCCTATGCATGCGATAACTGGATTAACGCATCTGGCACTCAAAATGGATGCGCCTCCCAAAATGCATAACTATCTGAAAAAAATACGTTATGCAGCAGATAACTTGCTGGTACTTCTGAATGACATTTTGGACATTTCTAAGATTGAGGCAGGTAAACTGAGTGTGGAGTCTGTTCCGTTTGGTTTGCAGACTTTGATTGAACATGTCTGTGGTTTGATTGCGGCCCGGGTTGACGAGAAACAACTGAGCTTTGAGGTAAAGCAAGACCCTCAACTGCCTAAAGTCCTTATGGGGGATGCGCTCAGGCTCAGTCAGGTATTGCTAAATTTGCTCAGTAACGCAATCAAATTCACCCCCCATTTTGGCCGTATCACCCTGCAATTGACTGCAAAAGCGGTGACAAAATCCAATGCTCAGATTCTATTCTGCGTGTCTGATACCGGCATAGGTATTTCACCGAGTCAGCTGCAAACTTTGTTTGCCCCGTTTACTCAGGCTGACGCTTCGACCACCCGACAATATGGAGGGACTGGCCTGGGTCTGGCGATCAGTAAAAACCTGGTGAAACTCATGGGGGGCAGGGTTTGGTGTGAGAGTAGCGAAGGAGAAGGTGCACGTTTCTTTGTCGAGATTACATTTCCACTTGGTGAGACTGCAACAGAACCGGGCGTACAAATCGGTGCCAAAATTGAGCCTGGGGCAGTATCAGCAGTACTTGAAAGGGCAACTGTGTTATTGGTGGAAGATAATGATATTAATCGGGAAATCGCACAGGAGATACTAACTGATGTGGGTATGCAGGTGTTCACGGCGGAACACGGAGAGGAAGCGTTGGAGCGGGTACGTGAAGCGGATGTTGATTTGATTCTAATGGACTGTCAGATGCCCGTGATGGATGGATACACCGCGACCCGGGAGATTAGAAAAATACCGACTTATCGCCAGGTGCCAATTATTGCCCTGACGGCGAATGTGATGCACCATGATCTGCAAGAGATTAAAGCGTGTGGCATGGACGATCACATCGCCAAACCAATTAATGTTGAGCTGGCTTATCAAAAGATTTACCAATGGCTTTGTCGTCAATCCCAGCTAAGTATGCCTGAGGGGCTCGTTGTTATGGAGCCTGTGAAGCCTTACTCGACCGTAACCGAGCCAATGGCATCACATGAAAGTGCAGAGAGTGATTTGCTTGATATGGCGCAGGGTCTTAAGCATGTTAATGGCAACAGAGACTTTTATCGTAAAATGTCCGATAAGTTTATTGTGGCACAAAGCACGTTTTGCACGCGCCTTGAACAAAGCTTGCAGGAGAAAGATATTGAAGCGGCTGCCAGAATGGCACACACATTGAAAGGACAAGCTGGATACCTTGGGTTGTTGCGCTGTGCTGAGCTTGCGGCGCAGCTGGAGCAGTCAATTACGCAACAAACATCGCAGCAGGCGAGTTTGCTTGAGGCGCTGGATGCCGTTTTGGCACGTTCTTGCCAGATGCTAAAAGCCGCATTGGCAGAGCCTGGTGTGTGAGTTTGATTTTAGACGGCTAAACATCTAGAAGTTGAAATTTATTCCCATTGCTTCATAATGTCGCTGGAAAGTGGATCGCGTTACGGAGATCCAGTCACTGAGGGGAATACCATGCCAATCACAGTAACCGACGATTTACCTGCCATCAGCCATTTACGCCATGAGAATGTTTTTGTGATGCCGCAAAGTCGCGCCAGCACGCAGGAGATCCGGCCAATGCGGCTGGCCATACTCAATCTGATGCCAAATAAAGTAGAAACTGAAGTACAGTTTATTCGCCTGTTGGCGAATTCGCCGCTTCAGGTTAATGTTGATCTGTTGCGCCTGGATACCCACCGTAGTTCAGAAAACTCTGAGCAACACCTCAATATGTTTTATCGATACTTCTCAGATGTAAGAAAAGAAAACTATGATGCGTTGATTGTCACAGGTGCGCCACTTGCGCACCTTGAGTACGAAGACGTGACCTATTGGGAAGAGTTACAGGCATTCTTCGACTGGGCCGAGCATCATGTTACGTCGACCCTGTTCTCCTGCTGGGCAGCGCATGCTGGTTTGTTCCACCATCACGGCCTGAAACGTGAGTTGAAAAAAAACAAACTATGTGGGGTGTTTCGTCATCAGTGTTACTTTGAACATGGTGCTTTGACGCGCGGGTTTGACGATGAATTTTTGGTACCCCACTCACGCTATGGTCATATTGAGGCTAGTCAAATTGATGCGTGTGAGGAGCTGGTGACGCTGGCGGGGTCCGAGCGAGTTGGCGCTTATTTAATTAAAAATGTGTCGGGTAGCCAGGTTTATATTACTGGACACCCTGAATATGATGCCGATACCCTCAGTAAAGAGTATTTCCGCGATTGCGAAAAAGGCCCAGATGCGCCTAAGCCGGAGAACTACTTTCCAAAAGATGACGCGTCTGCAAAGCCATCCAAGACATGGCAAAGCCATGCTTTTTTGTTATTCTCCAACTGGTTAAACTACTATGTTTACCAGACTACTCCGTACGATATTAATCTGGTTAGCCAGGATGTTAGGACTAACAATTATGCCGAATAAACATATCACCACTGCGGCCGACGGCGCAGCCATTGCTGAGGCGCTAAAAACGGCCATGCAACAGCGTATTTTGATCCTCGATGGGGCCATGGGCACCATGATCCAAAAACATAAGTTTGAGGAAGAGGACTATCGGGGCGAGCGCTTTAAAGACTGGCATGTATTGATCAAAGGTAACAATGACCTGCTCAGCCTGACTCAACCTGAGGTGATCCGTCAGATCCACCGCGAATATCTTGAAGCGGGTGCGGACATTATTGAAACGAATACTTTTAATGCCACCACCATTTCGATGGAAGACTATGACATGGCCAGCCTGAGCCGTGAGATCAACGTCGAATCGGCCCGGCTTGCACGCGCAGTATGTGATGAGTTCACTGCTAAAGACCCTGGTAAGCCGCGTTATGTGGCCGGTGTTTTGGGGCCGACTTCAAAAACCTGCTCTATTTCACCTGATGTGAACGATCCGGGTTATCGGAATGTGTCGTTTGATCAGCTGGTGGAAGCGTATATTGAATCTACGGAAGCCTTGATTGAAGGCGGCGCGGACCTGATCCTGATTGAAACCATCTTCGACACGCTTAACGCCAAAGCGGCAGCGTACGGGGTGGAAGAAGCGTTTGAGCGAACCGGTATCACTTTGCCGGTGATGATCTCCGGGACTATCACGGATGCGTCAGGACGCACTTTGTCGGGCCAGACAACCGAAGCGTTTTACAACTCTATTCGTCATATCAAACCTATCTCTATTGGTTTGAACTGTGCGCTGGGCCCCGACCTGCTACGTGCTTATGTCGAAGAATTGTCGCGGGTATGCGAAACCTATACGTCCGTGCACCCTAACGCGGGCTTGCCAAATGAATTTGGTGAGTATGATCTCGAAGCCGATGACATGGCAAAGGAAATCATCGACTGGGGTAAAGAGGGCTTTATCAATATCGTCGGTGGCTGCTGTGGTACCACGCCTGAACATATTAGCGCTTTTGTAAATGGACTCAAGCAGGTCGCTCCGCGTACCTTACCTGAACTTGAAGTCAGAATGCGCTTGGCGGGCCTTGAAGCCTGTAATCTTAATTAGGAAGTACTGATATGACGCAATCTACAGCCATTTTTACCAACGTTGGTGAAAGAACCAATGTTACCGGCTCGGCGCGTTTTAAGCGTTTGATCCTGGAAGAAGATTACGAAACAGCACTGGATGTGGCGCGCAGCCAGGTTGAGAACGGGGCCCAGGTGATCGACATCAATATGGATGAAGCGATGCTGGACTCTAAGGCCGCCATGGTTAAGTTTTTGAACCTGATTGCCTCAGAGCCGGATATTTCTCGTGTGCCAATCATGGTTGACTCATCCAAATGGGAAGTGATTGAAGCGGGCCTGAAGTGTATTCAGGGTAAGGCCATTGTTAACTCCATCTCGCTGAAAGAGGGTCGTGAGCCGTTTGAGCGCCAGGCGAAAATCATTAAGCGCTTTGGCGCGGCAGTGGTGGTCATGGCATTTGACGAAACGGGCCAAGCCGAAACGGCTGACCGCAAGTTTGAGATCTGTGAGCGCTCTTATCGCATTTTGGTGGATGAATTGGGCTTCCCGCCTGAAGACATTATTTTTGACCCCAATATCTTTGCTGTTGCGACCGGTATTGAGGAGCACGACAATTATGCGGTCGAGTTTATTGAAGGCACGCGACGTATCAAGCAGAACCTGCCGCACTGTAAAGTGTCGGGCGGGGTGTCGAACGTGTCTTTCTCGTTTCGGGGCAATAACCCGGTGCGTGAGGCCATTCACTCGGTATTTCTGTACCATGCCATTCAGGCCGGTATGGATATGGGGATAGTGAATGCAGGTCAGCTGACGGTATACGATGATATTCCGGATGAACTGCGCAAAGCCGTTGAAGACGTGGTCCTCAATACGGACCCCGGAGCGGGTGAGCGTTTGGTAGAGATAGCGCCTAATTACTCGGGAATGGCTCAGGCTGAGAAAGCTGAAGACCTGGAGTGGCGCAGCTGGCCGGTGGCCAAGCGTCTTGAACACGCATTGGTAAAAGGCATCACTGAGTATATCGAAGAGGACACCGAGGCGTGTCGCCAGACGTTCGACAAACCGATTGAAGTGATTGAAGGTCCTTTGATGGACGGCATGAATGTGGTCGGTGATTTATTTGGTGCCGGTAAAATGTTCCTGCCTCAGGTGGTGAAGTCTGCACGTGTTATGAAGCGAGCTGTGGCCTATCTGGACCCTTATATTGAGGCTGAGAAGCAAGCCGGCGAGAGCAACGGTAAGATCATCATGGCCACGGTCAAGGGCGATGTTCATGATATCGGTAAAAACATCGTCGGCGTGGTGCTGCAGTGTAATAACTACGAAGTTGTAGATTTAGGCGTGATGGTGCCGGCAGAAAAAATCCTGCAAACGGCCATTGATGAAAATGCCGATGCTATAGGTTTGTCGGGTTTGATCACGCCTTCGCTGGACGAAATGGTGCACGTGGCGAAAGAGATGACGCGTCGTGGTTTTGAGATCCCATTGCTTATTGGCGGTGCAACCACGTCAAAGGCCCACACTGCGGTGAAGATTGAGCCGCAGTATGATAAAGGCGTCGTTTATGTGAATAATGCCAGCCGTGCGGTGGGTGTGGTTTCCAGCCTGCTTAGTGCAACACAAAAGCCGGTATTTTTGGAAAAAACCGCCAGTGAATACGTCAAGGTACGTGAACAACAGGCGCGTAAAAAACCTCGTTCTAAGCCGGTGACGCTGGCGCGTGCACGTGACAACGCCGTTAAGCTTGACTGGGACAATTACACCCCGCCTGTGCCTAAGAAGCTGGGTATTACCGAGTTTAAAGATGTCAGTATTGCCACTTTACGTGAATACATAGACTGGACGCCGTTTTTCATGACCTGGACACTGGCGGGCAAATATCCGCGTATTCTGGAAGATGAAGTCGTGGGTGAAGAAGCGAAGAAACTCTTTGCCGATGCAAACGCCATGCTAGATGAGTTAACCGCCAAAGGCAGCTTGCAACCACTGGGTGTGATTGGTCTGTTCCCGGCCAACCGGGTAGGGGATGACATAGAAATTTATCGTGACGAAAGTCGTGAGGAAGTCCTTCTAAGATCTTGTCAGCTACGTCAGCAAACCGAGAAAACTGATTTTCCTAACTACTGTCTGGCTGATTATGTTGCACCAAAAGGCACGCCGGACTATTTTGGGGCGTTTGCCGTTACGGGGGGTCTGGAAGAAGATGATCTGGCGGATGTATTCGAACAGCAGCAGGATGATTACAATAAGATCATGGTAAAGGCGGTTGCAGACCGCCTGGCTGAGGCTTTTGCAGAGTACTTGCATGAACAGGTTCGTAAGCAGTATTGGGGTTTTGCCGGTGATGAAAACCTCAGTAATGAGCAGCTGATCCGTGAGAATTATCAGGGGATCCGACCTGCGCCTGGCTATCCTGCTTGCCCAGAGCACACCGAGAAAGACAAGATATGGCAATTACTGGATGTGGAAAACCGTATCGGTATGAAACTGACCAGCTCATATGCCATGTGGCCTGGTGCTGCGGTATCTGGCTGGTATTTCTCTCACCCAGACTCTAAGTATTTTGCGGTAGCGGCTATCCAGCAAGATCAGGTTGAAGACTATGCCAAACGCAGCAATATGACGTTGGCTGAAGCCGAACGCTGGTTGTCACCTAACTTAGGATACGAGCCACAATAGTGGACAATAAAAAGTAAGGGCCGATAGGTCCTTACTTTTAGCCAAAAAAACAACCATTTTTCTTGCATTTGTTTATTATTTCGTTATTATTAATCTCTTGCTTTAAATAACCTCTTATTTAAAGCGTCATAGAAGTAATGCCCTCTTGCCTTGATCCAGTAAGCCCGCATTAAAAATTAAGAAGTAGAGCTTATTATAGTCAGGCGATATACCACTGCAGTTACCCCACCGGGGTCGTTGTGAATGCAGCTATTAAGATCGCCAGTACCATTTCCTTTTAAGCGCGCGTCGGTTCGTTGACTCCAAAGTGTCGAAAAATTGATCGCAGATTTTTTCAGGTATGGTATCAAACTGTCATAAAGCTCGTTTATTGTTTAAAGCGATAGCCGACAGGCTGCGCATTATAAAAGTGAGTTTTATTATGTCTTATACATACAACGGAACAGAGATCCGTGTTGAGCAACCAATTCGCTCAATTTCGGTCAACAAATCAAAAGTCGTTTTTGCTGATGGCTCAGGCCGCAAACAAACGCAATTTTCAAGTGGCAGCGAAGCGCGTCACTTTATCAATTGGTTGACTCGTGTCTGCTAAGTAATACCGCAGCACCAATCAATACCGAACGCCGAGGTGACTGATAAGTTACGTCGGCGTTTTGCTTTTTATACATTGCGCTGATGCGCGTTGTGGTGTATTTTTTCGTAGTTTTCACGGGGACATTGCCGTGAATGCATCAATCGTGTGAAAACATTATAATAACGAAAAAGGAAGCCAACAATGGATTCGACTTCTACTCCTTCCGCTGCCGAACCTGGCAGTCAAACCGCTCCATCTCAATTGCAATTTACCGGTAATGCCAAAGAGTATTTTGGTATTTGGATTGTCAATATCCTACTGACGTTGCTGACATTGGGTATTTATTCGGCCTGGGCAACGGTGCGTACTAAGCAATACTTTTACGGTCATACCGTACTGGACGGACATCGCTTTGATTATCTGGCTACGCCGATTCAGATCCTAAAAGGCCGTTTGCTCGCTGTTGGCCTGTTTGTTATCTACAGTGTGGTGTCTGGCTATTTTCCACTTGTGGGCGCGATGATGGCATTTGCACTGGTATTTCTGGTGCCCTGGATGATCAATCAGGGGCTTAAATTCAGCATGCGCATGACCCGTTACCGCAATATTCGCTTTGCCTTCAAAGGCAATTTGGGCGAGGCGATGGTGAACTTTGTGGTGCTACCATTTGTCAGTATTTTTACCTTGTATCTTTTGATGCCCTGGGTGCTCAAGCGCATTGATGCGTATATTCACAGCAATATTCGATACGGCGATAAGCCAGTACAAGTACAGTTAGAGGGCAAAGAATACTATGTAGCTGCATTATTGGTGATATTACTGGGCATCCTTGTGATGATGTTGCTGGGTCTTGCATTCAGTCTGGTAGGTGGTATCAACATTAACCCTGATGAACTGGGCACGGTCAATTTTGGCGTGTTTCTGATTGTGCCTCTGTATTTGTTTGTGATTTCTGCATTACAAGGCGTCTACCAGGCGCAGATCCGCAATCATATTCTGAACAACGCACAAATAGAAGACGTGGCTGAATTCGAATCGAATTTAGCGCCTCAGCGCTATGCGCTTATTCTGGCAACTAACGCAGCTGCGATTGTGCTGACTGCCGGCCTGGCCTTCCCCTGGGCGAAAGTACGTAAAGTCAAAGCTCTGGCCGGAGCAACTCAGGTTATGTTATTGCCTGGTGCAGATCAGGTGTTGGATAATGCGCAGCAGGCTGATTCCTCTTTTGCTGAGGAAGCCGCGAATGTGTTTGACGTTGATATTTCGTTGACCTGATGATTAAGGGATATTTTTATCTGCCAAACAGCAGTCGGGTGCAGCAGAGCTACGCCCGACTGAGTGGTGAGCGCATTGCTATTTATGTTGATGATGAATGTGTGTGTGAAAGCATGCAAACGGCGCTTAATGTAGCTGCTCATCTGCCTGGGCAGGCCAGCGAATTGAACTTTGCTGATGGCGCACGCTTTGTGCCCCATGACGTTGCATATCGCTGGCCATTTCAGCAACGCAAGAGCGGATTGCTGGCGCGGCTGGAAAGTAATTTGGTGCTGATCCTATGCGCGCTTTTCGCCACACCTGTGCTGCTCTATGCTTTGTTGTTTAAGTTGGTCCCCGGCATTGCAGTGACTGCGGTAAAGGCCATGCCTGATGTGGTTGTTGAACAAATGGGTCAACAATCCATGGTGCTCATTGAGCGCACTATGTTATCGCCCAGTGAACTTTCAGCACAAGAGCAGCAAGCCGTTTTTACTTTATGGCACGACACTGTCTCTCAGCTTGGCCTGTCCGCAGAAAGATATCGTATTGATGTGTATCGTTCGGATCATTTTGGCGCCAATGCCTTTGCTTTGCCCCATGGTCAGGTCGTGGTAACCGATGAGCTGGCACGACGTCTGGCCGACCACCCTGACGCGCTCAGAGCGATTTTATTGCACGAAATTGGTCATGTAGAGCGCATGCATAGCGTGCGCCTGGCATCTCAGGCCGCCGTTGCCAGTATTGCGATTGCGATGCTGTTGGGGGATATGGACATAGTTGCTGAGGTGGTGCTTGGGTCGGGCAGTGCTTTGATGGATCTGCAGTTCTCACAAAATATGGAGTGGGAAGCCGACAACTATGCCTTGATGCAACTTGAGCGTCTTGGCTACAGTGGCGAAGACTTTGCACAGGCTCTGGAGTCACTGGTACCGCTTGATGAAGCGCAATCGCAAAGCTGGTTAAAGTACCTGTCTACTCACCCAAGCCTGCAAGAACGTATAGAACATGCCAGAAACCACACTACACCCCGATAGCCCGGTTAGATATGGGCTTCTGGTAAAGGGGACTGAGTGACATTGATTTACCCGCAAAACGTGTGTTTATTACTATATCTCTAAAGGCCTCAATGAGGCCTTTCATACCAATTTCACTTAATACCTGGTCTATTTGAAGGAGCAAATAGGACGCAAACAGCGTTAAAAATCTCTCATTTAGAACCTTATACCTTAGACATAGGTTCACAAATTTTTGCCTTGTTATCGACCCTATTTTCTCGCTTCAAAATAGATCACTTAATTAAGCAAATTGGTATTATTTTTCTGGCCCGGTATTGATTTGAGTTTCTTGTTGCACCACAACCCCAGACTTTTAAGTGACGTTTTTTTATCTCCTGTAACTCTTTATTATTGTTTCAATAATTGCGCTATGTGAGCGATTTTTACTTCATTGTACTTATTTTTTGTTATGGCTAGGTTAACTTATGTTCGTGCCTTCCTGTATACTAAGGCACACTGTGCGTGATTTGTGTGCTGGGGAGGCAAATGAAGTTTTTGGTGTTGTTATTGCTCGTTGTGTCGCAATGTGCCAAAGCTCACAACCCTTTGGTTGTTGATATCATTAGCAGTGAGAATTTTTCTCAGCGTTATCAAGCTTTTCTACAGGGGCGCTCGGTGCTTGATGTCACTGATTTTCGCCCAACCACCCAGGGATCTCATATCGAGATCATCGAAATGGTATTATTGCAACAAGCGCTGTTTCTTGGCGGGGAAACCCGTGAGGTGGTTTTTAATCCTAAGCCTTCAGTCAATATTCTTGAATTCACCGACATGGTTGCGGGGGAGAGCCTGATTTTGGCACGTACCGTTTGGCATGAAGATGTCATTAATTATCGTGGCTCTGTGTATGTCAGTGATCCAGTCGTGAAGTTTGGTGAGTATGAAGCCGGTATATATGTGGCAAAGCGCAATCAGGCACTGCATCAGACCACCCAAGATGGACTGGAGCAACTGACGCTGGTGGCCAACCCTCGCTGGCGGGTAGACTGGCACGCCCTGACAAATAGCAACATGAATCTGGTGAGCTTCATCGGTCCCTGGGAAAGCATGCTGAACATGGTGGAAACTGACATCGTCGATGGCATGCTGGTCAATTTCAGTGTCAGCGAATCTTTGCAATTGGTGTTTGAAGGCCGAGACTACGTACCCATAGAAGGGGTAAAAATGGTGTTGCCTGATTCACGTCACTTCATCGTCAGCAAACGTCACCCCGAAGGAGCCCAGATTTTTGCCGCGCTGAACCGGGGCTTGAAAGAGCTCCGGCGTCGGGGGGTGATCCGCAAAGCGCTGACAGAGTCTGGTTTTATTAATCGTAAAGTACAAGATTGGGCTGTTATTAATCGTGCTATGCTGCCGCAGGAGTCCAGACCATGATCCGGCTCTGTGCGCCTCTAAGCTGGCTGTTATCTCTGTTGTTCAGTGTGTCTGTGACGGCGACTGAGCTCGCTTCGCCCGAGCAGCTGGAAAAATCCCTGGCCGGGTTGAACGAAACACTCAAAAGTGATTTCGACCTGTCGCTGCTCCCTGAATTAAGAAAGTTGCGGCGCGACGCACAGGCGATTGATGCGCTGGAAATTGTCGCTCAAACCTTATTACTGGAGGGGCAGATCCGCCAGCAATACGGCGACTATCAGCAAAGCCTGGTGTTGCATAATGATGCATTACAGCTGGCTGTAGAGCGTCAGGATCTGGCGCTGATGGCGCAAAGCCGATTAGCTATTGCCAGGTTGGAAATGGACCTTGAGCGCTATAACTATGCGCAACGTTCATTGGATGATGTGCATCAGCTGATAGAACAGATGAGTAATAAAGCTCAGGCAGCGCCTTATGTGGCTCACCGATTATTATTGGCGCACAGACTATGGCAAGGCTATCTGTATGTCTTGCTGGGGAGCTATCATCAGGCCGTTGCGGCCCTGCATACGGAAGATCTGGTGGTAACTGGCACGCCGGAACTCCTGGATAAACTGCTGCTGGTCAGGGCCTGGGCATTACTAAAACTGGGCCGTTATCAACAGGCACAACCTATCCTTAATCAGGTTGCTCAAAGTAACATTCTCATTCGTAATCAGCGTATGCGGATCCGCTTTAACTTGCTGCAATCCATGGCCTGGTTGCAGGCCGGAGAGTTTCAAAAAACACTCGGTACGGCAATGCCTGCGTTAATGGAAACCTTTACAACCCGATTTTTAGAAGAGCAGGCTGATTTGCAGTTTGTGTTGTCTAATGCCTACGTCCAGCTGGGCGACTACCAGCAGGCGCATTTATATCTGAAGCGCTATGCCCTGAGCAAAGATGCACTTAACTTTCAAAAGCGCAACAATAAGTTGTTGCAACTGGAGTCGCAGTACGCGCTGGCAACACAAAAACAGCAGTTGAGTTTGTTGGAAAAAGACAATGCGATACAGGCACAAGAGATTTTCCGTCACCAGCAAATTTTGGAAAATACGCGCCTGGCGCAGCAGCGTGGCGCATTGTTGCTTATTCTGGCGTTGGCATTGTTGGGTTTCTTATATTGGCGTTGGCAGAACAAGCGTTATTTGTCTTTACTGGAAGAGCAAGTGAAGCAAAGAACTGCTGAGCTCGATGAGCGAAATCGTCGCCTACAAGCGCTCAGTTATTCAGACAGCCTGACGGGTTTGCACAACCGGCATTACTTTTTTAGCGCGGCAGACAAATTACTCGCGCAATCCCGGGATGTGTCGCAGAGCACGATTTTTTGCCTGATAGACATCGATCACTTTAAACAGATCAATGACAGTTATGGTCATGCCACTGGTGATGTGGTGTTGCAGCAATTTGCCGAGGTGGTCACGAGCCAGCTCAGAGCGCAGGATGAGTTGGTGCGTTGGGGCGGCGAAGAGTTTTTGCTGGTAATGCCTCAGACTGACATGACAACAGCACAGCAGGTGGTTGAAAGGCTCCACAATGCAGTGGCGCAGTATGTGTTTAGTCACGATGATCAGCCGCTGAGCTGTACTTGCTCGATTGGTTTTGCAGCTTACCCCCTGCGTCTGGCTGATGCGCAGCTAGCGAGCTGGGAGCAGGTGCTGGAACTGGCTGACAATTGCCTGTATCGTGCAAAGAATGGCGGGCGTAATGCCTGGGTAGGACTGAAATTACCCGCTCAGCCACTGGCTATGACCTTTGAGCAACTGCAGCAAAATATGGAAACGTTTACCGTCACCAGTACGCAGCTTGCGGGCTAGTGGTGGTGTTTTTATATTTTTCTAATGATAAAGTATTTAAATAATTAAGCTTGTTCGGTTTAAAACACGCCTGCTTGGTCTATGCTGATTAGATTAAGGAAATGTGGAAGGTTTGCACGTGAGACCGAACTTGCCCGACAATGCGAGAATACTGATCGTCGATGATGACCCCAGTAGCATACTGATCATCAAAAAAGCCGTTGGTGATTTAGGTGAGGTGTTTTCAACCTCTGAAGCCAGCTATGCTTTGGTGCTTATCAAAGAGATACAGCCCCATGTGATTTTGCTTGATATCGACATGGGTGAATATAATGGCGTGGACATTTGCCGCACACTGAAAAGTGACCCTCAAACAGCCCACTACACAGTTGTTTTTATTACTGCAAGTCGCGACCCCGATACAGAATTCCAATCTCTGACTGAAGGCGGTGCTGACTATATTTCGAAACCGATTGACTTGAAAACCTGTCGTATGCGGGTTTATAACCAGCTGGCGATCGTGGCTTATCAGGATGCACTGGAAAGTACCACAGAGTTATTACTACGGGAGAAAGAGCTCTTTCAGGTGACGCTCAACTCGATAGGTGATGCCGTTATCGCCACAGATAAAGCAGGCTATGTAAGTTATATGAATCCGGTGGCAGAACGCTTAACTGGTATTGCGGCAAGCTATGCTTTGGGCTCACCGATAGAAGCGGTGATGGACTTACGTGATGCAACCACACAGAGCGAGTCAATCAACCCTGCCAGAAGAGCGTTAACCGAAAAGCGCAATGTGGCAATGGCCTTGAACTGCCAACTACACAGCAAAGATGGCCAGATTTATCGGGTCGAAGATACTGCTTCACCCATTCGTGGCGAAGATGGCTCGGTATTGGGGGCGGTGATGGTGTTTCATGATGTGAGCGAGTCGGTTGCCATGGCGGTACAAATGAACTTCTTAACCAACAATGACCAGTTGACTGGCCTGCCAAATCGGGTACTCCTCCACGACAGGTTACAACATGCAATAGCCAGTGCCCGGACATCGAATATGCACATAGCTGTCTTATTGATAGATATAGATCACTTTAAGTATATCAATGATGCGTTGGGTCACCATCTGGGCGATGAATTGATTAAGAAGGTAGCGAAGCGACTGGAGTCGGTGATTGACCCCAATGCGTCACTGGCACGGGTGGGCGGTGATGAGTTCGTTTTACTTTTGGAAGAGGTTCGTTCTGCCAGTTATGTGTCGGTTGTTGCAAACAACCTGATTGCCAGTTTTAAAGAGCCATTTCTGCTTGAACAAAAGGAGTATCAGATCTCAGTCAGCATAGGGGTGAGTATGTCATTGTTGGATACCCACGAAGAAGAAGTGCTGATGCGCCATGCTGATGTTGCCATGTATCGGGCTAAAAACCAGGGCCGAAATACGGTGTGCTTTTTTTCTCAGGAGCTTGAAGCCGAGTTAATGAAACGCCATGAGCTGGAGTTGTTGTTGCGTGAAACGCTGGATGCAGATGCGTTAACGGTGTTTTTTCAGCCTCAGATTGCCATTGACTCCGGTCGCGTGTGTGGTTTTGAAGCCCTTGTGCGGCTCAAAGAAAAATCAGGCGCACTGGTTGCACCCCAGGAGTTTATTTCGCTGGCCGAAGAGTTGGGTCTAATCGACGAATTGGGTGAACAGGTTTTGCAAAAAAGTTGTGCATTCGGGCGTCGCTTGCTGGACCAGGGGGTGACGCTTAAAGTCAGTGTCAATGTGTCATCTCAACAACTGAAGCATGCTCTGTTTGTCGATCAGGTTGCAAGATGCCTGGAGAAGCACAAGTTACCGAGCCGGCAGTTAGAGCTGGAAGTGACAGAAAGTGCGCTGGTTGAGAGTTTTGAACAAGTGCAATGCAAACTTGCTGAGCTGGCTGACATGGGGGTTACGATTGCCATTGATGATTTTGGAACGGGTTATTCCAGCTTATCCTATTTAAAAGTTTTCCCCCTGGATGTACTTAAAATCGATAAGTCATTCATACAAGACATGGGATCAGGGGAGCACCACTTTGGCATTGTACAGACCATCGTATTATTAGCGCGCTCCCTTGGCCTTAAGCTGGTGGCCGAGGGCGTGGAGACAGACACCCAGGTCAGTGAGCTCAAATCACTGAAATGTGACGTGGCACAGGGCTATTTCTATGCTAGGCCCATGGATAGCCAGAGCGCATTTAAGTATGCACTGGCGCATTCCCTCGGCAAAGATCAAGCTTAGGGAGTAGAGTGTATGTTGGCGGTCTATCTGTGAGTGGAAATATTGTGGAGTGTCAGGGCTTTTCAGCTTTTCTTGAAAAAAAATGACTGTGGCCCTGTAATGCCGGTTGCATAGGCTATAGTTTGCATATGCATACCATTTTGGTGGGGTGGTTGCGGTCTTGCACTTGAGAGCCGCCAAAAACTCGTCTGCTGGGTTAAAAGGTCATATATGATAGGGATTCTGTCTGTTAAAAAAAATAAGCAAACGCGCTGGGTTGCGGGCGCCTTCAGCGTATGTTTGTTGTTGATGATAGTGTTGGCTTTGATTTTCTTCGAACGCAAGTTGCAAGGAGAAGTGCAGTTTGAAGTAGAAAACCAGCTCAGGCAGAGTGCAGCACATATCGCAGAGCAATTCGAGCGGCGTTACCGGGCAGATTTAAGCTATTTGCACTTTCTAAAAGATACCCCACCTTTTCCGGGCATTGCCCGTGCACTGAAAAATAACGGGGTCGATCCACAGGATAACCAACCCATTGATTTGTGGAAATCTCGCATTGCGACCATTTTTAGGTCTCTGATCCATAATAATGCTGAGTTATTGCAGTTGCGTATTATCATGCCGGACGGTCGTGAGTTTGTCCGGGTTGATCGGCGCCGGGGCAAAGTAGAGCGGATCCCCGAAGCCAAGTTGCAGGACAAATCGCATAAAGATTACGTGCAGGAAACCCTGGGCTTGTCAGAAGAAATGCACTTTGCATCGCGTATCTCCCTGAATTTTGAAAATAACAAAGTGCAACGACCATTCACCCCGGTTTTGCGTATTGCCATGCCTCTGTTCGATGCCGACAACGACCTGTTTGGTTTGTTGGTACTCAATTCCAGTGCGAAGCAGCTCATCGACTTACTGGACAGTGACACAGGCGAGTATTATCTGACTGACCACCAGGGGCATTATATCTACGGCCCTGACACGGTTTTTCATTATACCCGGGATCTGGCAAGACCACGGATGTTTGACGATGACTTCAAACTACATAGTACTGCCAAGGGTCGTGTTGATGGGGTATATAAGCACGGCACAGATACCCTTCAGGTCGCGATACAGCAGGAATTAAATAGTGGCTACCAGGGCCCGGGGCATGAGATGTTTATCACCGCAATTGCGCTTCCGCAACAGTCCTCGGCATTATTAAATGAACGACGCTTGTCGAGTTATATGTTGTTAGCCGTCGTGACCTTAGTGCTACTGCTGTTCATGGGGGGCATTGTTGTTTTCTATCGTAATCGTGAGCGCTACCAGGAAGATAAAGCCGTCTATGAATCGATTATTGATGGCGCTGACGAGCCCATTATCAGCTTTGACACACAGCTTAACGTACAGACATATAACAGTGCGTCTTTGTTGATATTTCCCAGTCTTGCGGCCAGTGAGCGACAGCACAACATTACCGATCTGATTGAGCTGCCCATGGACCGTTTGCAGGGCGCTGTGTGTTATTTTAAGAGTGAGGGGGCACCTAAGGATACCGACTGGTACGAGCGTTACACCGTACAGGATGAAGTTCGGCATGTGAATTTCAAAGTTTCGCCGGTGCGAGGTCCTGATAACCAGCTGGTCGGGGTTACTTTGTTCGGTCGTGACACAACAAAAGAAAAGCTCAGTGAACAGCAGGTAAAAAGTGCAAATGAAAGCTTGGAGCGGCAGGTTAAAGAGCGCACCGGGGAGTTGGAGGCCGAAAAAGCCAAAGCGGTCAAAGCGTCTGCGGTTAAAAGCGCCTTTATCTCTACCATCAGCCATGAAATGCGCACCCCGCTTAATGGTATTCTGGGTACACTCAACCTGATCCGCCGAGAGCCGCTGACCAAGAATCAATTATCTTATCTGGAAATGACAGAAACCAGTTCTTCAACGCTGGCTTCTCTTATCAACGACATTCTAGATTTGTCTAAAATCGAAGCGGGCAAACTAGAGCTTGAGCAAGAGCCGCTTAACCCTATTTCAGTGGTGGAGCATGTTGTGACATCCATTTCTTTAAAAGCCTATGAAAAGCAGCTCACTTTAGTGGTCGATGTTGCAGATATTGATTTTATTGAACTGGTGGGAGATGCTGGCCGAATCAAACAGGTCATTTTTAACCTGGTGAGCAACGCCATTAAATTTACCAGCAAAGGCTGTGTTTGCGTGCGGGCAGAGACGACAGAAGATGCAGGCAAGATATATTTGACGGTGGCCGTAGAAGATACCGGTGTGGGGATTGATAAAAATAACCACCATAAGATTTTCTCTGCCTTTACCCAGGAAGACAGCGGTATCAGCGCTGAGTTTGGTGGCACAGGACTTGGCTTGTCAATTTGTAAAAACCTCTGTGAATTGATGGGTGGGCAAATTGGCTTTGAGTCGCAAAAGAACATTGGTAGCAAATTTTCATTTACCTTACCGTTTGCTTTGGATACGGCAAAGGCTAAACCTCACAACAACCTCTTGGACGGATATCGGTTTGAGCTGCATGTGGCAGATGGGCGGGAGCGTAGTTTCCTTTCACATGTCATTACTAAGTATGGCGGTACCTTGGTGGAACGTAACGGTGAGTATCTGGTTGTGGATCATAATCATCCGCATATTGAAAACCTGACTGATACCAAGGCATATTTTCGCACTATCGTTCTGTACAGTGAATTTACCCAACAAAATATCGCTCGTGGGTGTCTGGCGAAACTGGTTAAACCTATTCGGTTGGGTCATTTTCTGTCTGTATTTGATCAGAATGCGATAGAAAAAATGCTTAAAAATCAGCATCAGGTGCATGTCCCCAACATACAACATCATGCGCACTATGATTTCAGCGGTGTGACAGTGATGATTGTTGATGATAACCAAATTAACCGAGAAGTTGCCCGGGGGATCCTGCATGGTATCGATGCAGATGTGGTGACATACCAATCTGGCCATGAAGCCTTGAGTGCCTTGCTTAATTTTGAAAAAAACAACCAGCCGGTATTCGCCGTTTTGATGGATTGTAATATGCCAACAATGGATGGGTATCAGGCAACGCGTCTAATTAGAGAAGGGAAAGGAGGCGAGTCTTTTCGCCATATTCCGGTGATTGCAATGACAGCAAATGCGATGTCGGGGGAGCGAGAGCGCTGTCTGGCGGCAGGCATGGATGACTATGTGACTAAGCCCATACAGCCTAAGCTACTGTTTGATGTATTGTCTAAGTTTATGTCATATCAAAAACCGGATGAACGGCAAATGCACAGTTTGCCCGACAGCCATACTTCAGAAGAGACTGAGGGCCAGAGTGTATCAAATCAGGCGGAGTTGGTGTCTGATTTAGCGGGTCAAGTACTTGATGTAAGTGGCACCATCGAACGATTGCAGGGTGACATTGAGTTATATCAGCAAATCTGCAGGTTGTTTTATGACGCTGCGTCAGAGAAGTTATTAGCACTGAAAGAACACTGTGATGAGCTTGCCCATGCTCAGGTGAAGCAGGTCAGCCATGCGTTGCGAGGACAAAGCGGTGATATCGGTGCTCAAAGGCTAACCCAGTTACTGGCTAAGCTGGAAGAGAAGGCGGATCAGGAAGACGGTACCGATTATGGTGCTTTGGTGGAGTGCATTTCTGTCCAATTTGAGGCGCTTGAACAAGCGCTCCAGAATGAGGTGTTTGAAACGTCGGCCGTACCGAAGAGAAGTAACGAGAGTTAATACGCAATGATTCAATAGCAGGGAGTTATCTGCAAATGCAAATAACCAGACGGCGGACCAGACTAAGATGAGTGATGTGATAAAACACCCAGATGGGGCTCTAAGAGAAAACAGACCTCTTTGGCAGCTTATTTGGCCTTTGTTGCTTGTCATTGTGCTGGGTGCCCTGGGTGGTTGGTATAGTCACCAATCCCATTTGCAACGTATTGATGCTCGAATAAAAGGTGCTATGGCAGATGATCTGACCCGTCTTACTCAGGCGATGGAAGAGCGAATGGCCTTGTATCGTTATGGACTGGCGGGAATGCGCGGGGCCATTCAGACAGTGGGGGCGCAGAACTTTACTTACGATCGTATGCAGCGCTACACAAGCAGTCGCTATCACGAACGAGAGTTTCCGGGGGCGCGAGGGTTTGGGTTTATTCGCTTTGTTCCCACTGAAAGCAAAGCGGAGTTTGTTCAGAGCACCCGACAACAAAGGCCTGATAAGCAGTTTAGCATTAAACAAATAACACCACATGAACAGAGCCTGTATGTGATCCAGTTTATTGAGCCTGAATCGCGTAACAAGCAGGCAGTAGGCCTGGACATTGGCTCAGAAGCTATGCGTCGGGTTGCGGCGACTGAAGCCGCCAGACGCGCTGCAGTTACATTAACTGCGCCAATCACCTTAGTACAGGCAAATCAAAAAGCGCAGCATGGTTTTTTGATACTTATGCCAGTGTATACACAAAACGATATCCCTAAAAATTCCACGGAGCGTATGGCTCAACTTGCAGGCTGGAGTTACAGCCCGATCCTCATTGATGAAGTGCTGGACTCGCTGAAAGGAATTAAGCGTAACCTGGTCCTCAATGTCAGGGATGTCGACCGTCAGAATAGCACTTTGTTTTTTAGTCACGGAGAGCTACAAGCAGAACTGAGTCAGTATCGCGTTCACAGTGTTAGTCAGCTGTATGGCAGGACCTGGCGGCTGGAACTCAGCCCCACCACGAATTATATCGAGGCACTGGGGTTATCGAGTCAATACAGAGCGGTGCGAGAAGCGGTGATGATCACACTGGCATTAATGCTGGTGGTGTTTTGCGTGCAGCTGCTGATATTACGTGTGCACCAGTCTAAAGCACATCAGCTGGATTTATCTGAAACACGGGAAAAAGCCCTGTCAGAGGCCAATGCGGTGCTGGAACAAAAAGTACTTGCCCGAACAGCTGAAATAGAACAAGTGGGGGTATTGCAGCGCAGTATTTTAGCCAGTGCGACCTACTCAGTGATAGCAACCGATGTTCAGGGAGTGATCACGGTTTTTAATCCTGCGGCGGAGAAGCTATTGGGTTACAAAGCGCAAGAGATGATAGGTAAATGCACACCCGATGTGTTTCATCTGGAGCTGGAAGTGGCACAGCGCGCAGAACAATTAACAGCAGAACTGGGTTATTCTGTTGAGCCCGGCTTTGAAGCTTTTGTCGCAAAAGCACGTCTTGGCAAAAATGATGTAAACAACTGGACTTATGTCAAAAAGAGTATGCAATTGACGCCGGTGCGTCTGAGTGTGTCGCGCCTTCAGGACAACCATGGTAAGTTGGTTGGCTTTTTGGGGGTTGCTTACGACCTGACTGAACAGTTGGAGCATGAACAGGCACTGGCGGAAGCGAAGCAAGTGGCCGAGCATGCAACGCGGGCCAAATCAGAATTTTTGGCCAATATGAGCCATGAGATACGCACGCCCATGAATGGCTTGTACGGCACTTTACAGCTATTGAGTGAAGAGACACTATCAGGCAGAGCCAGGGAGTATCTGGATAAAGCCACTTATTCGGCCAAGGCATTAATCACCATCATCAATGATATTCTGGACTTTTCTAAGATTGAGGCAGGAAAACTCTCATTGGAGGTTCGGCCATTCAATTTGACGGAATTAATTAGCCATATTCAGGCAGACTTGCAGGCTGTGGCCGCTCAGAAAGGGATTTATCTGAGTGTTGTTGAGCATTCTGGTCATGCCTGCTGGGAAGGGGATGCCGTCAGGGTTCGACAAATACTCCTCAACTTAATCTCTAATGCGATTAAATTTACTCAAAAAGGGGGAGTGGACCTTGAAATCGAGGAGGTACAGGGCGAACCCGGTGTGGTGTTTAGTGTGCGCGATACAGGCGTGGGTATCGGTAAAGAAGCATTAGGCCGATTGTTTCAGCGTTTTGAGCAGGCCGACAAGTCCACGACTCGCAAGTTCGGGGGAAGCGGGCTGGGGCTATCCATTACGCATTCTCTGGTTGAACTGATGGGGGGCACCATTGAGGTGCAAAGTATGGAAAACGTGGGCAGTGTTTTTACGGTGTACCTGCCACTTGAGAAAAGCGCACAGTCGCAGGCCGAGTTGTCCGAGGATGGGATCGTACTCCCAGATCTAACGGGTGTGCGGGTGTTAGTCGCAGAAGACAATGAAATTAACCAATTGGTGGTTCGCGCGTTGCTCAATAAATGTAATGCAGACATCACTATGGTATGGAACGGTCAAGAGGCTGTCGAGCAGGTAGCGCAACAGTGCCCGGAGTTTGTGTTAATGGATATCCAGATGCCTGTGATGGATGGGGTCGAGGCATGTAAACTCATAAAACAGCAACACCCGGCATTGCCAGTGATAGCCCTGACTGCTAATGTGTTAACCGAAGACAGGCAAAAGTATCAGCATGCAGGTTTTGATGGCTATATTGCAAAACCAATTGAACAAAAAGTGCTTTGGCAGGTGATTTCAGCGTATGCACCGAAACCTAATAGAATGTTGGGTCGGCTGAAATCCCTATAATGAGCTATGATAGTAGTACCCTCGTTAATTAACTCAGGCAGTCCGACCTGTCTTAGTGTGGGTGTAGAGTGGCAGAACCCTGGGTAAACGGGATGGAATTCGATGTTTGAAATTGTGCACAGTATCGAGAGTTGTACGGTATTAGTGGTGGATGATGCAAAAGTGATCCGTAAGTTGGTGAGTGCGATATTAAAGCCTGTGTGCCGCACGGTGAGTTTTGAAAGTGCAGAAACTGCCTTAAAAGTATGCCACAAAATTAAACCCGACTTGATCATCATGGACATCAACCTGGAGGGGATGTCTGGACTACAGGCTTGCAAAGAACTTAAATCACAACCTGACTTGGCTGACATTCCAGTGATTTTCATTACAGCAAGCCAGGAACCCCAAGTACAGGAAAAGTGCTGGGATGCAGGCGCCGTCGATTTCATCGAAAAGCCCCTAGTTGCCAGTACGCTGGTTAAACGGATCTCCACCCATCTGAAGTACAAAGTACAGGCGGATATTCTTACCAATCAATCCTTCGTCGATGGCCTGACAGAATTATATAACCGCCGTTTTTTCGATATTGAAATTGATCGCCTGTTAAAGGATAGCCTGCGTCGGCGAGTGCCACTGGCATTACTGCTTATTGATATCGACTACTTTAAAAAATTCAATGACAGTCAGGGGCACCTCGAAGGGGACAGAGCGTTGAAAGACGTGACCCGACAAGTGTCGCTGTGTACTCAGCGCCCGGTCGATCTGGTGTGTCGTTATGGTGGTGAAGAAATCGCGGTGTTGTTGCCCGATACTTCAGTACATAGCGCGCAGGAATTTGCCTCTAAGGTTGTGCAAAGTGTGGCAAAGCTCGCCATTGCTCATCCAACATCGCCCCATAATTTTGTTACTGTGAGTGTTGGCTTGTCCTGCACGGGCAGTGCAAAAGCCACTACGCCGGCCAAGCTGATTGAGCAAGCTGATGCTGCTTTGTACAATGCCAAAGAATCTGGGCGAAATCAGTATCAAGCCAGTATGGCTGTTCCCTCTTACTAATACCAATTTCACTTAATACCTGGTCCATTTGAAGGAGTAAATAGGACGCTAACAGCGTTAAAAATTTATCATTTAGAACAACTAAATAGCAAAATTTTTGCCTTGTTATCGACTATATTTTCTCGCCTCAAAATAGAACACTTAATTAAGCAAATTGGTATTATTTCCGCCGGGCTAGTGCCTTACTGTCTGGTGTATCTTGACAATAATCTGGTACACAGTGCACGTGCTGCACTGTCCAATTTATCGCCGAAGAGCTCAAAGAAAGAGATGTTTTTACGTTTTATATAGCCAATGCAAACCAGTAAGAGCAGCAACCATATTAGCTGGTTTTGCCAGGCATTCAGTGCCCACTGTCCTTGCCAGGTAAATCCGGTGTTGTTGAATGGGTAAAAGTACTGGATGGGCCATTGATAGCCATCCGGCCCTTTGGAACCAATTAAGTCAGTGAATAAATGCAAATGGATGGCGATAAACGACATCAGCCAAACGCACCCTCGCCGGGTACGTGCCAGTAATCCAGCACAGGTTGCAATACCTATCGCAAACAACAGGTTGTGGGCATAGATATGATGCCATTGTTGATAGTATCGGGTTGTCCCTGAGAGCCAGTCAATGAGCAATCCGGCACCGTCAAGATCTGGGGTTAAGCCCGCGACAGTAATGAGTATACGTTCACGTTTTGTAGTCAGTGTGCTGGCACCACATAGCCAGCTCATCATCAGGTGTGCACTGGGTGTCATAGGGCCCCTTTGATTAATATGTTTGTCTGGTTTTGTTTTTTCGACCGTTCAAATTGAGTGAAGCGGTGCGTCCCCTTTCTGGATGATCCCATCAAGCTTTGCTGGTTGTCCATTTATATGAGGTAAAGTCGTCCATTTACTGTGAAAACACGACCAAAACAAATTGGATAATGGGGGCCAGATAAGATGCGGGGCAGTTGGAGAATGAGAGACGAGCTAGTCAGAATGAGTCACTTAATTTGTGGGATTAGTATAGACTAGCCTTATATTGGACTTAATACAGCAGTAAAAATGAGCTCAGCGCTACCCATTCAGGCCGTCTACAATGAACTAGTCTCGCAATTAACTACGCAGCCCCGTGTTTTGTTACAGGCCCCTCCTGGTGCTGGTAAGTCCACCTGGCTGCCGTTACAGCTCATGTTGGATGGGCATTTTAAGCGTATCATTATGCTAGAACCCAGGCGTCTTGCAGCACGTAATATTGCGGGCTTTCTTGCCGCACAGCTGGGGGAGTCTGTGGGTGAGCGTGTGGGGTTGCGGATCCGTCAGGAGGTCAAAGTCTCAGCTCGCACTCAGCTTGAAATTGTCACTGAAGGTACATTAACGCGTTTGCTGCAGGCTGACCCTGAACTGGATGGCGTTGATTTGCTCATTTTTGATGAATTTCATGAGCGTTCTTTGGCGGCAGATACCGCGCTGGCGTTTGCGCTCGAGTCGCAGATGGCGTTGCGCGATGACCTGCACGTGCTGGTGATGTCGGCGACGCTGGACAGTGAACGGTATCAACAATTTCTGGCATGTCCTCTGGTGCGCTCTGATGGGCGCAGCTTTCCCATTGATGAAATTTATGTGCCGTTAAAAGATGAAAGCCGTTGGCTGGAACACATCCCGGCAATGGTACGTCAGGCCCTAAAAGATCAGACTGGCAGCATCTTAGTGTTCTTACCCGGACAAAAAGAAATTCGTTATGTTTCAGACGCGTTGCGGGATATCTTTAATGCTCAGCCGGAACTGATGTTAGCCACACTGTCAGGTGATCAGGACAAACAAGCTCAGCAGGCTGCCATTGAGCCAGCACCAGCGGGCATGCGCAAAGTGGTGCTGACGACAAATGTTGCCGAGACTTCCCTGACCATAGAAGGGATCCGCATCGTTGTAGACAGCGGCAAGCGCCGGGCTGCTCACTATAACTTGCGCACAGGTGTCAGTGAGTTGGTGACACAGTCCATTTCACGTAGTTCAGCGGTGCAACGTGCCGGGCGTGCAGGCCGTATTGAGGCTGGGGTAGTATACCGTTTGGGCAGTAAGGCCTTGTTTGAGCGTCGCGATGCCCATGACCGGGCGGATATTTTGTGTAGTGACCTGAGTGGTCTGATGTTGGAAGCTAAGGTGTGGGGCAGTGAGGTAACTGAACTGGCCTTGCTGGATGCGCCGACAGAGGCTCAGCTGTCTAAAGCACAAGCTTTGTTGCGCAGCCTGGAGTTAATTGATGACCGTGACCGCGTCACTGTGCTGGGCAAACAGGTTCAGTCATTGGGCGCAGACCCCAGATACGGGCATATGTTATTAAAGTCAAAAGCGCTTGAAGCCGATTACCCGGGAATAACTCGCCTGGGCTGTTATTTTATCGCGTTGCTGGAAAGCCGGGTGTCAGTGTCTGCTGAGTTGAGTATCGCATTGCAACAGCAAGCGCTAAAACCACATGGTGCTTTTCGTCAGCAGCTGTCATATTGGTTGCGTCGGGCACAACTGCAGCAAGCACAAGGGGAGCTGGCGGTTGAGCATCTGCCAGTCGTGATTGCGCTCGCGTTTCCCGATCGGCTTGCAAAACGTCGCGGGCAGGGCTGGGTATTAGCCAATGGTGCCGGGGTGAATGCACACAAAGAATACTGGCTGGATGCCAATTATCTGGCGATTGCCGATCTCGGCGGCCACAAAGGGCAGCAAATCTTCAGTGCAACGGCATTTGAACCTAAACAGTTATACACTGCGTTGCCCTATTTGTTTACTGAGCAGGATGTGTGTGAGTTTGAGCAAAAGTCAGGGCAGTTTATCCATGAACACCGCATTTGTCTCGGTCACTGGGTTTATCTTGCAAAACCCGCAACGGGGCCGGTCGACACAGCATTACGCACTCAAGCCTGGCTAACTCTGGTGCGTCAGCAGGGGTTGCTGATTTTTAATGCCTATGCAGATTGTGAAGATTTGCTAACCCGAATGACGCTGGCTCAGCGGCTCTACCCGGAGGAGTTTCGGGCTCTGGATGAACAGAGTTTGCTGAAGCATCTTGAGTCTTGGCTTGGTCCCTATTTAGATAATATTAAGCAATTACCTCAGTTGAAAAAACTCGATCTTCATGCTGCTTTGTTAAGTACACTGGAATGGTCTCAGCAGCAGCGTCTTAATGCGTTACTACCTCAGCGTATTACGGTGCCTAGTGGATCAAATATACGTATTCAGTATCAGCTTGATGGACCCGCACGTCTGGCGGTAAGGATGCAGGAAGTATACGGTATGAGTCACAGCCCTGTGTTATGTGAAGGGCGTTTACCTGTGCTGATGGAGTTGCTCTCACCCGCTCAGCGGCCGTTGCAACTGACTCAGGACTTAGCCCACTTCTGGCAATCCAGCTATCGTGAAGTACAAAAAGAAATGAAAGGACGCTATCCAAAACACTTCTGGCCGGATGATCCCGCAACTGCTCAGGCTACCAATCGGGTAAAGAGTCGTATGTAGACTTAATTCTGATTAGTGTTACGAACTTTTGATTAAGCTTGTTGCTACCTGTGTGCCGGATAATGGGTTAACTAAGGTTTTCGTTAAAATGTTGCTTTATTCGCAATTTTATTGATGTGTGCTAGTCTAAAAAGTCTAATCAGACTGTGTTTCGGGTGCATGTGAAGTTAAAACACTTGCTCATTGCCACCTTCATTTTAGTGACGGCATTCCCTTTGTTTATCGGACTGTATTCTCTCAACAGTTACACGGGTGTGCAGTATCGTGAGCAGGTCAAGTCCCACCTGAGTGCGATTTCGCAAATCGCTAAGCTACGGATACTGGCGGGGGTAGAGCGCGCAAATGACAATGTGGCGCAAATAGCCAGCAGAACGCAGTTACGTCGGTCGCTGGCACAATGGAATGATACTCGCAGTGATCTGGCACTTGTGCAAATTACCCGGATCATTAATGATGCAGCCTTAGATAGATCCTATCTCAAAAGTATAGGGGTGTTTGATCAACGGGGTCAGTTCGTGACCGCGACCAATGGGTTTGAACGGCTCGATAATCTGGTCTCAGCCCAATTTGAAGATCGCCCTGTTCGTCTTGAGCAGCATCGAGGTGTGGTGCAACTAAGTCGGGTTGCCCCGTTATTGTTAGACGGACGATTAACCGGTTATGTGAAAGTGGACTTTTCCACTCAATTTCTGAACCAACTGGTGAGAGATCGCACGGGACTGGGTCAGACAGGCGAATGGCTGATTGCAATGCACAACAGCAATGGTGATGCCTTATTTGCGACGCCTTTGAAATATGACCCCAAGGCTGCATTCACACGTACAGTACCCTTTACCCAAGGCACAGTGCCCATTATTCAAGCTCTGTCAGGCAACGAACTGGTTCTTGAAGAGGCGCCTGATTATCGTGATGTTCCTGTGTTGGCGTCAACCCGCTACATCGAGCAGTTAGACTGGGGGTTGGTAGCCAAAATAGATGAAAGTGAAGTGAATGCCATGGTGTATGCCAATCGCTCCGTTATCTATGCCGCTCAGTTGGGTATTGTCTTTTTGGCCGTAATTGTCGGGGTTGGCCTGTCGACTTATATTTCTCAGCCTATTGAGAACCTAAAATCTCATATTGAGAAAGTCACTCATGATGGTGAATTGAGCGACCCACCAAGAGTGACGCATGGCTGGCAGGAAGTCCGAGAGCTGACCGCTCACTTTAGTTATATGATGCATTCACTTAAGTCTCTGAATGAAAATCTGCAAGATAGAATTGATGAGCGCACCGCTGAGCTAACGAAGGCCAATGCTTTGTTGGAAAAAACAGCGAACCAGGATCCTTTGACGGGCTTGTTCAACCGGCGCTTTTTTACATTACGCTTTGAGCAGGAGTTGGATCGGTCATCTCGTTATGGGTGTTTGTTTGCACTGGTGCTGCTCGACATTGATCATTTTAAGCAAATTAATGATCAGTGGGGTCACGATATCGGTGATGAAGTACTCAAGGAGGTTGCGCGGTTCTTACTGGTGTCCAGTCGTAGTTCCGATATGGTTGCCCGTATTGGGGGTGAAGAGTTTTGTATTTTGATCCCTGAATGTGAACAGGATCAAGTGGCCATTTATTTAGAGCGTCTGCGTTGTGATCTGACGGAGTTGAATTTCACTGCCAAAGATACACGGTTCACTATTTCAGCAAGTTTTGGTGTGGCATTTTATCAACCCGGGGTGCGCAGTGGTAAAGTGATGTTAAAACAAGCGGATGACGCATTGTATGATGCAAAACGTACGGGGCGAAATCGAGTATGTGTTTACCAGGAGCAGCATCATACTTAGCCTGCATTTTACACTCATGGTTTAACTAGTCACCATGAGCACATATCTTCATAGTTGTCATTTCAGCTTGAAATTGCATTTTGTCGCATGATATTTCAAAGCAGTACCTTTAATATTAATATTTTCATGGTAACTTAGTTTTGGACGTATTTGTCAATATAGTCTGGCCAAAATGTATCTTGGTTACAATTGTGTTAATTTAGGTTTGCAAGTTTGGTTTTGCTTGTTTAACATGATTGTAGCACGTGGCTAAGACTGTTCTATCTTAAAAAGAAACGTAAGGAAAAGCCCATGAAAGCTTCTATCAATCGAAATGGTCATCGCTTAGGTGTGAAATCAAAAAAGCTTAAGCAGTTAACCAATCTTAATTTATCACAGGAACAGCTAGCTGAAGTCGTTGGCGGTGGCGGGGGATCTGATGGTGCCCAACCTACACGCCCCTTTCACTCTGCTCCTTATTGTTGCTAGTAGAGTTTTTACATAAAGGATTGAGCATGAATGAATTTTATATCGTGGCGGGGTGGGGAATACGCTTTCTTGAACTGATTGTTGTGCTTTTTGTACTCTTTTCGCTCAGGAAATATAGCTTTAGCTTGTTTTTTGGTGGGAAGTCGAGTTTAAAAACACCTGCCGATCATAAAATGCATTCATGTTTTTTAACTGCGCTTGCCGTACTGGTTTTTCATGCCATCAGTGGTAGTTTAGCTACGTATATGTTGGACATAGAGGCGGGTAATCAGTTGGTGATCAAGCTGTATTACTTTGTGATAGTGTGCACAACCGCTGCTTATGCTGCCACTTTGTATTTACTTCATGTTATCAGAGGGTGTCATTTCGTCAGAGTGGCTCGGTATAGCCTGTATATTACCTTATTCCTGATGTTATTAAACGCAGCACAGCTGGTCTTGAGAGGGTATCTGGGGAATGATCTGTTGTACTCTATATACGGTCCTGCAACTGTGATTGCTAATCTGTGTGAGTGGCTGATTGTCGCCAAGTATCCGTTTTATAAATTTATGGAAACCCGGATCCGGCAGGAGGCTTAAACATGTTGCTACTCGTTCTTACCTCTTTGGCTATTTTTTTGATGCTTGGTATTATTATAGGCGCTTGTATTCAGGGCGCTCAATTACATGGGCCAGAGCAAAAAGTGCAGGACTTTTTTACGCGTTTTCGTGCTGAAGAAGACACTAAACAAGAGCTATATGAATCCGCATACAGGATTGTGATGGATTTGGGTGAGGCGCTGGATGAAGAAGATATTATTGCGCAATGTGACGCTGTGCGCAGTGCTCACGATAGAGCGCGTGCATTTAAAGCCTACGCGAAGGATCAACCGATACCCGAGCCTTCAAGAACAGCTAGACAAGGGCTGAAGGTGGTCAAGTAAGCGCATTAAGGCGCTGACCTACAGCAGCAGATCAGCGCATTCTTTCGTTCGCCTAAAATGTAATGATGGTTGATACGGCTTCTTCTTCAGCCGTTTCTATCGACATTTTAATGGTCCGTTTTTGCCAGTCTATATCCAGCATGCCATAGTTACTACCCGACTTATTGATTAAGTGGCGGTTGCTGGTGGTGAGATCTGCGATGTTTTTGCTGACAACGCCAACCTGACCTGTCGGTATGGTTGCGCCACTGGCAGCACAATTACCCCATTCACCTTTAACGCCATTGCCGCTCTCATCGACTTCGGTGTAACACCAGGGTTTGTCATGATCCCGGGTAATACACCCTTGATAGGTTACCGCGGCATATTTAGCAGGGAATTTGCACTGTTTGTTGTAGTTACCGTCTCCTTTGGTATCGGCATAGACAGGTAAACGTAACGGGTTTTCGATGTGATATGGCCAGTTTTGTCCAAATCCGGAAGCAGTGACCTCATAAACTCTGGCCATATTTCCATATTCACTGCTGGCAGGGATCTCTTTTTGTAATAATTCACCCCAGTGTTGGTCGCCAGATAAGAAGATCACTGCTTTTGCATTACCCGCATTGATCGACTTTTGTACTAACCTAAGCAGGCGTTCGCGCTCCAGAGGCACTTCAGCCCAGGATTCGTAACTTGTACCCGACATGTCGGATTCCTGTAGGTTGCTTAATGCCTGTTCGAACTTTTTACCATCTCCATAGGCACAATAGCTATTCCGACTGCGACCCTGATACAAAGGTGGCAGGACCTGTATCCCACTGGCAATTAACTTAATTTCGGATGGCTTGCTAAGCTCTTTTTCCAGCCATTGCCACTGTTGTTCACCCAAGATGGTCGTTGCGTCACCTTCACAGGCTCCATAGCTGGAAAAGGTGGGTGAGCGAAAGTAACGCGCATCTAGCGTGATCACATGCGTTTGCTCTCCTTTTTGTCCCAGCATTTTCGCTTCATAGATACCTGCCTGACCATTGAGCCTGGGATCGTCCGCCTTGGCATCAAAATGGCGTAAATATTCCAGTTGGCTCTCGGCACGTTTAGGATAGTGTTTACCATCATTGTTACGGCCAAAGTCGTGATCATCCCAGGTTGCCATAACCGGTATTTCAGCAGCAAGAAACTTTTGATAGTCTGAATTACGCTTCTTATCATCATATTTTTGGCGCATTGTACTCATGTCTTCGGTGTCTGCGTAAATATTGTCACCTAGCCAGAAAAATAAGTCAGGCTTATGTCCTATCAGGCGTGCCAGAGCAGCAGGCATGTCGCCTTTTGTTTTAAAGCAAGAACCCAGCGCGACACGATCCAGGCGCTTCTCTGGTTGCGGATGCGTGTGACTCATCAGGGGATCAGGCGTTTGTGTCGCGCACTCTTCCCAGCTTCCCTGCTCGTCAACATAACACCAGGGGGCACTGTGATTACGTGTAGAGCAGCCGTAAAACTGCTCGCCCTGATAGTTGGAGGGGGTCTTACAGCTTTTCCCGGAGACTGTAGTAAATACGGGGATGGTTTCAATCCGGACATTGCCCCAGCTGGAGCCATCAGTGGCTTGCTTAAGGTAACACCACTGACTACCTGAGTTATTTTTATCCGTTGTGCCCTGATAACTGGCACCCATATAGCTAAATGTGTTCTGACACTGGTCGTAATGCACCTCTGGGGCGCTCAGTGCATGGAAACTGCCAAATACACTGCTGATGCTGAGCAGTAAGCGTATTGTCTTCATTATTTTACCTGGTATTAACGCAAGCGAAGTAAACAAGTTGCGCTTGCAAGTTCTGTGTGTATTTCCTTTGTTAATTCAACCCAGATGTTCTTTGCAATTTGCATAGTTTTGGTGCACGGGAAGCCTCGTCCTATTGAGGAAGGCGCAATTTTAGAGACAAGATGTGAAATAATGTTTTCAACTTTATGTCAAAATAAAGTTGATTGGCGCTTTTGATTTTATTGTTGAGAATTTTTGTTTACTGGAGGTGTTGAGTGAATTAGTGCTTAAAGTGAAAGAGCGAGGAGGTGTGGAGTCGCCCATTTTTTGTGTCTAAAAGGTGTGTTTTGTATATAGCTTGGTTTTTATTGTGTCTTTTTTGTTTTTATGAATTTCTTCATTGCTACCTTTGAATGACTTGAGGCCCTTCATGACAATCTTAAATGATTGGCAATGAGGTCTGAAGGCAATAACTTATTATAAAATATTAGATTGATTGAGAAGTGAGTAGTTACTTTTAATGGCTGAGTGATGTCATTTTGTAGTTTTACTTTATTGTTGAGTTAATCCGAATGTTCAATATTATTTAATAGGTTTTTTAAAATTTTCAATGGGTATTTTTTGTCCTTTTTGGTTTTCTTAATTTGATTTTATTAAATAATTAAAATGACGTTATCACTAAAGAGATAAAACTTAAAAACTGAGCAAAGAAGAGCAACTGCCGCTCAAAGACACACGTCGTGATTGTTGTAGGTGGTGGCTGGTATACCCAGACAGGATGTTATGAGGACGGTTGTTAACTTAGATAAGGTTTTACATTCTAAGTGGTCATTTTCTGAGTCTTAAATACTTGGCTCACTTTGATAGTTCTGGTGGCTCATTTGGTTATCTGCAATCCTATTTTAGTAAGGGAACGAAATTTATAGAGTAAGTTAATGTTCATTTATGCTTAGAGGGGCGCTTTATTTAATTAAAAGGAAATTAGTTATGAAACTAAAAGTGAAAGAAAAAATTAAAAAGTTTCTATGTCACTATGAGTTTCAATGCGAAGGAAATGATGAAGCTCGCGGGGGGCTGGGACTTCAGCATGAATAGGTGCTGAGAAGTACCTTGCCAAACATTGGAATCATCACTTCAGCACGCCTTAATTGGTCATACCTGATTGACATCAAAAACTAATTATTAATTACTAGTATCAAAGTATTAAAAGGTGTAGGTTGATCCTGCATCTAATTAATTTTAATAACTAAATTCATGTCTAAGGTGGCGTGCTTGTGGAAGTCACATCTCCATAGTGTTGCGCTATTGTAGTTTGACATGGTGTATTTGCTGCTGCTGACGTACCAAATTGCTGATTTTCAACGGGGTTAAGTCGCAGTGGCTGTGGTTTGCATTGGCCTATCCCCCCTGCCCGGAATAGGTTTGCTTTGTACTGTAGGAGTTCACGTGCAATTAAAAAACCGTCTTAGTATCGTTGCTGTTCTGCTAGCTGTTGTCCCCTTACTTATTACCTGTTTTGTTATCGGTGTTTTGGCCTACCAGGAAGGAAAAGCCGCCGTGACGAAGGAAATCGAAAATAACCTGGTTTCACGTCGTAACGCGATGCAAGCTCAGGTTGAACGTTACTTTAAAACTATCTCGGATCAGGTGGTAACACTGGCGGGATCTACTATGGTGGTTGACGCCAGTCGGGCTTTTTCTGCTGCATTTGCGAGTTATCCCCGCGCCCAGGAGGCTGAATTGTCTCTGAGCCGCTTCTATGAAACTCAGTTTCTTGACCAATATAGACAAAAAAATCCTGGTGACAGCCTCAGCGCGAATAGTCTTTTTACGCGACTGAGTCCCACTGCACGTGGGCTACAAAGTCACTATATTGCGGCTAATCCCAATCCGTTAGGGAGCAAAGATCAACTGCTGGATGCAGGGGATAACAGCACCTATAGTGCCGTACACCGCCGTTATCACAAAGCACTGCGCGAGTTTCAGGCACGTTTTGGCTTCTACGATGTGTTTATTACCAATCCTCAGGGTGATGTGGTGTATTCCGTATTTAAGGAGCTCGACTTCGCAACATCACTGACCAACGGTCCATTTCGCGAGTCTGGTTTAGCACGTGCCTATGAAGCAGCCCGTACCCAGCATGTACGTGAAGGACACTTTATTGACTTTAGCCCCTATATGCCCTCTTACAATGCCGCAGCAGGGTTTATCAGTTCTGCAATTCTGGCTGATGACGGCACTTTACTGGGTACTTTGATATTTCAACTGCCTGTGGATGAAATTAACCGTATGTTGACATTAAATGGGCAATGGCATGAGCAAGGGCTGGGTGACAGTGGCGAGCTCTACTTGGTCAATCAAAATAAAATATTGCTAAATAACAGTCGATTTTTTGTGGAAGATCCGGGTGGCTTTATTGCTCAGCTCAGATCATTTGATGTCAACAAAGACATGGTGGATAACATTGAACAGCAACATACCACCATAGGCACATTGCGAATTGACTCTCCGGGCACCCGGGCTGCGCTGTCAGGTCAGAGCGGCTTTGCCATTTTCTCTGACTACCGGGCTGTTTCGGTGGCATCGGCTTACGCGCCGTTAGAAATCGACGGGCTACACTGGGCGATCGTGAGCGAAATTGATGAAAGCGAAGCGTTTGCCATGATTTCTGAGCTAAAGTATTCCGTGCTTCGATCCTCAGTATTATTTGTGTCTGTGGCGGCAATCATAGCCAGTGTGGTGGGTTTCTTTGTTGCTAACCGGGTTACACGGCCTGTTATTGCTGCCAGTAATGCGATCCGTGGTATCGCAGATAATAACGATTTCAGGTTGCGTGCGCCCGATGAGGGTGATGATGAGATCCGCGATTTAAGCCGTTCGGTCAATAGCCTGGTTGAGCGGTTGCAGCAAAATTTTGCAGACTTATTGCACAGTGCTCATACGCTCAAAGAAATGTCGACGGCGCTGTCAGAGCGGGTCGCGGGACTGATTGACGGGGTGAATAAGCAGTCTCAGGATTGTGAGCAATCGGCGACTGCCGGGCAGCAAATGCAGCACACAGTTCAGGAGGTGGCAAGCAGTGCGCTGAATACCTCGGAGCAGACCCAGCAGGTAAGTACACTGACTTCTCAGACTAATCAGCTGGTGGAGCACTGTGCTGATGTCTCGGAACAGTTGGCCGAGGAGATGGATAAAGTCGGTGAAGTGATGAATGGGTTGTCGTCTCAGAGTGAACAGATAGGCAGTGTGCTGGATGTGATCCAGGCCATTGCTGAACAAACCAACTTACTGGCATTGAATGCAGCTATTGAGGCGGCGCGAGCCGGTGAATCAGGACGCGGGTTTGCGGTGGTCGCAGATGAAGTTCGTGGCCTGGCTCAGCGTACTCAGCAGGCGACAGAAGAAATTGAACAGATGATCAAAGCGCTGCAAAGTGGGGTTGGTGAAGCACGTCAGTCAGTGCAACAAAGTCGTGAGTGCTCTGTTGATAATGCTCAGACATCTGAACGGGCAAAGGGGTCCCTGATCGATGTGTCTGATGCGATTGAGCAGATTGTGGCTATGAATACACAGGTGGCGACTGCGGCGGAGGAGCAGTCGGCGGTGGTTGCACAGATCAGTCAAGCCATCAGTGCCATCAGTGAAGAAGCCAATGGTAATTTGGAACGTAGCCAGGATATTGACGACCGATCACAACATTTGGCGAAGTTAGCCGTACAATTAGACGACATTCTGGCGCGTTATCAGGTGTGATTTTTTCACATCAGCCAGAGTGCAGTGAGCGGGTGCAAAATACCGTATCAGCTCACCTTTTATTACGGGGAGGATCTTTGGCGATATAGGAGGTTTCACCCACAGGCCGGTATTGACTGGGTTTATCTATCTGAATGGCAGCCAGACGTTGATATAAATGAGGGATCAGCAAATGCGTAAAGCGGCCACCATCATGTATTGTGCTGTCCAGCCAGGCATTGAGTTCAGCAGGGTCGGGTGGCAGGATCAGAGGGCTGGCTTTATCATGATAGCAGCGCAGCTTAGGATGTGCTGGCAAGGTGATGACTGAGCAGGAGTAGTGCTTTTGCCCGCTGTCCGGGTGGTACCACACTTTATATAATCCGCCTAAACATAACGCCCCGTCTGCGGCGATAAAATCGTAATAATGTTGTGGTTTACCCTGTGCAAACTGGGTTTCGCCAAAGCCTTTTACCACGATAATACAACGACTGTAGTGAAACGGCTGATAGGCAGCACTGCCTTTGACATGCAGTTTGTCATAGCGGCTATTGAATGAGGTGTATTTAGATGGCTTAAAGCCTTGCCCGGGCTGTGGATCCAGTAATAGCCACCAGGTTGCGTTGCTGAGCTGTCGCTGGCCGTTTTCTTCATGCACAATACTGATGCTGTCAGTTGCCTTTTTAAAACGGCCAAAGTGCATTGTCTCTTTGGGGTTTGCAATACCTAACCCTGCTAATACCTCGATCACAAAAGGATCATCGGTGATATTTAATCGTCCACACATACTATGCTCCTGTTGTCTTAATTACTTTAGCTGACTTTGAATGTAACTGCTTGATCTGGATTAAGTGTTTTATGCTTTTCGGATACCTTAACGCGCCTGTCTGGTACGCGTCGCTCACAGCATGCTTGCACTTTGCTCAACAGTAATTATACTGTATATATATACAGTTTTAGGTGTGTTATGAGTAATTTAATCGAACTATTAGAACGTCAGGATCTGGTATGGCAGGGGGCAGGGCTTGCAAAGCGCCAACAGCAGCAGCAGGCTGTCACTGCGACGGGGTTTGCTGAATTAGATAAACACCTACAGGGCGGTTTTCCCAAAGTTGGTGTGGTTGATTTACATACAGAGCTGGGGATTGGTGAACTCAGGTTGTTATTACCCAGTCTGATACAGCAAGACGGCCTGACTGCGGTCATTACACCCCCTGCACGATTGAATGCCGATGCATTACAGAGTACCGGAATGGATACCAGTAAACTCCTGGAGATCACACCCGGATCTCCACAAGAAGCGTTGTGGGCCGCTGAACAATGTTTGAAAAGCGGTGCCTGCAACAGTGTATTGCTATGGCATGGCGAGTTACAGGTACACCAGGTAAAACGTTTGCAACTGGCGGCTAGCACGGGTGAAGCGTGCCTGTATTTACTGCGTCATGAACACCATTGCCAGGGGACGTTGCCGGTGTCTTTAAGCCTGGGTCTTAGTCCGCATGCGAGTGGCCTGAATATCACTATTAAAAAGCGCCGAGGTGGCTGGGCTCAGTCCCAGTTTGCATTGGATATGTCATCGCACTGGCCTGAACTGACCGAGCACTTCCATACCCAGCGCAAAGAAATTCCGGATACAGTGCGGCAGTATCGTACTGGCGGATAGTCACCATGACTTTGTGGTTGTATTTACATTTTCCTACTATTCAGCTCGATAAGCTGAAAATTGCAGCTCAGGCGCAAACACCGGATGCTCAACAGTCCGCTGAGGTATTCGCAGCATCATCCCGGCCTTGCATTGTGGTAGGGGGGCGAGATAACACTGTGATGCAACTAGATCAGGCTGCTATGCAGCTGGGGATTTCAGAAGGTATGGGGCTGGCCGGCGCGGCAGCCCGCAGTCGCGATCTGCTTGTGCACCCGTATGATGAAGCGGATGAAAGCCGGACTATGCGTGAAATTGCCCAGTGGCTGTATTTGATCACTGCCGATATCGCCTTATTTGCACCTCAGGGGCTTTTGTTAAAAGTCAGTGGTATGTTGGCTATGTATCGCGATTTATCTCACTATCTGGCTACGCTGCGCTCACACCTCGATACTCAGTCATTCACTTACCGGTATGCTTGCGGTTACTCCCCTGAAGCTGCCAGGCTGTTGGCACAGCATCATGGTGCGTTAGTGAGTGAGGACTCAGCAATGCTTGAAAGTGCTTTGCATAATCTACCTCTGATGGCTTTATCACTGCCATCAAAGCAGCTTGAACGGTTACGGCGGGTAGGGTTTAAAACCGTGGCCGACTTGTTTGCTTTGCCTCTAGTCGAGCTGGGTAAACGTTTTGATTGCGAGTTGGTGCAGTATGTGTCGAGGTTGCGAGGAAAAGTGCCTCACCCTGTGACTTTTTATCAACCGGAGCCAGAATTTGAACGCCATTTGCCCCTGCTATATGACATAGAAAACCTTGATTGGTTAAACAAGCCGTTACTTAAGCTTTTGGTACAACAGGAGCAGTTCTTACGCTTACGTAACCGCCATGCCAGACAATTAACACTGACCCTGTATCAGCGCGATGCTGAACCGCAGGTACTGGAGATAGGTCGCGCAGAAGGCACAGATCGCGCTGATCTCTGGCTGATTTTATGTGATCTCAAGTTGAGCAATGTGACACTCAATGGCCCGGTACAGGCGATAGGATTGAAAGTGACCGAGATGAGTCAGCCTGATGAGCTGATGCCTGACTTATTTACTGAGCGGCGCGGCACCATGACACCAGCCGGGTTGGTTGCGTTATTACAGGCTAAGTTAGGAGAACAGGCAGTACAGGGGCTGGCTGTGTGCGATGATCTACGCCCTGAGCTGGCAAGCGGCTATTGTACGCCATTGAGTGCACCGGGGACGCCTTTGTTGGAGAAGTCTGGCAGGCTCTCTGCTACTGATTACCTTCGGCCCGTCTTTTTATTGCCGAGTACGCAGCCTTTGCAGCATAAAGTGACTGTCCATCTTGGGCCTGAGCGGATCTGTACCGGCTGGTGGGATGCACATGGGGTCGAGCGTGATTATTTTGTTGCTCAGGATGAGCAAGGGCGTTGGTTGTGGGTATTCAGAGATCGCCAGCAGCGGTGGTTTTGCCACGGAGTTTTCAGCTGATGGCCGCGCATAAATCTCCCATGTTCACACTGCCTGCTACGCGTGCAGAGAATGAACAATCAGATCGTCAGTGTACAGGGGAGCCACCAGGAGGGACTAAGCAGCCAGGCTATGCAGAACTGTTTTGTCAAACTAACTTCTCTTTTATGCAGGGGGCATCCCGTCCGGAAGAATTGGTGAGGCAGGCGGATTTCCTTGCCTATACTGCGCTGGCCATCACCGATGAGTGTTCGCTGGCAGGCGTTGTCAGAGCTCATACACTGATTAAAAATCAGCAACTAGATTTACAACTGATAGTAGGCAGCCTGATGCGTTTTGAAACGCTGGACCTGGTGTTATTGTGCCCGGATAAGGCAGCATACAGTGAGTTGTGTCGGGTTATCACCAATGCCCGTCGACGCGCTGAAAAAGGCCATTATCGATTAGCCGAGTGGGATTTATTGTCGTTGCGTCATTGTCTGCTTATTTGGCTTCCAGCAGGCAATGAGCAGGATGAGCAGTGGGGGGCCTGGCTGGCACGCCATCATGAAGGTCGCAGCTGGTTAGGCATACAGCGACATTTGGTCAATCAGGAACAGCGTTTTATTCATCATTGTGAAACGCTGGCTGAACGTTATCAATTGCCTGTCACGGCGTGTGGCGGAGTATTAATGCACCACAGTGAGCGACTCAGGTTGCAGCATACACTGACAGCGATCCGGCTGAATCAGCCGATTGAGCAAGTTAAAGGTGCATTGCTTGCGAATGCTGAGCGGGCGCTGCGTAGCCGGGGAAAGCTGAGTAAGTTGTTTAAGGCGTCCTGGCTGGCTGAGTCGTTGCGGATTGCAAAGCGGTGTACCTTTGATTTGGAATCGTTGCGTTATCAGTATCCTGCAGAGCTGGTTCCTGAAGGCAAAACGGCTATGCAGCATTTACGTGAGTTGGTCGAGGTCGGTCAGCGGCGGCGCTTTGCGCAAGGTATCCCTGATGAAATTGCTCAGACGATAGACAAAGAGCTGGCACTGATTGAGGAGCTAGACTACCCCTATTTTTTCCTCACCATTCATGATCTGGTGTGCTTTGCGCGTAGCAAAGGGATTTTGTATCAGGGGCGGGGTTCGGCGGCCAACTCTGTGGTGTGTTATTGTCTGGAGATCACCGCGGTTGACCCCCGTCAGGTGTCGGTGTTGTTCGAACGTTTTATCAGTAAAGAACGTAATGAGCCACCAGACATAGACGTTGACTTTGAACATGAACGCCGCGAAGAAGTGATCCAGTATATTTATCGCAAGTATGGCCGTAAACGTGCTGCGCTGGCTGCAACGGTGATCAGTTATCGTTTTAAAAGTGCAGTCAGAGATGTAGGTAAAGCTTTGGGGATTGAAGCAACTCAGCTTGATTACTTTATTCGCAATGTCAATCGCCGTGATCGGGGGCAAAACTGGCAGACCCAGTTAACTGAGCTGGGCTTGCAGCCAGAGTCGCTCAAAGGGCAACAATTTATTTCACTGGTCGAAGAAATCATGGGCTTTCCCCGCCATCTTTCACAGCATGTTGGGGGCTTTGTGATCTCAGCTGGCCCTTTGCATGATCTGGTCCCCATTGAAAATGCGGCCATGGCGGAGCGCACGGTTATCCAATGGGATAAGGATGACCTGGAAAGCCTCAAACTGCTTAAGGTCGATGTGCTGGCGCTGGGGATGTTGAGTGCCATTCGTAAAACGTTTTCGCTCATTGCACAGCATACCTCAAGAGAGCTGGATCTGGCTGAGTTAACCCGTATGGGCGATGACCCTCAGGTATACAAAATGCTCCAGCGTGCAGATACCGTAGGTGTATTTCAGATAGAGTCCCGAGCACAAATGAGTATGTTACCCCGGTTGAAGCCCCTGTGTTATTACGACTTGGTGATCCAGATAGCTATTGTCAGGCCTGGGCCTATCCAGGGCGACATGGTGCACCCTTTTTTGAAGCGTCGTAACGGTGAAGAAGCTATCACTTACCCTTCGGAGTCTGTGAAAGCTGTGTTATCGCGTACCATGGGAGTGCCTATCTTTCAGGAGCAGGTGATTAAACTGGCGATGGTGGCAGCCGGGTTTTCTGGTGGGGAGGCTGATCAGTTGCGTCGGGCCATGGCTTCGTGGAAAAAAAGCGGCGAACTGATGCAGTTTAAAGAGAAGCTGATCAGCGGTATGCAACAGCGGGGTTATGAAGTCAGTTTTGCAGAGCGTATTTTTGAGCAGATCTGCGGCTTTGGCGAGTACGGATTTCCGGAAAGTCACTCTGCTTCATTTGCTGTGCTGGCTTATGCATCAGCCTGGCTGAAGTACTACTATCCAGCCATGTTCTATACAGCGTTGCTGAACAGTTTGCCAATGGGGTTTTACAGTGCTTCTCAGCTCATTCAGGATGCCAGACGTCATCAGGTTGAGGTGCTGCCTGTGTGCGTGAATGCCTCCGAGTATGACCACTATATTTTCCAGCAGCACAACAGGTTTGCGATCCGGCTTGGCCTGCGCCTGGTTAAAGGGTTACAGCGTAACAGTGCAGAGCAACTGCTGGCTGGTCGTCCTGACAATGGCTTTGCTGATATGCAAGCGTTACAGCGCCTTGGGTTGCCTGGTAATGCATTGGAGAGTCTGGCATCTGCCAATGCACTTAACGTGTTACAGGGCGACCGTTATGCCGCGCGTTGGGCATTGATGGATCAGGAGCAGACGCTCCCCTTATTTGCCGAGTCTTCAGTGGCTGAGGTGTCATCGTGTGCTTTTCAGCCGGATGACATGGATGATCTGGTGGAAGACTATGCTGCATTGGGGCTTACCCTGGGAGCACATCCGGTGACTCTGCTGGATAATGCCGGAAAACTGGGGCGCTTTACTCGCATGACAGAGCTCAGTGCCTGCCGTCATAAATCCTTGGTAACAGTAGTTGGGGTGGTCACAGGAAAACAGGCACCCGGCACCGCTGGTGGCGTGACTTTCTTTACGCTGGAAGATGATACAGGGAATATTAATGTGGTGGTCTGGGCTGGTACTGCACGAGCTCAAAAGCAGGCGTATCTCAGTGCCAAATTACTGGAAGTAAAAGGAATTGTTGAAAAAGAAGGCGAGGTTATTCATGTCATTGCCGGCAGACTGATTGACCGCAGCGAGGTACTGGGCACGTTACACAGCAAATCGCGCGATTTTCATTGAGTGCATCATGCTGTGCAGAATTGGAGCTAAAAGCCAAAGGTAACCTGCAAGTTACCTTTGGTTATTTGATAGGATCTGCCCACAGGCAGCCTATACCATTAATTAATGGATGCGCTCTAACGTTACCTTACCGCTAGACAACCCTCCGCCGCCATTGTAATCCAGTTTAGCGTAAATTTTGCCACCATCGACTTTGAATTTGATACGGCCAACTCCCGAGGTGTGATGTACTTTGGCGTATTTACTTGCGCCATTCCAATTGAAAATAGCGTACTCTTCCAGCACCGGCTCATAACCATCTCGAATACCTGAGATCATCACTTTATAAGCGCTGTTGCCTGCAATCGCCATGTAAGGTGGTAATGCAACCCAGCTACTATTTGCAGGTAAGCTGATGCTGGCTGTAAGTTTACCCGGCAAATAGGTTGAACCTGAGTCTGCGCTTGCCGTCCCACCAATAGCTGGAACATGGCCTTTCACTTTGGTGTTTTTTAGCACTACATTATGACTCCACCAGTCTTGGCCAGTCATGCCGTTGACTGTGATCACACCGCCGTTATCAGCATCAATGACGGCATATGCTCGCGCATTGCTTGGGCCCCCTTGAGCAAACACGCCGTTAATATCCAATGTTCTTGAATTTTTGACCTTGAATACGGTTTTCACGCCTTCAGCATAAAAATTATCGATCTGGTTGTTCCAGGTTTTGTGTTCAGCTGGGCCATAGATCTCGACACCAACCTGGGAGTTCTGAACGGTAGAGTTTGTGATATTACTGCCCATAGCGGCAAGTTTGATACCCGTGTGTGAGCCTTCAACATACACGTTGTCGAATACGTTGACATTGTTAAACCAGCCGTTTGGTTCAATATTCCAGTACGCCGGATCACTACCATTGCCATGTAAATGAATGCCGTAATTGACGTTGGCAATAAACAGGTCTTCAAAGCGGCTCCAGATCACCCATTTACCGTAAATACCATTATCAAACCCGGAAATATCCAGTTTAGAAAAATTTGAACGATAAGATGCAAAAGGGATATCAATTGCAGTGCCTTGCTTAAAGCTTGCCGTCTGCACCAGAGCCAGATCATGTACTTCTACATTGTGTGCTACTTTCAGCAGGCTGATATTGGCATTGGTAGTCAGTCGAGAGAGATTACGTTTCTCACCATACAACTTAACTCGTGAGTTGTGCGAGCCCTTTACACGCGTTACGTCCAGTGTGCTGGAAACATTAAAAGTACCAGCAGGGATGTAGATGCTTTTATTATTCTGTACTGCGTAATCTATTGCTGCCTGAATTTGTGCAGCGTCATCACGGTTATCGTTGGCAATGGCACCAAAACGTGGGTCAGTAATTGAAATCGTGTCTGCGTCCAGTGCGGCCGCGGAGGAGGAGATCAGCACAAGACCGATCAAAGAAACTTTGTAGTTCATAATTATCCTTATAATTAGATGAAAAGATCCGATAAGAGCTGGGTTATTACCCATTAAGGATACTAATGAAAAGAGCAGGAAAGTGCACTGTTTTATTTTAAAAACATGCATTTATTGAGTGTGGACTTGAGAAATCAGCAAATATAGAAAATGACAGGTGCACAAGGTGTACACCTGTCATGATAAGCTTCATATTGCATGAACAGTGCTAACTTCTCAGCCTGAACTTACGCACTAACTGAGCCAGTTGCTCTGCTTGTTTATTGAGTTCCTGTGCGGATAGGGCGGCAACCTGGGTATCTTGCAAAGAACTTTGGCTGGATTGCTCTATATTTGAAATGTCTTTGGCCATTTCGCTGGCAACCACAGACTGCTCCTCAGTAGCTGTGGCAATAGCCTGGATCATAGCGGCAATTTCTGATGCACCCTGCACAATATCATCCAGCTGGGTTCCTGCAGCCTCGGCCATAGACACACTTTGATCAACCTGAGACACACTGTTTTGCATTGAACTGACAGCATGCTCTGTCTGAGACTGAATAGACTGTACGGTTGATACGACTTCTTCTGTTGCTTTTGAGGTCCGCTCTGCGAGTGTTCTGACTTCGTCGGCGACTACCGCAAAGCCGCGCCCCTGCTCACCTGCACGGGCTGCCTCAATGGCTGCGTTTAATGCAAGCAAGTTAGTCTGCTCTGCAATGCTGCCAATGACACCAATTACATTACCAATTTGACTACTCAGTTCACCCAGGTGAGTCACATTTTCTGCGGTTTTCTGTACGTTTTGTGAGGCGGTTTTTATCTTGCTGACGGTTTGTCCGACGGTATCTCCACCACCAGATGCTAAAGTACGAGCCTGATCTGCGTGGCTTGCAGCAACCTGACTTTGCGATGCAACTTCAGAGACGGTGGCGCTCATCTCTTCAATGGCGGTAGCAACCTGAGTTGACTGATCTGCCGAAGAGCGGCTGCGAGACGCGATTTGATCGTTGGCCTCAGCAATATCCTGACTGGAGGTACGAACATCATCGACGACTTGTGCAATAGAGTGAAGCAGTTCGTTCAAAGAGCGGGCCATTTTATTGGTGGCTTCAGCGAGCCCGTCAATTTCGTCCTGCCCTTTGTGGTCAATGTCTCTGTCGGAGATATCACCGGCACTGATCCGCTCTGCCACGCCCAGTACCTGGTTCAATCTGGAGACAATTGAATTACTGATCAGATAGGCAATGACCATGCCCAAAATAGCGGCGATCAGTGTGATCACAATGATGACAATCGACGTTGACGTGAGGCCTTCAACTAACAGCTCCAATGCCCCGGTTGCATCGTCGATTTCCTCTCGTGCAGACACATCGAGGATTTTTGCGATATCCTGAATGTGCTTTTTGTCCAATTCGCTGAGTGTTGCGGTGGCCTGCTTAAATGCAGTGGGATCATAACTACTGAACACCGTTGTTGCTTCATCCCGAATGGCTTTATATAAACGCTTGATGGTAGCGATGTCCTGCAGCTCGTTAGGTTTTTGTTCCAGTGGGATTAGGAGGTTTAGGTATTCTTCAAAGCTGGCTGCATCGTCGTTAAAGTCTGCTTCTGCATTTGTATTACCAGTCGTATGAGAAATGACCGCCGCTATCATATCACCGGCTTCGTCAACCAGCTCCAGATAGTACCGAACGCCAGGGAGGTCATCATTGAGCGACTCCTGCAAATCGGTTGATTGCAATGCGTCATTAAACTCTTGTTCTTTCAATTTATCTAACAGAGTTTCTAACTGCTCTCCGGTGGAGGATTCCAGGCGATCAACACGTGCTTTAACGCGTTGGTATGCATCAGGGTCATAGCGGCCAAAAACATCTTGATTCACGCGCTGATGGTAGGTCGTAATGCTTTTGAGGATATGGGCCATTTTTTCCCGATCTGCTTGCTTAGCAGACTCGTAACGATACAACTCTGTGTGTACTTCTTTATATTTCGCGAATACGTCATTAAAAACGGATTTTTTACTGGTATCGCCATTCATATATTCGAGCGCTGCACTTTTGAGCTGATGCTCGGTATCCAGTAACCGGCTGTAGAGGATCATACCTGGCAGATCGTCGCCTATCACTTCCTGCGCACGGGCTGTTTCAGTTGCTACCTTAAACCACACGAGCGTACTGGACATGACCATTAGTACTATAAGAACACCAAAGGCTGAGTAGAGTTTATTACTGAGTTTCATAGGATCACCAAGTTTGAAAGAGGCGTCATCCGTGGCTTACTTTTCATTGTGTTATCGTTCATAATTAAAGTCGTAAATTGCAAAAAGTGGCAACTTTTATCTTTGGTGTAGCGTAAAATTTAGCACTGTCATGACGACTATCGATAAATGAGCCGTATATTCTTGAAACGTTCCAAAAAAGAAGAGGAACTTTGCTGTTTCTGAATGTAACTTTTCGAGAGCGCAATGTGTTGGACAGTAACTTGGTTTTATATTTACGCAACAATTAAAAAAACACTATAGAAATAGACTTGGCCTATTGCTATATAGATAGCGTTTTTATTGCAGTTTTATTGATTTAAACCAATATGTTGTGAATATAAACGAGTGCCTTATGAGATATTTAATATAGCTTATTAAATATCTCATATTTGAGCTTTGCTTTATCGTTAGTCTTCTTTTTGTAACAGAGGCTGCCTTTTCACGCTCTGACTTTTTGGCATAGCTAAATTGACATTATTGGCTGTATTCTATCGAGCATCCCATAACACTGCTTTCACTGAACCTTCATTCTGCGATACTTTTCAGCAGACAGTATTATAGTGCTATCGGTCGTATAAAGTTATGTCAGAGCGACACCCTTAAAACAGGGTGGTAGGTGTAGTGCCTGTCTAATATTAAATGCCGGAGTAACTACCTAAATGAGGCAGTTACTTATCAACATGACTTTAAGGCTTGATTTGACAGGGCGCAGGACCACATAGCGGCGTGGTTGCGGGTTGTATTTCATATTCATATGCATACTGAATATAGTTTCTGTCATGAATGTTTGTGCACTGTCCGGTTTCAGTCCTAAGGATGGATTCATTGGCCGTTCTCTGGCCTAATTGGACAGTAAAAAAGCGCCCATCATTAATGTTTTCATTGAAATAAACTCTGTCCTGAACTGCATTTATTCTTTTGGGTCCGGTGCAGCCATGTATGCGGTAATAGTAGACAAAATCCTGTTTATGAAATGCTCTACGAGGGTATACGGTTTTTACATTCTGGCTAAATTCATCAGGCATGATCATAACAGCCAGGTCTTCCCATTGTCCGCCTTCTTCTAACTTTAAGATACGGCCTAGCTTAGTAACGCCGTCACCTTTGTACAAATATAACACCGAATCATCACTGTATTTTTGTTGTACACGAATGGAGTGAATACGCTCAATACCAGGGCTATCCTGGCAATCGCCAGCGCCCTGAATAGTTACTGGTTTTTGTTGCTCAAAGGCATTAACCAGCAAAGCATAGCTGGCTTTACCACTGGCTGTATTCAACGATAAAGTCCAGTGTTGTTGGTATTCACTTGCAACACAGGCCGCTGGTGTTCTTGACTGCGCTGGGTTGACTAGTTCTAACTGTACGATATCACCCTGAATCGCCATTGAGTCTATTTGGCTACTGGCATAACACATTGGACTGGCACACAGTATGGCAAAGGTAAATACACGTGCTTGAAAAGCAGAGTTAAACATGTGAGAAGTTCCGTATCTGTTTTATTTTTGGGGATTTTACATTGCTTTTCAGAGACCGAAAAGCGAAAATAGGTACTAACTAAAATAAAAACACAAATATTCATGCCCATTAAAATCTGCTTGTTTATGATAATTAGCCTGATATGTCTCGGGAAAGTGTTTGCAGAGCCTATAAACTCAGCATCTCGTGCTTATTTAGGTGAAGTAAAAATCGTAAATGATGTGGTGTATTTTCAGGCTCTTCTGCCTGATATCGCCTCAGTCGGTTGTGCTAACACGGGGGCGCCATTTCATTGGGCGTTCTCTTTGAGTTCTGCGGAAGGTCCTTCTTTGTATCGGGCTATATTGGCAGCTCAATCCGGTAATGTTCAGCTGGCCGTCACTCCCGCAGGGGACTGTGCAGCCGCATCTGGGGTCGCGCGCCCTGCAGCCATCACACTATTAAAACCCAAACAATAACCAGACGACTCAGCGGCAATGTTTGAGTCAGCATGAAGGAAATAGCCGTATGTACGGCATATAAACTAATATCAGGGACATTATGAAACTCTCACCCGTTTTATTACTGATGGCAGTGCTTTGTCACATGCCGGTTTATGCATCATTACTTTCGCTATCGAGCTATGACTTGCTCGATAGCCGCCCTGAAGTGCCCGCACGAACACCAAATGCTCGTCAGGAGTGGGATGATTACCTGCTGACGCTTAAGCACTTAGAAAATGGTGAACGGGTGTTAACCTGGCATCCCCAGGCTGGTCAGACGATGTATAAAGTGGCATACAAAACCTCTGGTGGGGCCTGGACAGAGAAACTCACCACAGATACTCAGTTCGCGATTGATGCCTCGTTGTCGGGGGCGGTGGAATTTAAAGTAACCGGGTGCGAAAGCGAATTGCTGTGCCGTGACTATGGTAATGAACTCAGTACGGTATTAGATGTACACAATAATAGCTTTCTTTATCTGCCACAGTATGTACCGGGTAATACCGCTTTTCGTGTTTCTTATACTCAAGTTGCTGATGCCAAGCGTTATACCTTGCAGCGCAGCAAAAGTGACAATGAATTTAAAGACATAGCAAACTGGGTACATAGAGTGGGTTTTGCACAAGGACATTACGATGAAACCGTGTTGGCTGCAGGGCGTTATTGCTATCGACTGGTGACTCACAGCGCAACACAAGCTGCACGGGTTTCTGCGCCAGCATGTACCGAAGTTGACATGAGAGCGATGCGAGCGCCGGAACACTTTGTTGCGCAAGCCCAGGCGCAGGGCATCTATAAACTGAGCTGGCCAGATGTTGAGCGCGCCGACTACTATCGCCTTGAGCGGGAATCGTTAACTCTGGTTACATCAGAATCTGGGTCACAAGTAACTGAGCCTGCAATGATACCAGCGGACTCAGCGACACGCTTTGCACGCAGCGCGCGAATGGTCCAAGCAACACCGACAGCGCCCACAGAAAAACGTACCTACCTTAAATCCTGGCAACTAGTCGGAGATGATAAAAATACCGACAAAACTCAGGTTCATACCCTGGATACTTTTGAGCTTGCTGGCGCACAAAATTATCGTTTATCAGCGTGTGATAAGCTCGCTCAATGTTCACCACCCAAGGCACTGTCTTATACTGTGCCGGTAGCCCATATGGTAAAAGGGCTGCCCGAGTCAGCGACAGCTCAAGCGCTTGATCAGAACACGGTAAAACTAAGTTGGACCGACGTGCCTGGCGCTGACACCTACACGGTGACCATGTCGCGTAAAGGTGCTTACTGGCAGTCTCGTTATACCGGGATCACCGACACCAGCTTTACTCAGGAAATTTATTTGGCCGGAGACTACCGATTTGAAATTCAGGCATGTCTGGATTCCGGGTTTTGCGGTCAGACAAGTCAGGTCGGCACTGAGCTGCGTTTTTCATTGGGCTCAAACTCAAGTATGACACCCTCTGTGTTGGTTGTGCCTGAGCGGGTAAATCCGGGGGCCGCGTTTGAGATCAAATGGGCAGCGCCCCGCAGTGGTGAAGTGGTCCACTACGAAGTACAGGGCGAATTACAAAGTACGCTGATCAAGGGGGCTTTCGAACAAGGTCCTGATGGCTACTATGCTTTTCGTCGCCCGGCGCTGCCTCATGGGAGAAACTACTGTTACAAGGTGCGCGCTTGGTTCACCACCGGAGAAGCGGGGGCTTATACCCCGACCCAATGTGTTGCCGTTGGCGAGACGGTATTTGATGAAGTGGACAACTTCCAGATAAATCACGTTTCTCGCTATGACTTTAATGTCAGCTGGGAAGCAAAGCCGATGGCCAGTGCCTATCTGCTTGAACTGCAAACGCGCACCGATGATGGCAAAATTCGCTGGCAGCCTGTCTATTATGGTGAGCAAACGCGAGTAATGCAGCAACTTGGGCCATATCATTTGCATCACTATAACCGTCTCGGTCATTTAGCGATGCGTGTATCAGCGTGTAACAGTGAACGCGTGTGTGGTAACCATATGCGTGCTTACCTGCGTAATATTTCCACCGCTGCGTTTTTAAATCCGGTCTATTTACCACACAAAACGCCGGCCTGTATTTCAGTGCCCCAGCAGATTGAGTCTGGTGAGCCACTCAGTGTGAATTGGTGTGAAACACAACACAGTGGTGTTGCAAAATATGAATTACTGGGGGAGTTACAGAATGTGATCCTGACCGTGACGGCGGATACTGCACGGCGTGATATGCATCAGTTAATGACCACGACCCGAAACAACTTAGAAGCTGGCCGGGAATATTGTTATAAAGCCCGAGCTGTCTATCAGGATGGCAGTGTCAGTGGCTTTACCGATAAGGTGTGCACCCAGATTGGGCCCTTGGAGTATCCGGCTCCGACGGACTTTTCAGTCAAAGCGCTCACTGAGAAAAATCACTTTGAGCTCAGCTGGAAAATAGTCTCTGGGGCTTCTTCCTATCTTATGGAGCAGCAAACTCGCCTGGGTGTCTGGCAAACAGTGCCTTGTCAGCTGAGGAAGGTCGCGTTTGGTTGGCTCGCTTGTACCGTACAATTGGGTGCAACTCCAAAAGTACCTGAACTAGATAAAGTCGTTTACCGAATTGCTGCCTGTGGCCGTAATGAAAAGTGTGGCAACTTTACGCGTTTAGCTTTTAACCCAAACCCTGCGCCTGTTATGTACCGTGATTCACTGGGCAACTTATATCAGGCTGAGCAAGCTGTGGGCGTAGGTGCGATTGCATATTATAAGCGGGTGAAAGGGCCACAAGGCTGGTATTGGCAGGCGTTGACTTTGGTACAATGGCAGCAGCTTGCGTTACAGGTGTTTAAATTATCGCCGCCTGTTTTAGAAGTGCACAAACAGTAAGTGCAAGCAGTTTGATAACTGACTTAATGAATAAGTGCTTTTGCATCGTATGATGTACTACTGACAACTAATAATGAAAAATGGATCTGAAATGAAATACGTAATTTGCGCTGTAAAGTGTAGTAGATTGTTTAAGGAGGCTTCATGAGCAAGTCGTTTGCCACGAACTATAACTGGCTCGCTTTGAGTTCACTACTTAGTTTTGGTATTTGTGCAGCAGAGCAACAAGAGGTGTCTTTTACGCTGCAATGGAGCAGCGTTGAGGGAGCCACTCACTATTTACTTGAAGAAGGGAGTCGTGATGGAGCCTGGCAAAGTGTCCATAGTGAGCCGATTGCAGCGCAAAAGTCAGTAATTAGAAAAAACAGCCATGGTCTTTATATTTATCGAGTTAGCGGATGTATCTCAGATAGCAGCAATACGATACATTGTGGGAATGATGTCGCAGAGTTTAGTGATCCTCTGATCATTGATTCAACTCAATCCGGAGTGTTTAAACTGTCTCTGAATGCACAGGGCAGTGTACTTAGCTGGACTGAATTGCCTACCAGTCGGTTTTACCAGCTAGAAACAACACCTTGTGCTTCGGGGTGTACTGACACCGAACAGCTCACATGGCAAGCGGTATCATTGTCCAGTAATGCAGCCCGTTATGATGTTTCTGCACAAAAAATGGCTGCGTTATATAGAGTCAGGGCGTGTTTTAGCGACACTGTTTGCAGCGAGTGGAGTAACAACTTACTTTACGACCCTAATGCACAAACACTCTCTTATGAGGTGAATCGTCTCTTTATAAATGGCTATAAAGTACTGTTTCGCCTGGCTGGAGACAGCTGTAAGACTACCGATAATGGCATGTATTGGTATGTAGATTATGGTAAGTCGGATGGGGCGGTTAAGTATAATCTGTTAAAAGCAGCTCAGGCCGGCAAGCGCCGAATATTTGTTAAAGTACCTTCTTGCTTGCCTGGGAAATATCAAGAAGTTATAGATGTGTATCAGGACTACTAATCCAGGTCGTATTTTAACTAGCAAGGAGAGCGTGTAGTCGAGGTGGACCGTTTATTGAGTGGTAATAATTATATTGTGTAAATATGGTTATTCGTAGACGGTCTGCCAATCACTGCTAGAAATGGTTAATGCCTACGTTTTAAAAAAGCTCCTGTGAGTTGTGCGATTTGAGTAAACGGTCAGATGTAATTTTTGCTATGTTTGGTGTTTATTCGCACCATATGTTCTTTCATGCCACTGGCCGTTTACAAATATCGTTCAGACTGTATTATTAATCACGATATCAATACCTTCAGATGCGCAAGAGTTTGCTCTATTGCAGACAGTCTGCTCCGTGCCACGCTTGCACAAACAGCTATCATATCAATTTAATACCTGTTCAATTTGAAGGCGCAAAGATAACGCGAGCGGCGTTAAAAACTTCTTATTTAGAACGACTAAATAGCAAGATTCTAGCCTTGTTATTGACCTTATTTTCTCGCCTTACAATAGAGCACTTGATTAAGCAAATTGGTATAAGTCGGCGTATCTAAGTCAAGCTTCATTATTGAAAACTTTAAGCCCTGTACAGCCGAAAATATAAGCGAAATAAAGCCAGCAGAGTCAGACGGGATTCAACCACCAGCCTAGAGAAGTGATGCGCTTTTTCTTTCGAGTATGCTTTTGATACCTGATCACACAATGCCAAATTAGTTCAATGAGTTAGGAAACAACACTCATTAATTGCCTTAAATCCCAATTAAGGTACAATCTGCCCAAATAAAAAGTTCGATTAAACGAACAAGCTCAATCAGCTCATTCTCCTGGAAAAAGGACTATACAATGAACCTCAAATTACTCGCTGTTTTGACGGCGATAGCACCGGGGGCGGTTTGTGCTGCCTCTGCGGTTAAACAACTGGATGTCTTGGGTGATGCTGTCACTTTTACGCTTGAGCAGCCTAAATCACACGCCATTCCTGCCTGTGTGAGCGCCGATAACCTACAAAAATGGGCGATAAACTTAAACTCCCTGCAAGGTCAGGCGATGTACAGCCTGCTGGTTACAGCGGTATCGAAAGAACACTTGGTGAATGTCACCCCGGCTAATCGTTGCGAAGTGATTGCTGATATCGAACAGGCGGGTTCATTATCACTAAAAGCTAACCCTGCTCAGGGCGGCGTTGGGGTTTCTCTATACAAAGGGGATGGAGTGACTAAGCTGGGAGCGGTTACCAATACGTCAAACGGCATACAATATGTGCCATCAGAAGGCGTCACTTGGATACAGCACTATGGGCCATCAACACTGAATATTGTGTTATATACTGATGCACAATGCGCTGGACAAGGTTACATCTATCATGCACCAAGCCCCAGTCCACACCTATTACTGCCCAAAAATCGGTTTTACATTAAATCAGACTCTAAATCCGAAAACCTATTGAGTTCAAATGGCAACGTCCCTGTCTATCAGTATGTTGCATATGCAGAGGAAGGCAAAAGGTGCCAGAAAACTCAAAATACGGCCAATCAGTATGACGCGCGTTATACCAAGCTTTTGGATGCTGAACATCCACTGTGTGGTAAGCATGCCTGTGTTATTCGGTAGCGGCTTAGCAACGCAGCCATAGAAACGAAACAGCACTCTAATACACGGAATAACAATGAAAAAACTAGTTGTAACTGCGTCATTTTGCCTGCTTAGCAGCACGGCTATGGCGGCTTCTCAGATCTCTCAGCTCAATGTAACTGGCGATGTGGCGATATTCACATTGGAGACACCCAAAACACACACAGTGCCTGGTTGCGTGACGGCAGAGAACCAGAATAAATGGGCGGTTAGCCTGAGTTCGCTACAAGGACAGGCGCTTTACAGCTTATTGGTAACGGCAGTGTCGAAAGATAAGCTGGTTTCGGTGCAATCGGCACAGCGATGTGAGTCGGTCGCCGATGTGGAGCAGGTGCAGGGCCTGACGTTGAGTAAGGATGATCGACAAGGTGATTCAACAGGAGCCTGGTTATACAAAGGAGATGGGATTACTAAAGTCGCAAAAGTAGTCTCATACTCGGACCGTGGAGGCTACACGTATCTCCCGCTGGAAGGCACTCAAAGTATTAAACACTATGCTCCCTCAATTACATCATCTATCCATGATTTAATTTTTCTGGATGCAGAATGTAAAGGCGAATTTTTTAAAATAAATTATGGTCGCCCGGTTTTGGCCTTTTATGAGTATTTTGATGCCTATTTTACCTTTGCTGATTCGTCAATAAAAGAACATCGTCTTTGGGAGTATGGTAATGCGCCTGTATATCACTATATGGGTGAGCAGCAGGGTTGCGTAAAACAGAACTACACAGCGAATCAGGAAAGTCGTGCCATCAAGCTCGAAAAAACAGAGCACCCCTTGTGTGGTAAAGCTCCTTGCTGGATTAAATAACAAGAATATAAGGCTTATTAGGGATGAACGTGATCAGAATAGCGCTCAGCATATTCATTATTAGTATGTGTCTGTTGGCAACGCCTGTGTTGTCCGCGGGACTGGACTTTCCCACACATATGCAATTTATGCTCAAAAATCTGCGAGATAATGCGCAGGCCAATACACTTCCTGTGATCACCGAAGACCATATTACACTCGATGAAGATCAGGGCTCGGTGCTGGATTTACTCAGTAATGATCTTGACCCGGATCAAGACCCGCTCAGGATAGTGTCTGTCTCAGCAAAGTATGGCCAGGTGACCCTGATGCCAGACGGTCAGGTAAAGTATGAGCCACCGGCCAACTTTTCCGGGCTGGATGAAATTACCTACCTGCTTTACGATGGTCGCTCGAATCCGGTGAGGGGCCTGGCAAAAATCACGGTAAACTCGGTGAATGATGCGCCCGTGGCCAACGACGATGCAGTGACCCTGATAGCCAATACTCAAGCCGTTATTAATGTATTAGAGAATGACAGTGACATTGATGGCAATGTGTTAACTATTACTCAGGTAACCGCACAGTATGGCACTGTGCAGGTCAAAAACGGAGCTATCGAATATCGGCCCTATACGGAATATGATGGTAGCGACGTGATCAACTACACCATTCAGGATGCCGCTAACGCCTCAGCCAGCGCTAAAGTTCTGGTGACTGTATTAAAAGAAAACAAAACGGCACCGGTGATCACCGGGCAAAAGCCGCTGACAATGGACGAAGACACCAGCTTTGTGCTTGATATCAATCAGATTAACTATCTTGATGCCGATTCACTTGCAACAGATATAACTTTTGAAGTAGCTGGTGGGCAGCACTATACGTTAGATGGATTTACACTCACACCGGCACAGCACTTTAACGGGGAGCTAAGTGTTCCCGTTGCGCTATTTGATGGTAAGCACCGCTCACAAGAGTACCAACTTAAAATCGTGGTGAATGAAGTCAATGACCATCCCGAAGCCGGACAAATAATCTGGGAGTCGGTTAAAGACGAGAAGTTTGCCTTGTATATGCGCGGCATGATGCACGACCCGGACTTTAATTATTGGCCGCTGGGCAGAGATGACCCAAGACTTGAGCAATACACATTTATTTTCTCTAAAAATGCCCGCAGAGAAGACCATGGCGGCTGGACTAACGCCGGTGGTCGTTTTGTTCAGGTGCCCGGCGCTCGCAGTGATTTATATGAATACACACCGCCTGCCAACTTTGTCGGTCGCGATTACGTGTTTTTCTTTGTTTATGATGAACAAGGTGCGGTGTCGGGTCGTGGTGACATTGCCATTGATATTAAAAATGACAAAGGGGCACCTGTGATTATCCGTCACCTTGATATTGCGACGGTGAGAGAGGACACCCCATTTAGCCTGTCTGTGCATGACCTATATATTCGTTACAAAGGGTCACATAGCCGCAACAGCGAACTGACCCTGGAAGTGCTCGATATGCCGGGCTTTTATTCGGTTGATCAGGCAACGGGCCAGATCACCATAGATCTCTTGTATGAAGAACCGATACTGAACGTGATGGTGCAAGTCACCGACGGCGCGACCACATCTAACAAACACAGAGTGGCGGTGCCGCTGCAAGCCGTCAACGAAGCTCCGCAGGTATCCGACCTGGATATCAGTATCAACGGCTTACCAGACGGCGAGATTGATTTCAGAACCCAGCTGATGGTTGACCCTGAGGCGAATAAAACCCCAGGTTTGTTAGACAGGTTTAGCTATCAGTTTGTGACCGCGACAGGCAGTGCAAACAATCAAACCAATTATGGCCAGTTGGTCAGAGTACCGGGCAAACCGCATGGTGTGTTCCGTTACGTTCCGGGCACCTCATTTTATGGTGACACTTTTGCGTTTTGGGTAACAGACGAGCAAGGTCTGCAATCGAATCAGGGCACGGTTGTGATCCGTGCTGCAAAGCCTGCAGTGCCCAACAAGCCGGTTGCGCAAAGTAACGGCAGTCAAGTCACGGTGAACTGGGCTGAGGTAGATGGTGCGTCTTACTATATCGTCAGTAAAGCAAGCTACAGCACTGAAGTATCAGTCACTGAGCACCGGGTTACGAGTAACCAGTTTGAGTCTGCAGATGATGAAAACGCGTATTCCCAGTATCAGGTTAAAGCGTGCAATGATGCCGGGTGTTCGGAGTTTTCTGACTGGTCTTTGCCATCCAGAACTTTGGTTACCACGCCGGTTGCCTCTTTGCTTCGCAAGAATGAAATCGAAGTAAACTGGCACAGTGCACCTTCGGCCCAGTTTGATGTGCAAATTAAATACAATGATAACGCATGGACTGTGCCGGGGCGTTTCGTCAGCGATAGGAACAACATATCCTGGCCTAATCTGGAGTCTGGTAAGCGGCGCTATCGGGTACGTGGCTGTGACCACAATCTGACCAACTGCACACAGTGGTCAGCCGAGTCAAACACGGTGAATATTCCAGTCTGGATCCACAAAGTGAGTGGGGAGGGCAGCACGACCACGCTCGAGTGGGGTCCTGTGCCGGGCACCAGTTATTACGATATTTCCATTAAGTACAACAGCGATGACTGGACGGTACCCGGACGCTTTACTGCACCGGGTGGTAATGAGGCGGGTAATAATCAACTCACCTGGCACAACCTGGATGGGGGCATGCGCGCTTATAAAATTCGTTCTTGTGTTGGAGAAGTGGGCAATGCGGTCTGCTCTGACTGGTCATCACCGACAGGGGTTTATACAACACCTGAAATACCCGCAGATACGCCCGCGCTCAAGGTATCATCTGAGACGCTTACATTCCTGGATAAAGCTGAAAGCATCGACTGGCACTTTGTCAGTGAGCCGAGTCAGAGCTTTATCACAACCTTGTTTGTTTTACCTCCAAATGCACTTGAGATGATTGCGTTGAGTAGTCGTGAAAGAAATCAACCGGGCACTTACAGGTATCGTTTTGCGCAGCCAGGTATTTACCGCTTCTTCGCGCAGGCATGTGGTCTGGTTGCGGGTGTGAATGTGTGTAGCGAACGCTGGGAGACCGAGCACAGGGTAGAAGTAATTAATCAGCGCTTTACTGTTGAACATACTGGCACGCACCTGAGGTGGTCGAAGTTAACGGGCGTAAAACAGGTTGTGATTGAAAGCGCACTCTGTGGCCTTAGATGTGATGTGACATCAGCAACCTGGAAGCCTGTGGAGACGCTGACCAATGGTGAACTGAGTCTTGCAGTGACAGAGCCGAAAGGGACCGCATATCGTGTTAAAGCGTGCTTCAATGATGGCTCCTGTACGTCCTGGACGATTGTCAGAGACAAAGCTGAGAAGCTCAAGGCGCCTAAACTTTACAGAGCGAATTGACCGAACAGGCTGCGGTGCTGAATCGCGGCCTTTACTAACAAAGGTTTGAATAACGATGACGAAGAAAAAACTGACTACTTTACTGAGCGTGGCACTGTCGCTGACAAGTGCAACCACTTTGGCTCAGGCCCCGGCGAAAGTAACGTCACTGAATGTACAGGGTACCACAGCAACATTTACCCTGAATGCTGAGAAAACCCATACTTTACCTGCCTGTATCAATGGCGATACACGTCAACTTTGGTCTCTGGATATTACTTCTATTCAGGGGCGTGCACTGTATAGCCTGTTGCTGACGGCGGTGTCTAAATCTCAGCTGGTTGTCGCACAGTCGGCCAACAACTGTGATGTTCTGGCGGGTATTGAGCAAGTTGCCGGACTCAACGTGTCTTTCAATGATGCGCAGCCTGCTGGTAGCAGCACAGTGGGGCTTTATAAAGGAGATGGGGTGACCAAAGTTGGAGATGTCATCACTGTGGAGAATGGTTATGTGACTTATCATGACAAAGCCAACAATTGGTTTGCACAATTTACCCGGAGAAACTCTAACTCGCCTGTGTATTATCTGGATGCACAATGCCAGGGGCAGCCCTATGGGCTTTCAGGTACCTGGAGTGACAGCCATAACCAGGGCCCTACCTACTCAACAATATTAAATGCGTTTTTGCTCGCTTCCCCATCCTGGGAGACGAGCAATCGGCTTAATATATATGGTGGTAATAAAGTGTATGCACATCTTGAGGATGGCAGCTGTGTTGAGAATGGCGTGTCTTATGAAAAGGATGCTAGTTACACTAAATTGTCAGAAACAACGCACCCGATGTGTGGAGATAAACAGTGCGTTATTAAATAACGCACGATTATATTAGTTAATTGACACTGCAGCCAGTTTCTCAATGCCACTTTCAGCTATACATTGCTCGGTACTGGTTAAATAAACTGGTGTTTGGCTGTCAAAAGCACCAAGCAACAGGCTGTATAAGTTATTACTGCCATGGTCATTTAGTGAAATGGCCCAACTATCTTTGTTATTTGCATCAACACAAGAAGGCGTGTTGGTTGCTTTTTGTGGCTGAGTCTTAAATGTGACCAGGTTATTAATTACCTGAAATTCGGTGATTAAATAAGCCTGGCTGTTAGCAAAACTAAATGTGCTGGCGAATGCCAGTGGTAATAAAAAAAGATTTTTCATAGGGCACCTCAAACTGTTTTTCTGATCCTAACGGGTTTTAGGTATGGTCGTCTACGGTTTGAGGGACAAAAAGAGAATAATAGTTAATCGGCGATGTATCGCTGGTATTTAAATTTATAGGATTATTATAATGAAAAAAGGGCTCATGCGTTTTGGCTTGATGGCGTTACTCGGGGTTGCTTTCACGGGTCATGCAAGTACCACACAGGAGTGTAATGGTGCCTATGTTGATACCATTGCTATCGAGGGCACTCGGGTTGATATACCCGGGTTAAGCAAAACTTTGCTGATCAGCTTTAAAGATGCCAGTGGTAATTTGATGACTTGCGGTATGGGATCGGGGCGATATGTCTACCTCAAAGCCCGCGAAAACCCTGAAGTATTTGATGCCATGCTGTCGGTTGCTTTTATGGCACGTGCAAACAACCTACCGGTCCGTTATATGGTGTTGGCAGACAGGGCAATTGCTTCTGCCAGGGAATTGTCGTTCCTACAGTTGCAAAGTGATGTTCCTGGTTTCTACGATACTAAGTAACAGAGGCTGCTGTTATGTCTAGGTATTTTAAATACCGGTCAATGATGTCTTGTGCCGGTCTGATTCTGGCCTCAGGGCCTGTGCTGGCTGTGAGTTTGCAGATGCCCAGCCTGGTGGAGTACGTGCTGAATGATGACCCGCCATATCAGAGTGGCAGTCTCTGGCTACCGCCTGTCAGTCAAAGCGACACGGTCCGGCTTGGCTGGCAGATAGATGCTCAGGCTGAGCGCTTTGTATTACAGCAAAGTAATAATGGCGGCGTTAGCTGGCAAACTGTCTATGAGGGCACTGAGCAGGATATAGAGCTGGGTGGTTACACCAATGGGGTTTATTACTTCAGGGTACAGGCATGTGCGTCAGGTGCCTGTACTGGCTACGTAAAATCTGCGCCGCTCAAAGTCGCAATCCCAGAGGCCGGTCCGCAAAGCGTAGTGGCCACTAAGCAAGGAGAAGAGGTCAACGTAGCCTGGCAACCAAGAAGTAGTGCACCAGCAACACAATATCGGGTATATGAGAGCTTAAATGGTGAGGAATACCAGATGGTGAGTGCCACTGTGCAGCCGAGGATCCAGCTTCAGCAGGCAAAAGTGGCAACGACCCGATATAAGGTAAAAGCATGTACTGATGGGCTTACCTGTAGTCGGTTTTCACCTGCTTCCAATGAGGTCGGTGGGCTGCCTGCACCAGAAAATTTGAGTGCAGTAGATAAGGGCGCACAGGGCGTGCAACTAAGCTGGCAAAGTGTGGGCACTGATACACAGGATGTGTATTATCAAATTGATTTTAGCCTCAACTATTCAAACTGGGTGGTGCTTGCCAATAGCACAGAACCGAGCTATTTGATGCAGCCAGTTCCTGAAGGAAAGATCAAATTTCGGGTAAGGGCGTGTGATAAGACAAGCTGTTATGAAGTGTCTCAGGCGACCAATCAGATCTCCCGTTTTAGTTCACAGGCTTGTCTGGACAGTACCAAAGGACTGAATGTTTTTGCTACGAATGATGGCTACTATCTGCGCCGTCAATTGGCCTATACCAGTAGTAAAATTCTGCCAGGTAAAGTGCTCATTCCGTATGCCAGTCAGTCACATAACTCAGCGGCATATTGGTTTGTGAGCAAGAATAGCCGCGATCAGTGGCAGCTAAGTAACTCAGATCATCAGCAATTTAATAACGCGAAAAAGCAGCAGAGTAATATGCTGGTGACTTGTCACTTGGATCCGCGTTCTCAGCGACCAACTTTACAGCTAAAAACCATAGGTTCGACACAGAGTATTGATTTGCAGGCTGATCTACTGAAGGGAGAGGATAATTCAGAGCAATATTTCTTCTTCCCATCGGTCGTTCACATTGGCCAGGCTGCTGATATCCGCTGGCAGATCCCACAAGGCACGGAGTGTCGATATGAAGAGTTACTTTTTGTTGGACGCGGTGCAGGTGAATTTGTTGCGGTTAAAGCACGCAATGAAGGGATTGAGTTCATTTGTAGCAGCCAGGGAAGTGCATGGCCCTATCTGGTGCCTGTACAAGTACAGAAGCTGGGAGCCCCTAAATTTGTTAGTCCTGTCAGAAATTAAGGGTTAAGTGGTGCTAGTTTAGCGGCGCCATATTGTTTGATTAAGGACAGTTAGGTTTAACTGGCAATAACTAAAAAACGAGGCCAAACTTAAGCTTGGCCTCGTTTTTTAATAGGTTCTAGTTATTTACCCTCAGTTCAGGCGCTTTCAACTTGATTAGCGTTGGAGCGATATAGACCCAGTTACTACACTGCCCAGCAAAGAAACAAGCACGCATCCTGTATGCACGATTTTGGCTATTAACCAGTTGATATGTAGTTGTATCGGCACCTAACTCAGCGTCAGTTTGCCATTGGTAGTTGCCAGCACGCAGACAATCTTTGATGCACAGGGTATTTTGCAACTGATAACTCTGGGCGTTTTGTAGTTTGCGCCAGGTTAAAATCTCGTCTGTGCGCGTGACTTCAAGCGTTGCCTTGACAACATTAACCGCAAGCTCGGTAAGTTGTTTATCATTGCAGATCTCCGGGTGTTTGTTGTCACAGATCTCAATATAGAAATAGTACTCACCAGTTTGTGTTAAAGGGGTACCCTCAACGTACTGGCTAAGTGTTGCACTGCCCGATGAGCGCAAAAAGAAGGTAGCAGAGACATCTTCAGAGAAGTTATCAGGCATGTGCCAGTTAAATTGTGGCGCAGAAAAGCGTGCTACCTCATCAGATAGGAGAGTAAAGTTCGGCGTTGGCAGTGTGTTGCCTTGCAATCGATAGTGTACTCGGCTTGGAATTCCACATTCTCCGTTACTTAAACAGGGAGAAACTTCGACGAAAGTTGTGCCTCTTCTGAATATCGGTCCACGGCGAATACTGGTTTCGGTCACACCATTTTGCCAGATAAAACGCTCTGTGGGTTCACCAGCCTTTGCACTGGGTTTTTCTATAGCAATGCGATAAAGCACTGGCTCATTAAACTGGGCTGGTTTTTGCCAACTGATCAAAACCTCATCGCCATATCCTATATTCGTTTTGTTTACACTCAGTTGCCCAACCCGAACCGTGTTAATTGAATTGACCACTTCGATGTTAAATGTTTCGGTGAAGTAATCATTCACTTTAACTGTAATGTGATAAGTGCCGGGGTCGAGGATGCCAAAGTCATAATGATAATGTTGACTGCCTGGCACGGTGCGCCATTCTTCCTGATTAACTTTGACTTTCAGGGAGTCAATATATGGGCTACCCAATGTGCTGGCTTCCAGTGTCAATGGATGCTCCCTTGTGATCACTCCATTATTCACATGACTGAACTTTAACTGGTAATCAGGCTTGGCTGGCACTGAGAGAATTCTCGCAATAGAGCTCTTGGGGCCGCAGCTTAGGCTGCGGTCCATACCAGGCGCAACTCGGTTACACGCCCGCACAGTGGCATTGAGTAATCCTGTTTGGGTTATCTTCGCTCTGACGTGGAAGTTACCGTCATTATACTGGCGACGCAGAAAAGGTACGACACCATAAATGGAGCCAAGCCATTGATCATTGAGCTCAAGCAAGTAGTAACCATTTGGTGCAGCAACGACCTCGTCTGAAGGTTGCCAGTGAAAGAGCACTTCCTCACCGGTCTGAACATTCAATATGTCGGTGGGGCGAGGCTCGAGCACGTCTGCGGAGACATGGAAATCATCCACTACTTTAACTGGTCTGACATACGGGGTAGGCGGCACACCGACAAAGGCATACACAGTTTGGCTATGGGGTCCGCAATACTCTGTACCAGCCAGCTTGTTACACCCTTGAATCGTTATCTGATGAGCGCCTGTGCCAAGGTGATGTAGTTCAGTATGAAAGGCACCCTCACCATATTTACGGTTCAAATGGGTAAGAGAACGATATATGGTGCCATCGCGGTTGCCATTGATAAACAATTTATAATAGCCCGCAAGTGGCGGTGCAACTTCCTCGGAGGCTTGCCAGTGCAACACGAGCGTTTGCTGGGTGTCGACTTCAATAGCCTGTTGCTGATGGAAATCTAGTGTGTCAGGTAGCCCGATAGCTATGCCCTGCGGTGCGTGTAACGGCTGAGCATATACCCTGAAGTCGACAGGCTCGATACGTTCTTGGTTTACTTTAAGGTGAAGTGTATACGCACCAGCGGGTTTGGCTTCAATAGAAAAGACATATTGTCCGTTTACCAGCGTAAGAGGGTGCCAGGTTTGACCATCTAAACTGGCCATAACGGAATCTGTTGGCGCATCAGTCAGGGGGGCTATCCAGATTTGCCCAGATTGGTTTGCTGTCAGTACGTCATTGTTAGTACCAAAGTCAAAGTCAAAGCGGCGCACTACATCAAGAGTGAGAGTCTCGGAGAACTGGCTACACTGCACACCGTCGCAGGCTCTGACTTTAAGCTGATGTTTGCCCGGCTCTGTAAAGTACAGGTCGAGGCTATTCTCACGGACTTGTCGAGCGATGCCATTATGCCAAAGCTCATGGTAAGTGGCTTCTACAAATGGTTGCCATGACAGAGTGAGTTGTCGATGTGTTGTAATATGCGCAGGTGTAGATAACCAGCTCATTGTACCGGCAAGTGTTTTTGCTGGGTGTTGCGAAATAAGTTCACTGGTTTGCAGTGGCAGCCAGCCTTCGGATTTCACCTGTGTGGGTAAAATCATCGCGCCGCCAAATAGTATCAGCAAAGTAAGCAGTCTGTATATTGACATTTTAATTCCTTAACCTTACCTTGCTCAGCCGCCTTGCAGCCGGGTAACTCTGGCAGGTTTGCGACCCATCGACTTCTACTTCTTTGTTGCTGGTGTAGGCAGAGAGGAGTAGGGTATAAAGTGCATGATCGCTGGCACTCGTTGGGTCAAGCCACCAAAGCTGGGCATTGTCGCTTAGATTAACCTGACAACCCGTTTGGCTTGATGTGGCACTCAGGGTTACTAGCACCCGAGTTGCCTGGACTTCTATGTTTAGAATGTTGGTCTTTGCCATCACTGAGCCACAAGCCAATATCAGCAACGCTGGGCAAAGTCGTAAGATTTTCATTGTGTTATCCTTATCAGAATGACATTTCAGTCTTCTTTGACCAGACATAATCCTGCGCCGCAGATTGGGTGTTCAGTTTCAATGATCTCGTAACTGGTTTGGTTTTGGCGATTGAAGCAGCTGTAGTTTTGGGCGTTTCTATCCGCTGAGCTGGTAAAAGGTGCATTTTTATCACCCATAATGTACTTACCATGGTGATAAACAGGCTCACCATGTGTAGACAACCCTTGTCTGCCTCGGCAACCGCTATATTCGTGTTGGATCTCTGCGTTGTTATAGCTGATATTTAAGGTTTTATAGTCGACGCCACCTTCATCATCGATGTAAGTCCAACGATACTGACCGCTATCGTAGGCACTATTTTTATAGTGCGCGGTATCCACCAATGTGCCAATGCGAGTAATGCCGTCGCTCGCGTACAACCCAATTGAGCGGGCATTTGAGTTACCGGCGTTAGTATTGGGCGCCAGACGAAGACTTTGTACTCGCTCTACCCCAGCCAGATCCGCACAGTCCTGAGCCGACGTGACAGCCACAGCTTGTTGTTTTGCTACAGCAGTAATAAGCAAAGAATACATGGCACGGCCTGAGTGACTGTCCAGACTGACTGAGCGTAACTGGTTCTTGTTCTCTGCTACACATGCAACTGTGCTGGGTGCCATGGAGCTGGTTGAGAATAAAACGATGTTGTTTTCTATCTCAATTTGAGTAATTGGTCCGGCAATTGTTAACGGTGAGCACAGTGCGCATAGTAAAGCGAGCTTGTTCATCTATTTGTCCTTTGATTTGTCATTATATAAGTCTATTAATCGGCGCAATCGTAACACATTTGGGAACTAATCATATCCACCTCAGGAATAAGTGGTTGCTTTATAACTTTTTTCATCATTGGTTAAACTGGTCAGATGTGTTAGGGTTAGGTGTTATTTTATTCAACAGGTTAAGCGTTATGGCAACACCCTTATTAAAAACCTACAAGAAGTTTAAATGGTTGCCCTTTGGCAACTGGCTATTCAGCAAAGCGGTCTGCAAACGAGCGCCTTATTTTGGCACCATCAAGCCTAAGATTACTCACCTCAGTGAAGGACGGATCACGGCGCAGATGCCTAACCGAAAGGCGGTCCACAATCACATTGGGACAGTCCATGCGATTGCGCAGTGTAACCTTGCAGAGTTATGTGCTGGTGTGGTGACTGATGCTAGCATTCCGTACAAAACACATCGCTGGATCCCTAAAGGGATGACGGTGCAATACCTGAAAAAAGCCGAAACAGACCTGCGTGCAGAAGCGACGATTTCGCTACCACGCCAATGGCAGGATAAAGAGGAGCTAATCGTTCCAGTGGAGGTATTTAACAGTGAAGGAGTTAAGGTTTTTCATGCCGATGTCACTATGTATATTTCGGCGAAAAAGTAAAACATGGGCCCGCGATTAGCGGGCCTGTTTTAATCAGAAAGTGTAGCGGTACTTCACTTCTGATTGGGTGTAATCCACACCATTGGTGTACTCAAGGATAACACTTGAATGGTCAGTGAAGCTAAAACGAATACCTGCATTTAAATAGACGCCATTTTCGTTTTCAATGGGGCTTGGAAAGTCCATCATTTCATACCCGAGCTGCGCAAATCCATCCACGCGCTTGCCGAATGAATGCTCGTACTCACCATAAATACGGCGGGTATCTACAACTGAGTTAGAGCGATTAGTAGATACTTCAAACTCACCAACCTGAGCGCCAACTGCCAGGCGTCCATTGTCCGTTGAACGCAGAATGTAGCCCAGATTAAATGTCGTTTCGTCAACGTCATAGTCGTCATCTAAAAGCTTGTCGAAGAATGCCAGACTGTCTGAATGCTGATCGATTTTGAGTCCCATAAAGATACCGTTGGCAAATTCGTAACTACCAGCAATGATAAACCCCTGAGGATCAACTGAATTCGGTGCGCCATCCAGGCTGGTCTCACCATAACCTACTTCCAGGTAGCTTTTGCTCAGCTCTGCAGCCTGAGAATTCAAAGATGCCGTTGCCAGTAGCAGGCCTAGTATATGCTTGTTCACTATATATCCTTTTAAACGTTAAGTGAGGAATAAAAAACGAGCTGTGAAAGCTCGTTGTTTTGTCATATGCGTGAAATGTATCACTATTGGATACGATAAAGGAAGGTTAAGTCGATGTTTTTGTGTTATTAAATGTTACCTGGAAACATTTTTCTAATACTCACACTTCGCTGGCTTTATCCAGTGGTGTGACGTTAGAAGATTCAACACGATGATTCAGCTGACCCTGAATATGCGCACCGGCCTGAATTGTCAGCGTGTCATGTTCGATATCACCCGTGACTCTGGCACTGGGCTCCAGGGTCACACTGTCTGCACGTATACCGCCTTGTACCTGACCGCGCACCTGCACTTGCTTGGCAGTAATGTTACCTTCGACGATACCTGAGTCACCAATAATGAGCTGGGTGACATTAAGATCGCCAACGACTTTACCATCTATCTGGATTTCGCCATCGCAATGAATGTTACCTGTGATTTCGGTGTCGGGAGAAATAAGCGAGAAAGGAAGTGAAGTTTTCTTTTTATTGAACACGTTTGAGCACTCTTGCCAGTTTTACAGGGTTTATATGCTTTTTATCCTGTAACACCTCATAATGCAAGTGTGTACTGGTACTACGACCTGTGCTACCCATCAGGGCAATTACATCTGATTGCTTAACCGTTTGGCCTTTTTTCACTTTGATGGTGTGCAAATGACCATAGCGGGTCACTATGCCATTGGCATGTTGAATCTCAATAAACTTACCATAACCGCCATTTTTGCCAGCTTTTTTGACCACACCATCAGCCGGAGCAATGATTTGAGTTTTGTGCCAGCCTGCCATATCCACCCCTTTATGATAGGCACGGCGGCCTGTGATGGGGTCTTTGCGAAAGCCAAAGGCGCTGGAAATATAATACTTGTCGTGCGCGACGGGCATCATTTTTGGCGTGGAGTGTAGTAAGTTTTCCAGCTGATTGAGTTGCACCGAGTCATCGATAAGCTGGGTATAGCTGTCATTTAGCAGCGTTGCATCAACCTGGTGATATGGACCACCCTGAGCGGAGTTGCTTTCGGTTGACAGTGTCAGGCCTGCTTCATTAAACCCGGCCATCAACTGATTGTGACGCGCCGAAATAACGGCCTGTAAGGTGGTAAGTAATGCAGCCTGAGCATCATTCAGCTCTGTGCTTTGTTCCTCAAATTCATGACTGTCACCGAGGTCACTGATCGCGGGCTGTGTTTCCGCCTGCGGTGTACTATCTGGTAAAGAAGTCGGAGAGTCTGTTTGTTCGGTGATAGAGGTGGGCAGTGCACTGACAATTTCACTGAGCACTGTGTGTTGTTCGTTTAAAGTTGCCAGCTGAGTGTGCTGCTGCGCCAGTTTTGCGCTCAGTTGTTGCTTTTCTTGTTCCCAGCTTTGCGCTTTGGCTCTAAGTTCAGATTGTAAGGCATTGACTGTATCTTGCTGCTTAAAAAACGCTGATGTACTGATAACTAACCAGCTAAGAGCACTACAAACCAGCGCTAGTGCGATAAATTGCAACCAGCCGGGCACAACCATCAGACTAACCTGACCGTTCTGGCGCAGCATTAGTTGTTTAGGTTGAAATAGTGATGTGATCAGGCGTTTGATATAGCGAAACATAACACGTAAAAATTAAAAATAACGACTCACTTTAACAATTTTTATGCAAAAAGCCAGTATTTACTTACAAAAAAAAGGTGTACTTAAGCACACCTTTGTTTTGTATAGGAATAGTTTTTCGCTTGCGATTATTTCGCTGGCAGGATAGTGCCTTCGACTGAACCGAAACCGATACGTGCAAAGCCGTTGGCTTCACACCAGCCACGCATAATGACCTTGTCACCATCTTCCAGGAACTTACGCTCTTCGCCATTGTCCAGGGTGATGGTCTCTTTACCGCCACGTGATAGCTCTAACAGTGAACCCGCTTCTTCGTGCTCTGGACCAGACTGAGTACCTGAACCCAGCATATCGCCTGGCAGGAAGTTACAGCCGTTTACTGTGTGGTGAGTCACCATTTGCGCCACTGTCCAGTAGCTGTGCTTAAAGCTGGATTCTGACAGCTTGCTAGGCGCAGCATTGGCTTCGCGCATTTTCGCTGTTTCAAGTAGTACGTCCATTTGGATATCGAACGCACCAGCTTCACGGTTGTGTGCAGACTCCAGATAGTCCAGAGGCTGAGGATCTTGCTCATCACGGTGCCAGTTGGTGCGATACGGCGCCAGGGCTTCTGTAGTAACAATCCAGGGTGACACAGTTGATGCAAAGTTTTTCGCCAGGAATGGACCTAATGGCTGATATTCCCAAGCCTGAAGATCACGAGCAGACCAGTCATTGAACAGGCAGAAACCAAATACATGGCTTTCGGCATCTTCAATTGAAATAGAGTCACCCAGTTCATTGCCTTTACCCAGGTAGATACCCAGCTCCAGTTCGTAGTCCAGACGCTTACAAGGACCGAAAGACGGTGTATCTGCATCAGGTGCTTTTGTCTGACCTTTAGGACGAGGGAAGTTCTGACCAGACACATCAATTGAAGAAGCACGGCCGTGGTAACCGATTGGTACCCACTTGTAGTTAGGCAGTAAAGGGTTGTCCGGACGGAACAAACTACCTACCGCTGTTGCGTGGTAGATTGAGGTGTAGAAATCAGTGTAGTCGCCAATGTGACAAGGCAATGCATATTCAACGTCAGATTGTGCAACCAGGGCCGCCTCTAGTGCGCCCTGATGCTCTGAGCCCTCACGAAGTGCACGAGACAATGCTAGGCGCAGTGCAGACCAGTAGTTCTGGCCCATACCCATGAACTCATTCAGTTTAGGTGCATTGGCTGCTTCAACGGCATCCTGTGCTTCGCCACTGAAAATACCTGCACCAGCAACCACTGCCAGATCCAGTACCTGATCACCAATGGCGACACCGCCACGGAACTCTTCAGCGCTGTCTTTGCGGCGGAATGAAGCAAATGGCAGGTTTTGAATTGGGAAGTCGGTACCGGCCTGGTTCGCGCTGGCAACCCAGCTTTTAAGATTAATGTCGTGCGTTTCGTTGATAAAAGACATGGTCTTTCCTTTTTGCAAGTTTGAGGCTGCTCTCAGATGTGGTGATAGCGTTCTGGTTTTTCAATGCAACATCTGAGTCTCAGACAAATTAAACGGCAAAAGCAGCCAGAAGGCATGGCCCCAAGCTGCTTTTAATTATCCACTCTCAAAGGAGAATTAGATCACGCCGCGGCGTTCCTGATCACGCTCGATAGACTCGAACAGTGCCTGGAAGTTACCTTCACCGAAACCACCGTCGTCTACACGCTGGATCATTTCGATAAAGATAGGGCCGAACAGGTTCTTAGTGAAGATCTGAAGCAGGTAGCAATCTTCGCTCTGGCTGTCTACCAGGATCTGGTGCTCTTTGATCTTGTCACGGTCTTCTTTAACCCAAGGTACACGGTCAAAGATAGTGTCGTAGTAATGATCAACAATATCTAATGTTGCAATGTTAGTCTGGTCAAGCTTGTCCAGTGACGCAACCAGGTCATTGGTCAGGAATGCCAGGTGCTGTACGCCCGGGCCATTGTACTCATCCAGGTACTCGTCGATCTGGTTGTTGTTGTCGTCTTTACCTTCGTTAATTGGAATAGAGAAGGTGCCACACGGAGACTTCAGTGCGTATGACAATAGAGCAGTCTTCTGACCTTTGATGTCGAAGTAACGAACTTCAGTAAAGCCGAATACGTCTTTGTAGAAGTTTGCCCATGTTTCCATGGTGCCTTTGTATACGTTGTTAGTCAGGTGGTCGATGCGCAGGAAGCCTTTGTCTTCAACGATGACTTGCTCTTCCAGCTCAACGAAGTCTTGCTCAAAGATAGAGCCTTTGTCACCGAATACGTCGATGAAGTAGATCAGGCTGTCACCGATGCCGTAGATAGCAGGGTAAGGCAGATCTTTGTGTGTTGAATCGGTCGCTGGTTTTGCACCACGCTCTACCGCGATTTCAAACGCTTTTTGCGCGTCTTCTACACGCCAGCCCATTGAGCAAATAGCTGGGCCGTGGCTCTTAGCGAACTCAGCAGAGAAACCGCCGCGCTCTTTGTTCAGCAGGAAGTGAATGTCATGCTGGTTGTAATATAGGATGTCTTTGTCTTTAAACTTTTTCAGTTTAGAAAAACCAAAATCGGCAAAAATCTTTTCCATGTAGTCCGCATCTGGTGTTGCGTACTCGGTAAACTCAATGCCTACTAGGCCTAGAGGATTTGTTACTTCACTCATTGTCATACTCCCGCTTTAAAGCACTGGATCGCTATTTGTTTTGTGCTGTGGATGATTAATCAAAATGGCCAAAAGGGGAAGCTATGTGGGTGAATTAGCAAGAGGGCGAAATGTAAATTCTGTCGTACAAATTGTCAGGGTTATACGGATTGAGTGAACAGGATAATTTTTTCGATTATAAGTCTCGATTTGTTCTGTAAATTGGATTGCTTGGCTCCAGTATATTTCAAAGGAAATAACTTATCCATATGATAAAAAAGTACTTTTTAGTTCATTGCTGACAGCGATATTATGGTGGAACTTTTAAGGGGACGGTCTCTGTGAGAGGTAAATTTTGCCTAGGTGTATCGTTAAGTTTACAAAAGAGAGTCAAAAACAGAAAAGCCGCACAAATTTAGTGCGGCTTTTTACACGAATCACAGAACGAAAATTACTGTCTTTCGCCCGAGATCTCTAATTCTTTCTCAAGATAATGCTCCTGAGTGTGTGGCTCGTCAGTGCTTCCCTCAGCACCATGCATCCAGTCAACCAGCTTATTACTGAGCAGGTACATCGCCAGAGCAGACAACAAGGCAGTCGCACCCAGGCCGATGAAAATGCTCATGGCGTTGTTCATTGCTTCCTGGCCTTCACCAATGAATGAACCAACGAAACCAGCGATCTTGTTTGCAACCGCTGTACACAGGAACCATAAACCCATTAATAGTGATGCCAGACGTAGCGGTGCAAGCTTACTTACCATAGATAAACCAATTGGTGACAGGCATAGTTCACCCAAAGTATGGAACAGGTAGAAAAGTACCAGCCACATCATGCTGATCTGTAAGTTGCCAGGATCGCTGCCTTCAGTGATAAGCGCCATCATCATGGTCAAAAAGCCCAGCGCCAAGAATACCAAAGCGATGGCGAACTTGACTGGCGAATTAGGCTCACGTTTGTCGAGTTTAAGCCAAATCATTGCCACCAGGGGTGCAAAAATAATAATGAAGATAGAGTTCAGAGACTGGAACCAGGAAGCCGGAATTTCAAAGCCCATCAGCATACGGTCTGTGTAGTCAGCGGCAAATAGGTTCATCAGACCACCTGCCTGCTCGAAGCCCATCCAGAAGATAATACTAAATACACTCATAGTGAAAATAACACGGATGCGGTCTTTTTCCTGGCTTGTTAGTGGCTCTTTGGTGTTGCTGTTAGATTGCTGCTGAGACAGCTTGGCAGCAGGCACCACACCGATGTCGCCCAAATATTTCTGGCTCAGGAGTAGTTGCATTACAACGGAGATCACCATACCGATACCCGCAGCGATGAAACCTGCTTGCCAGTTGATCTGTGCTGCAACATAACCAGCGATAATTGGACCCAGCGCGCCACCTAAGTTGATACCCATGTAGAAGATAGTGAAAGCACCGTCACGGCGTTTATCACCTTCCTGGTACAAATCACCAACCATAGTTGAAATGTTTGGTTTGAACAGACCATTACCAGCACACAGCAATGCCAGACCGACATAGAAAACTTGCTCTTCCATACCGGCAACCAGGCTGTGTGGTATACCCATGGTGAAGTGACCTGCGGCCATCAAGATACCACCCAGGATGATAGCTTTACGTTGGCCCATGACATTATCAGCCAGCCAGCCACCAATTAATGGTGTCAAATATACCGCCATGGTAAAGGTACCATAGAGGCTTAGTGCATCGGCATTGGTCCAGCCGAAGCCACCATTTTGTACTTGAGCAACCAAGTATAAAACCAGAATTGCACGCATACCGTAGTAGCCAAAACGCTCCCACATTTCCGTGCCGAAGAGTAAGAACAGGCCTTTTGGATGACCCAGAAACTCACCGCGATTAGGTAATGAATTCATATTATTCCCATTTCAATCAAATGTGTTGTGTTGGCCTTAATATTATCGATGCTGTAGGTACTGCTGATGACAGTATTACTCTGCATACTTTGAACGGGTGGCCAGTCCCCAAATGATTTACAAGTTAGTGCATTGTTGACTAACTATGCATTAAAAGCGCGTCAGTATACCTAGTGGGGTGGCGATGGGGAAGCCTTACCAGCTGGGTTAGACGCTTTTTGTATACAAAAAAACCAGCCGGTCTGGCTGGTTTTTGCGCATATAGAACAAATGTGCCGGTTATCGGCAGAAATTGTCGACAAACGTCAGGTCATTGATGTGCTCAGGACCTTCCATCACTAATGTCGCAACGGCGGTATTTGGATTGAGCTGCCAGATTTGTGCATTGCTGCTATCTTCACGACCAGATACATACAGTTCGCCACTGTCTGTGATTGCCAGGCCTGATGCCCAGTTCACGCCGTGTTCACCAATCTTCGTAAGTTCCATGTTACCTTCGTCAAGGGTATACAGCGCTTTGCCGGTTAAGACGTAAAGCACGTTCCCGTCTGCTGAGTAAGCAATGTCACCATGGCTGAAATCGTCACCTGAGTAAGACAATTTACCCAACACGGTTTTTTCACCGCTGGTCATGTCAAAGTCGTACATATAAGTCTTACTGGTGCTACGTAAAGAGATGCCGTCAGGCGTGACCGCAGAGCGGTACAAAGGCCATGATTTAGTCTCAGCTACGCTGTACTGCTGATTACCGTTCAGGTCCAGTGCCCACAGAGTAGACGCTTTAGTGCTGTTGTTGGTCTGTTCCATGAAGTACAGTACGCCATCTTTACTGGCGACATTCGAGGCGGTGTGTGTGACACCCGATACTGTGCTGTACTGACCTGCATCCAGGTCAAAATGGTAGACGAAACCGTTTTGTGCAGAGCCGTAGTTATTGATGCCAAACAGACCAGTTACACAATCTGCGGTAACAGACACATTGTCTAGTAATGCGCCGTAGGAATCTGAGTTACCTGCACCCACGAATTTCAGTGTACTTTCAGCGCTGTCAGCCGTCACTGTGATGGTGTAATGTTGCCAGCCGCGTTGTGTACCGTTTAGTTCCGCGATTACCTGGTCGTCCCAGTAAACGGTTGCTTTGTTGGTGTCTGCATTATTGGTAACACGCGGCGAGTAGTAGAAGCTCACGACATACTGCTTGCCCGCTTCAGTCGCAACACTTTGGTATGCACTGTAGTTACGGGTTGAGTCCAGCTCCAGGTATTGTTCACCATCCTGAGCCTGAATAAGGCCAAGGCGATTAGTTTGAATTTCAAATTTTGCAGAGCTGCGATTCCAGCCAGGTAGGGTTCGCATCAGGCTCCAGGAGCCGTTGATGGTATTTGATTGCTCAAAAGAACCGTTAGTGATCAGATTGTCACTGGCATTTGTAGCAAAGCTACTGATTAGGGCGGCACTCAGGCCAAGCGCGATAACTGATAATTTCATAGATATACTCCAGGGCTTCACTCTATTCGTGTAAATAAAATGTTATCCCTAATCAATTTTAACTAGTCCCATTTTCTTACTTTTACACGCTCTGGTCAATTACAAATCAAAAAATGACTGTTAGTTCCTATTTATGCCTCAATTTTAGAATATAAAAGTAGTACCAAAGGGTTGGTTTCTACACGCTGTGTTCCTAATACTTTTACATGTCATCTGATCTACTGTCGTTTCGCATTTTGCACATTTTTGCGTTTTGCATGTCCATCAGGGCCATTTGGCTTGGTAAATTAGCAAAATGCGAAAACAAACCATTAAGTGAGACGCTCAATATTGAAAGGAGCAAGGAGCGTGCCCACTTTTTATTTATATGGGTGAAGGTGGAGGTATGCTAATCCTGGCCGCGGTTAAGCCAGCGTTCTGTCAGCCAGCCAGGTTTTTGACCTCGGTTTAATGCGGCCAAAACCGTAATGGCGCGCTCCGGGGTGATCCGTTGCGATGCGATGTCCTCATATACCTGTTGCGCGGTTTTCTTGCGCTTAACGGCGGCGCCAGCATCCAGAAATGACTCCACGACTTGCAGTATAAAGCGGGTGAAGCCAGATAAACTTTCAGGGCCTGCAGCCTGATCATCACTGGCACTTTGCTGAGTGAGCCGCTCGGCCAGATGGCTGAGTTCGGCCTGGGCAAATTCGCTTTGTGCCTGAGGCAGTTTACTGAGGGTTTGTAGCATTTTGGAGAAATAGTCTCGCTCAATTCGATTGACTTTATCGAGTTGCGTGAGTTTATTCAGGTCGCGGCGAAACTGAGCATGGCTTATCTGAGGTTCGAGCAGCCGTTCACAGCTGGCATGCAGCGTATGCCAGTGCTGCCAGGCATAGACGTAATTGAGCCCGGGGCCTTTGATGTTTTGCATGCCCACAATTAATTGATGTTGGCCGGCCAGGCCCAGGCCAGCGATACGGTTGGTCAGATCGTCTGCGGTGATATGGGGATTATCCAGCAGCAATAACTTGCTATGCAGGATGCTGAACAGTACACGTTCCAGTTGTTTCTGGTGGCTCGTTAAATCCTCCAGGCTCAACAGTGACTGGGCCAGTTGCCAGTTTTGTATTCGCAGCTGGATAATGCGTTGCTGTACTTTATTGTCAATATGCTCGGTCAATGCAATACCCAGTAAATCTTCATCGTACAGGTGAGCGGTTTCGAGCCAGGGAGTGTCAAACAGGGCGTTCAGCTGGTCGATATAATGCTCAGGACTTGCATTATACTTCCACTGAGTCAGCAGACGCATCAAATCTTGTTTGTCGTTATTGCCAATTAGTCGGCTTAAGCGGGTATTCAGCGCTTGATCCAGGTAGGCCTCAAAGCCATCGACGTTACTACCAATCACCACAACATGATCGAAACTCAGATCTTCAATTAACAGTTGCGCAAAGACCTTTGAGCGTGCAACCCGGTCATTGCGGTTATTGAGCAGGGCAATGGTCTGTGTTTCGGGTTTGTCGTTGAGCTCAAATAAACCAAGGCGACGCCAGTTTTCCAGCGTGGCGAGGCGCTCATTCGCTGACATACTGTTGACAAACGATTGAGTTAGATGGTCCACCGGGGCTTTGGTAAAGTGCTGTAGTACTCCGACATCTGGCACAATACGTTCGGCGGTTTCTTTGTAGACATAGTCTTTGTCTATCCCTATATACTGGGCCATTTTACATACCAGTGCGATATTGTCCGGGTGCTCTTCATAAGGGTATAGAGCACGAATATCCGGGGTGATCTGAAAACCTTCCCCCCAGTGCAGCTGGATCAGTGTGGATTGCTTGTGTTCGGCTGCCCGGTTGAGGATGGGGGCCATGGTTTGTTCAGCAGTGAAAATCTGAGTGTGGCTGCCAATAAAGGCGGCCATTTCTTGTGCCACATCAACGCCGCTCGGGCCCAGAATATCCTCGTGATCCGGGTAGGTATTAGTAATGGTGGTGAAGTTGTCTCGCATCCAGCGGCGCAGGATCCGCACATATCTGGGTGTCAGGCCCATACACTCCCATAAAAAGACATCAGCGCGCACTGAGCGGGCAAAGGCCAGGACATCGCTCTGTTCCCAGATACTGGCTTTGTCAAAAGGCCGGAACAGGGGGAGCTCATATTGCTCTCCGGAGCTGCGCGCGAAAATCATCATGGCTTCACAACCGGTGGTTTTGGTGACTACGCGAAGTGCCAGACTACTGAATAGTGCTGCTTTGATCCGTTCTGTACCAGATTTCCCTCGTGTACCCCAGCCACCTATGGTAACGGGGATCTTCGCGCGATTAGTGCGGATTTTTCGATTCAGACGAACATGTCTCATCCAGAAATAGAGGATAAATGTCGACACAAAAAACACCAGCTGTCCGATGCTATTTTGGTAAATGGAATACAAATATTCCTTAAAGCTATAACCCAAATTGACTAACACACCTGGTATGCCGGCGCGAGCGAACAAGTTGGCAATACCAGACTCAACCTCAAAGGTACAATCCAGTTCACTGCCATAGGGCTTAAACTCCAGGCCAAAGCCGAGTTTACGTATTCGGGCCAGGTAGTTTTGCTGCTCAAGCGTATTGCCTTTTCGTAAGCCGTCTATGTCGGCGTACTGAATCGACAATTGCCAATAGGCGCGAACACGTTGCCAAAGATGTTTGGGTGGTGTCACGATTAAAATGCCATCGGGGGTGTAACTTTTCTTACTGGCTTTGATATTGTCCTGGCTCAGCACTGATAAGAGGTAGTCAGGTAGCGGTAAATGGGGACGTGCACTGGCCTCCTTGAGATGATAAAGCGCTTCGCCGGGTACGTTTGTTGCGCTGATCTCTGCGGTGGTGCAACTGGGCACATGCAATTGTGCTGACGGGATTTTGGCACTGGTATGACTAAAGCTTTGACGTTTATCGGTGCTTGGCGTGAAAAACTCATGCCATATACGCCAAAAACGGCGACGACGTTTGTAGCCAATTACAACCCGCCAGCCTTGTTTGTCCTGATAGGCGTTAAAGCTTTGCTCATGCTGCGCCAGCATACTGAGTGCGCGGCCGAGTGTGTCTTGGTCGATATCTGCTGGCAAATAAACGGTCTCGTGCTCAGCCAGACGCTGTGCGAGTTGCGCATGCAGGCTTTGCTGGGTGAAGCTGAATAACTGCTCACGGGTTCGTGTAATATAGCGTCGCACGGCCAGGTCAGGTTCACGCTCTAGCGCCTCATTCAACACACCTATATAGCGTTGCATCAACACCGCATCCTGATTTTTTGAGGTATCGTCCAGTGTTGCTTCAACGGCTTCATTTAGCATAAGTCTGGGGCTTTGTTCCAACAGTATTCGCTTAACTTCCAGACATTCCTCACCAAGGAGGTGGGTATACCATAACCCAAATGCATACTTGTTAGCAGAAAAACGGGCAGCGGTAAGCTGTTTAACCAGAGTGAAACGCACCGCATCGACCGTTTCATCCGCAAAACGTTTTTCAAGTAGTTCCATGGCCAGTGTATCGGGCAGATTGCGCAGTTGCTCAATACATACTTGCCGTACCCGGGCAAACGGATGCTGCGCCAACTCCCGAAGCAAGGGAATATCCCGTTCCTCCAGGGGGTATTTATTGGCGAGGATACGGGGCATCGCAGCGACAATAAACAGCTGATCGCTGTGCTTCTGTGCTGATGTAGTGCCACTGAGACTGGCTTCCACATAGGCCCACATGTAACTACGCACAAAGGTCGGACGCTGGTGGATCAGAATTTCCAGGATATCCACAACGGCCTGATAGGGCGTATTCTCGGCATCAAGTAACTCTATGAGCTCAGCAACCAGCTCGCTGTCCAGATCCGGATTGGCTTTACATTCATTGATCACGGAAACCTGATTGACCAGCGCACGGATCATCCCATGGCGCACATGTGCATTGTTACTGGTGGCCATCAGCCTCAGGAAGAAAGGTTGTAGATCTAGTTTTTTCCAGGCCTCATCCAGGTTATCTAGCGACAGCCTGAGATAGCGAATCGTAAGTGCACCCAGCTTGGCGATAAGAAACCTCAGATCCTGCTCTAAGTCGGCGACTAAGGTTTGATAGCGGCCGATAACGGCACCCTCATCAAACCAACGTGAGAATGCCTGTTTATCTTTTTGTAGCTGGGTGGTTGAGGCCCCCAGTGTTTCAGCATACTTGAGGATATGCAGTTGTTTTTCCGTGGCCAGCTCTGCTTTGCCAAGACGTTCTACAAACGACTGGTAATCAGCGTCGTGACCCTGAAGTTGTTCATGCAGGCGTTCAATTTTGTGGCGTAAAAAAGCAATGGTTTGCAATAGCTGCCAGTAGTTCAGTTGTTCGTCTTTTGGCTGGTTTTGTAATAGCTCCCAGCCTGCCAACTCCTCGAGCAACTGATGGTACTTATGGCGGTGCAGATTGAGCCAGAACTGTTCTGTATCGGCAAATAAGATAGCCTGAAGCTGGGTTTTTAATCGGTTATCGGCCATACAGGTCCTGCTCTAAGAAATGCGTTAGTTGCAGTGATTCAAAAATGATTTCGTCGTGTGCAAACGGGTCAAAGCCACTGCGTTGTAAATTACCCAAAGTCACTTCAAAACGAATGCTGTGGTTATTTCGGAACCAGTCTTGTGTCCAGTTCAGGCTGATCCAGCCAGCAGTGTGTTCACTGAAGTCAAACAAGGTTTGCCAGCCCAATGTCGTCAGATACTGCCAGGTCGCATTTGGCCGGTGGTCATCGGCAAATACATAGCTGCTGCTTAGCCCGGCAGAGAAAATATGGCCCTGATAATACTGCTGCCAGACTCCACTTAACGAAGCGACGTCCAGTGATGTCCAGTCCGAATTGGAGGTGGTTGTCAGTTGGGCACTGAGCTGGCTGTCTACTTTGCTCTGATGGCGGATGCGATAACCACCACGCCAGCCATCGCTGTGGTTGTAGCGATAAAAATTGAACATGGCATTACTGATGGTTTCGTCCGCCAGATAGTCTTCTTTATCAATGCTGGTGTAGTAATAAAAAGGTTGCCACCACCACTGGTGACGCCAGTGTTGATCCTCTCGCCAAATTTCGCCGATTGCGACAGTCCATTGACTGGTCAGGTGGGTTTCCCGACTCAGTGGTGATTCCTGCCAGCGATTGTACCACTGCGCTTTGGCAAACCAGTCGTCTTCATCATCAAGCCAGTCATACAAACCATTGATACTGAACGACGGTTCGCTGGTATTGTTCAAACGAAAAAAGCTCTCCAGTCGATACCAGTGCTGTTTATAGCGGTTACGCAGTCGAATACCCAGATCCAGCGTGTGCTCTGAGCCAAGCGGTTCACTGCTTTGATAGATGCCATCACGGTTATACTGCATCACCCCCTCAACGTGTGTGAGATTCCCATCGGCCTGCATAATGGCTTTATGATAGGTGTTCTCATTCCTGGTGTATACAAGCTCTGGCTGGGTCACCCTGTAGGGCTGCACGGGGGGAGCCACGGCCAGCTTGTGGCGATTGGGGTCCAGTTGCCAGCGATAGAATCTGGCCAGGCTCGCGGTTTGTGGGGCCAGGGTGAGTAAGCCGGCTGGGTAAAATCCGGATTGTTCGCGTCGTGCTCCCTGCTCCACATACTCCAGTTTAAGTACCGCATCTTGACTGAGTTTTGCCGTGATCGGATTGGCCTCGTCACCATAATAAAAGAGCTGTTCGGCGGCCAGTTCAATGGCCTGCCAGCGGCCCTGCTGATAGGCTTCGACTTCAACACTGAGTAATTGCGCGGCAAAAGGGTTAAGCCAGCGCAATGTCAGGCCCGGTGCACTCAGATCTGCGCGGGTTAACCCCAGTTCACTGCGATTGTTATCGAGACGCCACAGTAGGTTGCCAGCAATACGGTCAATACTGATCTGTGGGCGCTGATGCTGTTGCAGTAATTCAGCATTGGCAAAATGAAAGACCAGTCTGACTTGCAGTGATTGCAATTCACTCAGGTTAAGCGCCAGGCTATGATTCGGGCGCAAGATCAGCCCAGGCAGCGCATCGTCGCGGCTGGTATGGCGGCTAAATTGCTCAGCGGCACTGCGCTTTGACAGTGCTGATAAGTCGATAAGCTGGGTACCTGCATAATTTTGGTAGCTATTAAATGCCTCCCAGTGGCCAAAGCTTTGAATACGGCCATACAGTGTAGCTAATGACTCTGCTGGAGGGTGCTGCATCAACCTGGCTGATAAAGCCGTGAATTCATGCTCGCTGAGCGATTGAGTTTCAAGTCTTAACAGAGCATTAAGCAGCAGGTCGCGCTGTGTGGCCACCGTGCTTGCGCTGCCCAGTGGTGTTCGATATAGCAGGGATATAAAGTCTTCCTGCCACAGTGTCCCGGCCAGATCCAGAGCGTTGGTAATATTGTGTGAGGGAGGCAAAGCACTGAACTGAAGCAATAGTAGCTTTTCGCTGCTTAGGGTCAGTTGTTCGCCGGCACTCAGCGCAAAGTAGCCGGTACTGGCAATAGAAAGACGAGGTTGATCGTCCTCATCAATGTGCAATACGGTTGTCGCAGGTATGTCGTCAAATATCGGCATGATTTTACGCAGCTTAGCCTGGTGGGCATGTAACCAGGACATCTGGCTTTGCTCTGTCTCAATGGCTTTTGACCGGGCGCTGACTCTGATCACCATGGGTTGGTGGGCTGTGATAGTAATTGACTCATCCGCCAGTGGGTAGGCAGTGGTGTTACTGGTCTCGCTGAGCACGGTGCTGACGCCATGATGGCGCAGAGAATAATCAAGCACGGGCGGGTTACTGACTGGGTGCGTATACCCAAGTTGCGCACTCAAAGGTTGCAGCGTGTGATTGTCGTTGCGTGTGTCGTGGCCCAGCCACAGTGCATAAAGGTCTTGCTTGAGTTCGGCAAAACTGCTGATAAGTGCATCCCGGCACTCTGGTAAGGCGTTGCGCCACAGGCTGCATAATCCGAGAATGCTTTGAATGGCCTGGGCTTTTTGGTAATGCGCCAATAGCTGCTGGGCTGCATAACGTTGCAGTTCTGGGTATGGATGACCGAGCAGGGCGCCCAGATAGCGCTGGGCGGTATTGTGTTCTCCCAATGCCCAAAACGCGCTCAGGCGCAACTGCCAGGCTCGGATCACAACCTCCTCATGGGGACTGGTGATCAGGGCTTTCAGTAAAGGCAGCGCCTGTTGTGGGTCCTGGCTGACCAGCATTTCAGCCTCTCCCAGGCGAAAGTGCCAGTGGCTGGCACTGAGGCTGGTTGTGGTGTCTGCCTGCTGTGGGTGAGCGAGCACAAACCGGGATTGGGCTTGCTGATAGCTATGACCCAGGCGTTGTAGCTGTTGCTCCAGACGATAGGCAATAGCAGGACTTTTGTCTTCAAGCAAGCCTGGGCGCTGATATAAAACGGCGTTGTTTGGCAAAGCTTGCAGCTCCCTGACTCGGATTGCCAGGTCTACCTGTGCATCGTCACTAATCGTCACACTGACCTGACTGGCATCCAAAGGCAGAGGTAATGAAATCATGGTAAAGCGGTTGGACGGCAGCAGGTTTATTGTGTGCCGATAACTGTCAATGACCAGCGTCAGCTCTGCGGCATTGGTGCTGCGGGTATACAGTCTAAGCGTATCAGACAAGCGTGGTTGTTCAGGTAATTCAAATTGCACGGCGCCCGATACCGCATGATAGTGCAAAGTCTGGCGCTGCTCGGTGGCAAACAAGCGATCTATAGCCGGGCGGTAAGCATGTACAACGCTTTGCTCACTGAAATGGCTGGTGAAGGCGTTGTCTGATTTTTTGGGTAATAAAAAGCGCACGGTACCCAGTGTATCCTGGAGCTCGGACAGGCGTTGTCGCTCAAGCGCGCTGGCCAGTGCTGCATCGGCCGAGTGCAGCGATGAAATGTCATGGTGCTGGTAGACCTGTTCGAGGTGCCACTGTAAATTATCCGTCCAGTAAGGGTTAAACAAAGGTTCCGGCCAGGTTTGCGCCGCGTCGGTATCGTAAAGTCCTCGTTCCATGCGGACTAAATTCAGCAAAGTGTCACCCTGAGCCTCAATACGCAGGTAGTTACCTGCCTCAACCGCTATATAGTCGCTGCTACTCAGGCCAATGACCTGATCATTGCGCAATTTCACATCGTGAGTCAGATGGTATTTGCGCAGCTGAGGCGTAAACTCATCGGCAGGGGTGTCACTCAGCGATAGCTGACTGATAAGCGCACCATCCAGCCTGGCCGAGAGTACACCGGGCTGAGCTGGATCGGGCAGGATGCGCCGTGCGTTGAGCCTGAGTTTGGTGGCTTCTGTGAAAAATAATTGAATGCTCTGCCCATCATTTAAGCGATAGTGCGTAGTATGCGTTTGTGCTTCATAAAGCTGCATTGCCGGAAGCGCTAGTTTGACGGGGATGCGAAACGGGTCTCTGTGCCTGTGAAATAGACCTTGCCAGGCAGAGACGCTTTGTATTTCATCGGTTGGGTTATAAAAGCGCAGCAAGCGGGTCGTTGCAGTGGCTGGCAATTGACACTGGTGTTGTGTGCAGCGCATGTCGGCTTGGGTAACGCGTTGCATGGCATAGGGAGATTGCCCCTGCCACACTTGAATAGCGCGTGGCTGGTTTTCAAGGCTCAACCAGTGTCCGGCTGGTAGTAAAATCAAACGTGATTGTCTGGCATCCAGATTGACAGTCGCTGCGCTGCGCTGCAATTGTAGTGTGTCCGGCTGGTACCAGCTGGGTGCACTTTGCAGCGCCGCAGGCTTGGCCTGAGCGGGCAACAGACAACTTATCAGGAGCAATACAATCAAATAAGGCATAAAGTAAACTGTTCCATAATGTCGGGCTGTGCGACCAGTCGCTCGCGCATGGAGCGACTGATCTCAATATGAATAAAGTAGCCTGCCGGTAATCCCAGGCGGTGCATAACATTGCGTGTACCGCCTAATTCAGACACTTGCTGTGGGTACTGATAAGTATGCTCGCTCAGTTTTGATAAACACATCTGCAATTGTGACAAAGCGTCGGTACTTTGTCTGCCCTGGCTGATAATGAAATCCGCCTGGCGTGCCTGAGGCGTGCGACGTTTGCTTTGGCTGAAACCATGTAGCTGGTACAGGTGACTGGTTGGGTAACGTCGTGCAAACGCCTGTGCCGCTGCGGCGTGCAAGCCACTTGGACGATGCGAATAGTCCATGCTGTATAAGTCCGGGCTGGGCGCTTTGCGGTGCTCTGTGTTGATCACCAGCACCTGACATCGTGTAGCGAACACGGCTTTGCCTATTTTATCTGTCAATTGGTCATGAAACTTATGCGGCACAGATAGCATGCAGGCAGAGCCTTTGGGCCGGTAATATAAATCGCCGCCGCCAAATTGTGCGGAGCTGGCTTGCAGCATAATCAGACCTGGCTGACTGCGCAATTGCCAGGGAGGTAGCGTCATGGGCTTTGCAAACCAGTTGTACACTTGTTGCCAGCTGGGAGAGGGCAACTCAGCAGCGTCACTGGCAAAACCTTTGCCAGTAAGGAGCATCAAAAACAAAAACAGGTACGGTTTAAAATTCATGTTGCCACCATTGCGGTTGAGGAGGTGGAGTTGCATATTCTTCCAGTAAGGCAAACCACAGGGGTTGCTCCGCTGACACGATTAGCTGATTGAGCTGTTGTATATCCGTCCCGATTGTAAGCGTGACTGACGGGTAGGCGGTCAGGGCCGGATCTTTTGGGTGCAATAAGAATGCTGACTGCGCAAGATCAGGCGCCAGAGCATAGCGTTTGCGAGCAATACTGTACTCATCTGTCACCACCTTGCTGAATTGTCCGTCCAGCTGTGTATTGAGAATGAGTGGTGCGACAGGATGAGTGCCTCTGACGAAAGGCTTGATCACAATCGCCATTGGCTTGTCACGGCCTCGGTAATCTTGGCTTAAAGTCTGCCCGGGTTGTAGCTGAAATAGCCGTACTTTCCAGTAATCACGTGGCGTTCCCTGATTGATAAATAGTTGCAAAGCTGGGTCAGATAAGTCGGGTGCCTTGTCCAGCTGGTCGATTTCCTGCTCGGTGTAGCGGATCCCGGTATTACTGAGAGTGATGATTTTGGGCACGGGCGCTGCTACCAACTCAGTTTGCTGCATACTGAGTTGGGCGTCATACAGCTGTGCCAGATCAACGAGTGGTCTATACTGAAATGGTTCAGCCGGCTGTGGCAGTGCAAAGTACTTTGGCGGACTGTAAACCAGTGCAGTGTTGGAGACCGGTAAACTGACGAACAGAGCTTGTGATAGATAGCCGCTTTGTTTCTCCTCTACGGGGGGAGGCGCGCTGAATAACCGCACTTTGAGGATTAGTTGCTGCTCAATAAAGTGGAACTCATTGTCGGCACTTTGGCTGAACCAGGCGCCAACTTCGGTGAATCCATTTTGCGGTGCGTCACATAAGGTGGCACACACATAATTTTGGTGATGCATTGCACTATGTCTGCTTTGCAATTTCACGGCCACTGGATCTGCGCTACTCACTGTTACTCGGTGTGCCTGATGGCTCAGGCGCAGATAGCGTTTTTCGCTGTCCGTAATGGCTTCGCGGCGGGTTTCCGGGGTGATCAAACGGTCAAAACCACTGTTCAGCCCTGTCAGGGTTAACGTTTCTGAGCGCAGTAGCTGTTGCTCGGCATCATACACGCTGAGCTGCACTGAGCTGCCTGGGGCACCTCGCATATCGAGTTGCAGATCGCTGCCACCTTGCACAGTGTATTCTGCCTGGTTCGCTTCGTTAAGGTGGTAGTAATAGCTGTGTAAGGGCGCAATCACCTGCTCCAGCTCATTGCGCCACGTGGTGATCATCTCCACACGGGAGCGGATCACCAATAGCCCCGGTTGCATATCTGGCAGCAAGAAACGTGTGGAGTCATCGGTGCTAACTGGCTGCAGTGTCAGCGGTGCCTGCTGCTGGGTGAGATCATACCATGTCAATTGCAGGTCTTTTATATCTCCCTGGGTTTGTAAAATCACATCACCGGCTTCAGACAGGCGGATTGAGGCGGCGAGGCCGGGTCGCGTATAGTATCCATCCAAATCAAACTGTTCCGCGGAAAAGTCATAGGTAATAACGTTGTATGGCAGCGATTCATAGAGAATGTCTGCGTCAAAGTCGATCCCCGGGATCCCCTGTGGTGCGAGTTTGCGCCAGTCGTACGATACCGCATTGGCTATTTGCTGCGGCTGTAAGCCGCTATCGCCCAGTGTATGATAACTGGTCATACGCTCCCGCCATTGCTGGGGCAGCTTAAGCCAGGTGCGTGTTACATCATCCGCGTTGGTGGGCGTTTTACCATGGATACGGACCACCACGCCGCGCAGGCTGGGCTCTTCCGGAATGAGCCGCAGCGAAATTTTACTGGCTCGCGTCAGTTGTTGCCAGTCGACGTAAAACGACTGACCGGAGGTGACAGCCAGTGCCTGTCTGTCTTCAATTAGTTGCTTAACCTGTTGCTCACCTTCTTCAAGCGCAAGTTTGGATGCGTGGTGATAGGTGTGCATTTCCAGCTCGTTATCCTGACTGTCCAGCAGCCGGTATTCAATTGCATAATTGATAGGCTTATCAAGCACGGTTTGGCTGGCAAAAATGGCATTCGACAGTACTCGAATAGCCACAGTTCGTGACGTTGGGAATGTATAAATAAGCGGTCTATCTGGGCTCAGCCAGTGCACCACAGAGCGGGTTTCCTCTTCGCTGCGTGCAGCTATTCGCTCTGCCGAATTCAACCATACATATAGATGCAGTGCGACCCGATACCCCGCGGCCAGCAAAAGGATGATGAGCAGAACCTGGAGGATGCGTTTAATCCAATACATTCGGGCCTCCTTGCATCATTTCCTCAAGCGCTTCCAGGGTAATAAGCCGGTTACGCTGAGCAAGGTATACTGCAGCGGTTTTACCTGCTTGTTGTACTTGTAACCCAAGCAGCCCATTGTCGGTAAGCCGGATAGCCTGTAAATTGCATCGAGGCAAGTTCTGGCAGAGCGCATTTAACCAAGGCAAGTGCTGGGTTTTTGCATAGCGATCCAGGGTTATATCAAGCCTCTGTTTTTGCTCATCTGATAAGCTGACCCAGTCACCCGGGCCGGTCGCAGCGAGGCGTACTTGTAAGAATTTGGGTTGGGCGGATACTGCGAGTAATCTCTCCTGCAGTGCCTGCTCCGAGACGGCGTAGTGTTGCTTAAAGTCGGAGGCCAGCCAAAGAGTTGCCAGTTCACTGCCCGGGCTAAACAGGCGATAACCCGACTGCGGAGATGAGCCGATTTCCAGTCCTCGAGTAGCAATTTGACCCGCTACTTTCTCAACACTGATCCCAAGCCGTGCCATGGCTTTATGTAGGGCATTAATGGTTGAAGTATGACGAAAATCCGGCTGAGTGAACTGATAGGCGATAGCGCTGGGGCGGATCTGTGATGGTGCGCTGTGACTGCGTACCTGCAAACTTAAAACAGACATACTGGGGTTATGTCGTACTGCGCTTTGATGTACCACATTATATAAAGTTCGTGTGTTAGTGGGAGACATCACGTTCGCTTCTTCGCTGGCATAGGGGTGAGCGCCGGCAATGAGCAGCGCCCTGGCACCACTGACCTGAAACAGATCCGTGGCAAATTGCAGGGTGTTACTCTCGAATAGTGGCCTCGGTACCTGAATGGTCAGCGGCTGTGTGGTATTGAGGTTAATGGCATAAAACCCCTGACCCTGCTGATAGTAGCCAATTTCAGGCAATGGGCTGATGACTACCAGGCGCTGGACACTGTTGATGATAAGTTGCAGACGATAGCCTACCATATTGGCGAGTCGGTTTAGCTGTTCCAGTTGGTTCAGATCATCGTCCTCTAATGTTCTAGAGCGCAACTGATGGGACAGCCTGAAGAGGGGCTCAAGTACTTCATACTCCCATAACGCTGCTTCATTTTCTTCTAGCATACGAAAATGGCCACTGCCTTTGGCACTGATGTGCTGTGAGAACTCGGTGACCAGGTCTTCGAGTGGCAGGTTGAGCCGCTCTACGGGATATTGTGGTGCATTTGCGTTACTCCTGGCGGTGTGCGAGAGCAGCGTGGAATAACTCAGGTTATCGAAAAAGGTCTCCAACATGGCACCCTGATAGCCTGGGTAGGGCAGGTTGTCTTCACTAAGCAGCCCAAACTGACTGCGGTCAAAGCCTAATAACCGGGTGAGCTGACGTTGCGACAGTGAATCGGGCAGCTGATTGTAGATCCAGAACTGACTTTGCTCGCTAAACCGGGTAAGCCGAAGCTGAGGCCGTGTATACTGGTTGACGGCACGCAGCTGCAACACCTGATCCGTGTTCAGTGCTGCAATAAAGGCCTGGTAATAGGCACTTTGCGGTCGTGTTTGTTGGCTGGCAGCAGACGGTGTTACGCGGGTGCCGAGTGCCAGGGCACTGCTGCCTAAAATGGCAAAGAGTTGCCCTGCGGCATCGCCCGCTAAACGCTCACTGGTGGGGTATGGCACAGTTACTATGTGTTCTCGTACCGGAGATTTGGCGAGGGCAAACAAGCCCCTTGGATGCGTTGCCTGGGCGTCTTTAATCACTAAAGTGGCTGGATTATCAATAAGCACAAAGCCCAACTCTGCGAGTACCTGTGCGGCACGGCGTTGGGTATCCGGATCCTGGCGGTTTTCATTCAATAAGCGAATGGCGCCCCGGAAGCGCTGCAATTGCTGCGCCTGCTGATAATGGCTGAGATTCAGTAAATCATACCGTGCTGTGTACAGATAACTTTTGTATTCACTAACATGGTGACTCAGTGGTGCACTTTGGGCCTCATCTACTGATACGGGTTGTGCCGGGCCCTGAACTAAAGAAGGCACAAACATGATAGCGAAACCAATGCCGAAGGCCAGCAGGCCACCGACCATAGAGGTCTGAAAGGTCGCACGCAGTACCAGGCCGAGGGCGTTCTTCTGGAAAATTTTGAGTGCCAGCAAGGTTGATAGCATATAGCCAAAGGCAAATGTATCAGTGGCTTTGAGGGTAGGGAAGTAATCCACCACAAAGTAATTTAAAACCAGTTTATATACAAAGCCGATGTTAAAAAACAACAATAGTAGCCGAGCACCTTCAAAATTAGCATGCTTGAGCCGGGTAAAATTGAGCAATATCGCGCCGAGTGACAAAATCACTGTGGTTTCAATGAGCGTTGTTAGTAGCTTGCTGGGTTGCATCAATTGCAGTGCCAGTAGTGCCGGGAGCATAATGCCATTGAACTCCCAGCCATAGCGAATGTTAGCCCGGGAGGCCAGAAATGCGGTGATCACCAAAATGATATAGGCTTTGGGCGCAGCCAGAATCGAAGCGGCGACCGCCTCATACATAATGGCAAGATTAGCGATACTGAAATTGGTAAACGGCATCAGCACAAAACGCACTAACACAAAGGTAATAGCAAGCTGGATCAGCGTGACGCGCATGCCATAACGAAAGCCGCCATTCCACATTACGTTAGCGGTGAGGGCGATGATCACTAGGCCCAGGCTGTATAGCTGTCCTGCGTAATCAAAAGTAACGTCCCATAACGCCAGTATCTGACCTATCTGAGGCCAGAACAAGGTGTCCATAAACACGCGAACGAGAATACTGATCAAAATAATGGCAAAGAAACGGTCCCGGCCAAACATCTCAGCGTAGCCCAGTCGTTCCATCACCACTTTGGCACTGAGACGCATGAGCACGTAAACCACAATGGCCTCAATGATGATAACGATGGCTGAGACAGGGCTGACAATCAGCAGAGGTACCAGATAGCCGGGCACTACCAGACCGGTGAGTGGAAAGCCAAACCGCAAGTTCAGCATGCATACAACGGCAATCCCCACCCAAACAGTCGTTATGACAGACTGGCCGAGTCCGCTTCCATCCGGAAATAGAGGTAACACCCACTCCATTACAGAATGTGCTCCTCATTGGTGTCTTCACCGCTGTCTGGGGTTGCAGACGCGAGCTGGTCTAACAGCGCATGAGGATCCTCCAGCTGCTGCAATAAAGTGGTAATGTCGATGAACTCAAACAAGATCCCCGCAACAGAGAAAGGTTCGCCTATGGTACTGCTTACCTGGCTGGCTGACAGTGAGCGAATATTCAAAATATAGGTATCGTTACCAAGTGTGGCGGGCAAAAATAGCTCGCCTTGTTGTAGGGTCAAATAGCGCAATTTGCCTTTTAGTTTTTCTTTTGACATCGGAGTGATTTTATCCAGCAGATCTAATGCTGTCATCTCGAACAGGGCCAGATGATGCTTTTTAGCCAGTTGTTCCAGCGGCTGGTTAGTTTGAACCACCTGGCCAAACAAATTAAACAACACCGCGGCGGTTCGGATCTGATTGAACACTTGCTCGAGCGTGGATAATTTTTGTTCCATTTCGCCAATGGCTGATTTTACTTTCTGGCTGAGTGGTTTCTCCAGTGTCAGCGTTAGTGCCCGGGTTAATGGGCTCAGCGATGCCCGTTGCTGGTTTTGCAGCATTCTGTAATGGAACAATAGCTCGCCAATCTGGCTGGCAAACCGATTGACATTTTTAACAAAGGCCTTTTCATCAAATTGTTCGTTGGGTATCACTGTCATAGCCCAAAAGCCGCGGACATCACCCGCATACATCAAAGGCACAACAAACTGGCGCTCCAGCTCCTGAAGGCCACTGAAAAAGGGTCGACCCGTTTGTACCGCACCAAACGCTTTGATGGCATCAGAGTAGGGAGGACGTTGGTAATCCCGGCGCTGTTCAACAATGTCTTCAATATGACAGTTAATGGCACGGATCTCTTCGAGTCGATGATCACCCTCAAGACGTGCTAGAAAAATTGAACGATTAAGGGCAAGCTGTTGATTAACGAGTGTAATTATGGCGTCCCAGGGAGTGCTCTCTGTGCTGAACGAGCGGGGCAGGTAGCGCCCCATCATACGTTGATGGACATTGGCAATAAGCTCTAACAGCTCATTCTCCTCAAGCCATTTGCGCGAGAAGAACACCCACAACATAGTCATCACATTGATCACCAATAGTTGACCAATAGGCAGCAGGTAATGCAGCGATAACATTACCACATAGCTGCTCAGTAGGCCGACAACGGATAAACTGACCGCGATAATGATGCTCAGGGTAAGCGTATTTTTTTGATAAATAATGAGTAGCAAGGCTAATAAGCTCAGCTGTAAAGCAATAGACTGCCATTGCGCCAAGCGGGTGACTAATTGCCCCTTCTCCAGGCTATCAGCGACATAGGCATGCAGATAAACCGGATTACTGACACCACGTAATTTAGGCGCGCGTAGCGGTACGCTGAAGCCTAACTGTTGCTGGGCGATTAACACGACTTTGCCTTCCAGCTGACTGGGTAGCACATCTCCTTCGAGTAATCGGGTACTCGAAAATTTGGGTAAGGCACTGAGGGAAAGCGCAAAGTTGAGTAGTTTACCGGTGTTAAGATGCTGCGGCCCATAGAGGCTTTCCCAAACATTCTGACATTGCCCTGCCGGTGCGCTGAGCACCATGTTGTAACCAAGCCAGGGTTGTACGGCTGGCAGGCAATAACGCGGATCGGCAAAGGGGAAGTACACGTTGGCAAAGGACATGCTTTGCTTAGAAGCAACATCAGACAGTACCACGATGGCGGCCACATCCTGTTTGAGCAATTGACTGATCAGATCGGATTGTTGCTGTTGTAAGTGCGCCGATTCGATCACCACAACCTCACTGCTTTGTTGCTCAAACAGTTGATTAAACTGACTATATACATAGGCGTTCAGGCGTGCGAAAGAGCCGTGTACGGCAATCACCAAAACCACCAAAAATAGAAGTAAAATCGACCAAAATGGCTTTTGCCGTTTGATCATAAAAACTTGTTGTTTGAGCGACACACGCCCCCCGAATTAGTATGGCTAATTAGTTGTAAGCAGAAAAATGCAGTGTCACCGTGATGTCACTGCTCGTTTGTAGCATGAGAAAATCCATCCCATGCATACCTTCTGCTTGCCATAACCCATTGTTGAGACTAAGAGGTTTTTGCCAGGAGATCAATGCAAGTTGATCCAGCATCAGGGTTGCTTCGCCTTCTTTCGGCGGTGCGTGTTTGAATGCCAGTTTGACTGCACGAGCAGGCAGCAGCTCCGGCCCCAAAGTTTGGCTGTCATCTGGCAGAGTAATATCATGCCGAAAAGTCTGCCAATCATAGCTTCCCGATCCAATCAGGTTGACTTCTTCGCTGGAAAACTCCAGGTTGTCTTCAGCGGTGACTATGGTCAGTTCGGCACTGACAGCGCCAGCATTGTCGCCTTTTGCATACCCAAACAAGCTCATGTCATGGTAGGCTTCAAGCGTTGATTCTGCAGGTGTAATGGGCATAGTTCGCAGCGTTTGTTTAAAAGGCATACGCAGGGGACGATTGTTAAACTGGGTGCGTGACAGACACATGCCCTGTAAACCTCGCATCGCGCCCGTCAGGCAAGGGGTGATGTCATCGCTCTCATGTTCCCAGCGCGTCACTTCATTGGTGTCGTTGTCATTGTCCCAGTCTTCAAAGTCCCCAAACCACATTAAATCTCGGCCCAGTGTCATCTGAGGCGCACCTGTACTGCTAATTTTACTGACAAAGGCACTGCTTGGTGCATATTCCCGAAAATCAATAATGTGGTCGCCAGCAGAGAGCGTCAAAGTCACGGTTTCGACCTCTTGCGGGCTGGGTGCGTTCTGAAAATAGACATCGCCAAAACCTGGGCCTGGAACAATCGCGACCTCTGAGCCTGAGAACTCAGCCAGTCGGCGGATCAGGTAATCACTTAAAAACCCACCGACCAGTTTGGGTTGATAATCTTCCAGATAGACAGGATAGGCTTTGGCTGATTGTGTTTTCGGTGTCTGAGTAGGGTCGATACGAACGGAAACGGCGACCCCCAGCAAGGTTTCGTGGCGGTTTTGTTCAAAGACAAAATTCCCTAACCCAAGTAATGTGGGCACACCATTATAAAGAGCAAAGCCCTGCGCAACATGCGGGTGGTGCGCGATCATGAGATCTGGATCACGACGGCTGACAAACTCAAATCGGTTATCAATGTAGCGAGTTGGAGCATAAGAATATTCATCCCCCCCATGCAACTGGACAATGGCATAATCACTGTTGTCTCTCGCTTGCTCGACGGCGGCTCTGAGCGTTGTACTGTCGGTCAGATCAGCAGCGCCCCCTTTATTGGCGGTGGCGATGTAAGTAATAAGGTGGTCATCTCCAGTGATTGAGGTGGCTGAAACCAGGCCCAATGTGGTGCTTCCTACGTCCACCAGACGGGGGGCATAGGCTTCAGTGGCATCATTACCGGCACCACTGTGGCTGAACCCGGCCTCCTCGACGAATTGTATGGTATCTTCCAGCCCTCGCTGCTGATAATCAAATACGTGGTTATTACCCAGCGCAACATAGTCGATGCCAATTTCTGTTAGTCCCTGCAGCGTTTCGGGCAATGAGAAAAAAGCAAATTCTTTACTTGGGTGCACAGTCGTTGGTGTCGCCAGTACTGGAGATTCGAGATTCACGGACGCAAAATCGGCACTCGCCATAATGGGTTTCACGAATTGCGTTAAGGCAATGGCACTGCTTGCGGCATTGGAAGGACGAATAATGGCGTCTTCTACGTCGGGTACCAGATTGCCCATGGTTGTTAAAGAGGGATCCATATAGCGACGACCAAACATAGTGTCCCCACCAAACATCAACTCACTGCTGGTGGCACTGACCTGCTTTAAACGCACGGCTAATGGGGTTTCTTGATAGTCACGGCTGTCAACGGTAATGACGGTCCGCTCATACCCTGACTTAGTCAGGGTCAATGTCACCATCCCAGCATCAAGCTCAGTCAGAGTCAGTTGGCCTTGTTCGTCAGTGCGGTACTGTTTACCTGAGAGTTGTACGGTGACATCCGCCAGCACCGCGTCGTTCGCCCCCTGCAGTGCGAGGTTTAAACCTCGAGGCTGCGCTTGTTGTTCCTGTTGCTTTTGTTGCTCTTGTTGTTGTGCTTGTGTTGGGCCTGTCTCGTACGGGTCTTCCACCGAACAAGCGCTCAGCAGGTATATGACTGGAACAAATGGAAGTAATTTGTAAATATTCAAGGTGGCCCCTTAACCTGTACGGCTTAATAACTAGGTCTTTAGTATTATAAATTGATTGTTAACCTTACTGCAATCGTTAACTATTAATATTACGGCCTTTAAAGCCTGCATTTTACTGCTTACTTTATAGGAGTAAGAGATTATTTTTATTATAGTTGTTCTAATCAAAATCTCTGTCCAAAATTGTTTACGTTTTGCTAGTCTGGGGTCTATTCTTAGAGTATGATCCCGGCAAAAGGTAGAAAACCGTTTTGAGGAACAAATGCGTTTAGAAATTCACTGTGCCGATCGGATCGGTATTGCGCAGGAAATTTTGAATATCCTGGTTAAGTACCGGGTAGACTTAAAAGGAATAGAAGTTGATTCCGTTAATTGCAGAATGTATGTGAGTTTCCCCCCCATTGAATTTGAACAGTTTCAGAAAATCATGCCTGAGATTCGACTGATAGATGGGGTAGAGGATGTCAGAACAACCGCTTTTCTGCCTTCTGAGCGTGAGCATAATGAGCTTAACACCTTATTAAGTGCGCTTCCCGATGGGGTGATTTCCATTGACGCAAAGGGGTGGGTGCGTCATTGCAACGATGCCGCTTGTCGTGATTTGAATCAACCTGAACCTGATATTATCGGCGCAAATATTAATAACCTGTTGAAAGGGTTTAACTTCACTCGCTGGCTGGAAGGCAAAGACGTGCTTGGCCAGACAACGCGAGTAGAGGTCGGGGGGGAAGACTTTATTGCCGATATCTTGCCTATTTCTGTACCGCAGGGCCCCGAGGGCGATGTGCTCGCCGGCGCTGTTATTAATATTAAGTCACAAAGTCGGCTTGGCCAGCAGGTCAGTGCATTTCGTCGTTATGGTCAGGAGAGCTTTGCGGCTATCCATAGCCAAAGTACCGCTATGCGCCGCGTCGTGCGTGAAGCCCGTAAAATGGCTCAACTCGAAGCGCCGATATTAATTACCGGCGAAACCGGTACAGGTAAAGAGTTACTGGCCCGGGCCTGCCATTATGCTTCTAATCGTTCATTGAAACCTTTCATTGCATTGTCGTGTGCTTCACTGCCTGATGATGTCGCAGAATCTGAGTTATTTGGTTATGCCGGTTATGAGGAAAATAGTGCACCGAAACGTGGCGTTTTAGAGCAGGCAGACGGGGGAACTGTGTTCCTCGATGAAGTCGGGGAAATGTCAACTCAGTTGCAAACCAAATTACTACGCTTCTTGCAAGATGGTACATTCCGCAAAGTCGGCGATGAAAATGAAGTTAAGGTTAACGTGCGTATCATTGCGGCGACACAAAAAGACTTGCCCGCTATGGTTCAGGAAGGCAGTTTCCGTGAAGATCTCTATTATCGCATCAATGTGCTGACACTGGAGATTGCACCGCTACGAGATCGTAAAGCTGATATCAAATCGCTTGCAGAGCACTTTATTCAGAAGTATGCGCAGCAAAGTGGCCATGCGACACCGGCTCTGGATGAGGAATGTTTGCAATTCCTCGAACAATACCCCTGGCCGGGGAACGTTAGACAGCTTGAAAACGCCATATACCGGGCTGTTTCTATGCTGGACGACAACGAATTACGCATTGAGCACTTGCAGCTACCAACCTTTACCCATGATTTGGGTTATCTGGAGTCTGATTTTGAAGGGACGCTGGAACAGGCGGTTAAACGGTTTGAAGCGACCTTATTAAGAAAGTTATATCCGGCTTATCCCAGCTCGCGCCAGCTTGCAAAGCGTCTTGGATTGAGCCACACCGCAGTAGCAAACAAGCTGAGGGAGTACGGGATTAACCGTAAAACCGTCAAGGTATAGCAGGTGGGGATACTATCATCCCCATTTTTTGTTGGATTTAGCGTGTTGAGAGCAGCATGCTTTTTATTGCTTAGTCCCCATGTTTTTGGTTACGCCGTCCAATTTTATATTATCAATGCCTTGTTCGGTAAACTTAATGGTAACGCTGAGGTTGTTGCGAACCAGGAAGTAATCTATGTCATTCAGGCGCAGCACATAGTCTCCTTTCACAGGACTTTTAAACTGCTTTTTGACGAGCTCAAGTTTATGATCACCAAGCTGCCAGCTGAACCCTTCAATAAAACCCGGGTTAAACTCCTGGATCCAGACTTTAGAATCGTCTTTACTCAATGTGATAGCAATGGAATACGATTCTGGTAGCTGAGCCATATCATAGCTACGATCACCAATGCGAAACTTTTGTGCACCACTTTGCCAGCCGAAACCAAAGCTGAATTCTTTCTCTATACCGGTAGGGTAGGTCAGTTGCCCTGTACCGGGAAAATCAAAGTCAGCCCAGGCATGGCCAGCACTAAGAAAGATCAATAAATACGCAAGCTTGGTTATATATTTCATAAAGTTACACTCTTATAAGTCTTGCATAAAAGTTAATGCACAAATGCTTTTTTCGCAAGTTGTACACTCATAAGAGGGGGGAATTCTTACTTGTTCTGAAGCCCGGCTATGCTAGACTCGGGTTTTATGTCAACTGGTTGGACCAACAAAATGAATTTGTATTTTCGCCTACTATGGTTGTTCTGGCGGATCCGTCGGAATAAAGCGACTCAACCCTTGCTCGATGTCATTGATATTAATTTCAGAGCTTTGCCCAGTGACTGTGATATCAATTTACACCTGACGAATTCCCGTTATCTGGCCATGATGGATCTGGCGCGTACCTGGATGACCGAACGCGTGGGATTGTTTGCAGCCATAATGAAACGTCGCTGGTTCCCGATTGTAAATGCAACAGCCATTACTTACATTCGTGATATCAAGCCATTACAAGAGTTTACGGTATCTACTAAGTTAGTCGGTTGGGATCACAAGTATTTTTATATAGAGCAAAGGTTTCACTCGGAGCGGGGATTGCACGCCATTGCTTATGTCAGGGGCGTATTTAAAAGTCGCCAGGGCGTGATAAGCGTGGAAGAAATGCTGGAAGTTGCTGGATTTGACGGTGAAACACCTGTCTTACCAGAAGAAATAGTGCACTGGAAAGCCATGCTGGAGCAAAAGAAAGCACGTAACACTAAGGTAGCATAAAGGGCCAGTGTAGTGGCCCCTGGGGATTGAGAAAGTAACTCTGTGGAGTGCCCACACACTGTGGGCACCTTAAACTGTTAAAACTTGTACTTCACACCAAACATTGCAACAATCGGGTCAAGCTCAACATCGGAAGTTAGTGCTTGCTTACCATCTGCGTAAACGGTTGCATCGGTATTGATGTCCATCTTAGAAACCATACCGTGTAGGCCCCACTTTTCATTCAGGTCGTAGTTGAAACCAACTTGCAGGGCTACGCCAAACGAGCTGTCCAGATCTACTTTAACATCGTCTGTGCCCAATACACCTTTAAGTGCAGCACTGGCTTCTTCGTCAAAGAATACGGTGTAGTTCAGACCAGCACCGATAAATGGGCGGAACTTGTCGTTGGCACCAAAGAAGTGGTATTGCGCCAATAATGTTGGTGGTAAGTGCTTCACAGATGCAATTTCTACGCCGCCTAATTGTGTACTAGGATTGCCTGGAATATAACCTTCACCTTCAACGGTATGAGAAAAAGGTGTGGCTGCAATCAGTTCAAAGACAATATTGTCATTGTACTGATAGTCAAATGTAATACCCAATTGTGTATCTGAGTCCGCTACCAGACCCGCTGTTTTGATTTCGTTGAGCGCTGAGCCTGTGTCACTTGGATTAACGTTAATCGCACCTACATTCACACTGAACTGAGCCTGAGCCAGTGGTGCAGTTAACATAAGTGTAGATAGGATAGCTGCAGTAAGTTTTTTCATTTTCATCTCCTGAACCTGTGCAAGGTAAATCTTTTTGTTGCAGCTATCATAGGGCGATGAGGCTTTTCAAAAGCTGTTCTAGATCAATATTCAAATTGCGAATTTTCAGAAAAAATTGAAAATTTGATTTAGATTAAGTTTTGCCAGCCAAAACGGGAGGCTATGTGCAAAAAACAGTCATTCAATCTGAACTTGCGTGTTGTGTCTGATCTGAATACTTTATGGTATCGAGGTGAATGACAAGCACATTTCTAAAATCTGGACCAAGCTTTTTAAACCGTTTGTACTGAAAGAGAGTGAAAGAGTGGTTGAACAGCTACTGTCTTTGTGATTGAAAGGTGCGAAATTTAAGAGTAGATGTTTGCATGAGGGGGCAATAAATGCCCCTTCAGATACGATTGAAGATTATTTCAGGTATGCGCCAGTAATACGCCCTTGATTATTTGGACTGTTAACACACTTATCAAAGATCACTTGTACTTTTCTGTCGGACAGCTGAGCGGCCATGAGTAACGAGAAAATCGCATCATATTTTGGATGGTTGCCTTCAAGCAGATAACGAGAACCAGAACAACCAGTAGCTACCAAATCTACATAGGTTGCACCTGAAGTCATGCTATAAATGTGTAGGTTTTTTGGTACTGTAGGTGCCGTTGTGGCAGCGAATGTGCTAGAGGACAAAAATGTGGCAAGCGCAATAAGAGTTTTTTTCATAATAAATTCTTCCTTTGAAATTATAATAATGTTCCTTTATTGTATCCGAACATTGCCATTAGGTAAATGGTGGTAGGGCAAGTTGTTATTTAATTATCCTGGATCAGTTCTGTGTCACATCCCCCCAGGTGTTTTAATAGTTCATTGAGGTGGCTTTTGGTGGCGTCATTAAGCATGTCACGATTGAAACGTAAGGCCAGTTGGCATATTTTTGTGTCGACAAACCCTTCCACTGCAACAATGCGCACAGGCATCGCGTATAACGGCGCAATTAGTAAGTTACCGCCATCCAGATCAAAGACATCCAGCTCCAGCTCGTAGGTACTAAACAAGTGCATTTCTCGACTATAAGGCGATTGTAATAACATGCCGGATTGACTGATGTTTTTCACATGGCCGGATAAGGTTCGGCTGCCAGTGCGGATCCGAACGCTGTGCTCTGGCAGTCCGGATAATCGGATGGCTCCGCGCCGACTGATGGTGTTCCAGGATTTATGAACGGCTTCTTCGAGTTTATCAGCAGTAAAGGGCTTCATCATATATTGCGATACCCCATTTTGGATAGCGCATACAACATGCTCTCTGTCACTCAGTGAACTCATCATAATGAAGGGGGTTTTACTGTGTTTCTTTGACTTTCTGACCCGCTTAAGTAGCTCTTCACCATCCAGGTTGGGCATTTGCCAGTCTGCAATAATGATATCGATATGCCGGGCATCGAGTAATTCGAGCGCTTCTTTGCCATCTTCTGCGGTGTAAACATTTTCGGCACCGAGCCGGTTGACTAAGGTGGAGCGCACTAAATTTCTAACCAGCTGGCAGTCGTCGACGACCAAAAAACTGACATCCTGCATCACTAGTTCCTTATCTCGCAGCAATCATAACGAAAGGGGGAGTTCGCTAAACTAAGGTTAGATTATCAATTCTAACCCTCACATAGTTAGTTCTAGCACACACAGGGCAATTGACAACTCGTTATCGAAATTGACCAATTTATGGCGAGCTCATTGGGCTTTATTGAGTGCTTAGCAATGCGTTTTGTCACAAAACTGCCTTACAGACGACATGAACTGGTCACGCTCAGGCGATGTAATCGAAGTTAAACGAGTCACCATAGGGTACGCAGCGACCCGTCAGTGAATGACTGAACATCTGTTCAAGGTGCTTAAGATCAAAATACAGGAAATGTATGTTATGTCTTCCCACGCAATAAAGCCTTCAGCGAAACCCAATCCCAATACAGTCCAAACCTTGCGACGTCTGATCAATGCGCCATCAGTGACACCTAATGATGCAGGTACAATTGACTACCTCGCAGAGCGTTTGAACCATCAGGGCTTTGAATGTGAGCACCTCGATTGTAATGGAGTACGTAACTTGATTGCCTGGCGTGAATTTGGTCCGGGCCCTGTGATGGCCTTTGCGGGGCATGTTGACGTAGTTCCTGCAAATCCTCAGGGCTGGGTGGCGCACCCATTTGCAGCGGCTGTGATAGAGGACGTGATATACGGACGTGGGGCTGCTGACATGAAAGGGGGAGTTGCAGCCATGTTGAGTGCAACCGAGCGCTTGTGCCAGCAGGCTCAGCAGTGTCGGGGCACACTATTTTGGTTGATCACCTCAGATGAAGAGGGAGAAGCAGAGTATGGCTCAAAAGTGATGGCTGAATATCTGGCACACAAAGGCATAGTACTGGACGCTTGCCTCGTTGGAGAGCCAACCTCACATCAGCAAGTGGGCGATACCATTAAGAATGGGCGTCGTGGTGCTATCTCAGGGCGGGTACAGATCCGCGGTAAGGCTGGACATGTAGCCTATCCGGAGCAGACCATCAATGCGGCACATATCGCTGGCGAGTTGGTAAATGAACTGGCAAATATTAGCTGGTGGAAAGATGTGCGTGGCTCGCAAACCAGTTTGCAGGTAACCGGCCTGACGGTGCCGGATATAGTTGATAACCTGGTGCCGGCTAGCTGTGAGATCACATTCAATGTGCGTTACAGCCATGCCTATAAGAGTCAGGAGATTTATCAGGTCGTTGCGCAGGCACTGGCCCCCTGGCATGACAATGTCAGTGTGCAATGGGAACGTCCTTGCGAATCCTATTACACGGGCAGTCGTGAGTCAGCGTGTTTTCTCAACGTGGTTGAGCAGGCTATTTTACGTGTACGCGGTCAGTTTCCGGCACTGAGTACTGCGGGTGGCACATCTGATGGACGCTTTTTTGCGTCGACTGACACGCAGGTCATCGAATGTGGTGTAAAGAATGATTCTATTCACCAGGTCAATGAACATGTGTCGGTGGCAGATCTCTACGCCATTGAAGAGATCTACACGGCTATTTTGCACGATTACTTTGTCGCTTAAAGACACAATCAGTTCGTTGCTATTGCGCCAACTCACGGCGCAATTGTGCCTGCATTGCCCTTAATCCGCGTATTTTATCACGCGCTTCTTGCAATTGCTCAGGTGGCAACTGGTGTCTCACTCCTTTTGTGAGTAACGCCTCCAGTCGCGCTACCTTTTTATCAACAGCGGCAATATAGTCCTGCTTCATTTGTACAACCTGTGCAGATTGATGTGCCAGATAAGCCTGATGATCGGCCAGATCACCGTGGTAAGCTGGCGTAGGGGAGCTGGGAGATATAGGCGGAACATAGGGCTCGTTATCACTTACCTCGGGCAACGCAGAAACAGGCGGCACATTATCGGCGGCAATGTTGACAGGGGCAGGCTCGGCACTGATAGCTGGCAATGTAATATCTATGGTCTTTTTGACAGGGGCCAAAGGGTTTGTTTGCGAAGGAGGGGGGGTTGCCTGTTCGTGACTGAGCTGCAAAGGGGGCAGTGAGTACAGAGCCCAAAATGCGTAGCCCAGCCCCCCCAGGATCAAGACAAGCGCAACAGCCTGTGTCTGACGCATTAAAGTTTTACTCCGTGTTGTTGCTGCCATTGCTTAAACTTATTTTGGTAGGCGGCAATGGCATGTTCTGTGGTGAGAGACTCCAGTGCCTGATAGCGTACGGTTTCACTGTCTTCTGGGTAGTAGGCATATTGAGGTTGCTCAGTGTAAACAACTGCCCAGCGCCCTGTTGGTGTGCGTACCGGCGTGGTCACCTTGCCAGGCTGACTGCTAAAAGCCAATTGGGCAAGCCAACGGTGCGTATGTTCTCGGGTTATAGCCGTCAAAACAGCAGCGTCATCGGTGGCAAATTCATTGTGACGTTTGGCAGCCTTCAAAGCCGCTAATGGGCTTTTGCGTTGCGCCTGTTTATAAAATTGTTTTGCCTCATCCTGACTGTCAAAGCGTACAGCCAGCGCTGAAAGTTGATGCCGATATTTGAAGTCATCGCGGTGGCGTTTGTAATATCGCTGAATGTCAGTTGCAGATATATTGGCTCTGATCTGCTCTAGATAGGCGCTACGTTCTCCATGCAGCTGTGCTTTGATCCCCATGAACGCCAGCATAGGTGGACGCAAAAGCTCTCCCTTTGCCAGCGTTTCCAGGCGCGTAAGCGTTAACCCTTGTGTTGCCAGCAAAGGTGCTGCAGCGTCTGTCAGCTCCGCATAATGGGCGCGCTCATTCAGCAGACGGGTGAGCAACTCAGTATCTCCTTGATGAAGACGAAAGCGATTTTGCATAGACTGGCTGGAAATGAGCTGGCTTAGCGTGACTCTGGGCACGTCAAGCAAGGTGATATTTGCCCAGTGTGTAAGTTGCTCCGTTTGATAGTGACCATCGGCTGGATAGGTGCCGAGTAGGTCAGATAACGCTGCTGTATCAAATGACACTGTTGTCTGCTTTTTGGGAATAGATTTCAATGCCGGGAATTGGTGTGTGAGCAAGGTAACCATCAGGCGGCGGATATGGTAGTCGTTATCAAATCCAACGCTGGACTGTCGTACCAGAAGTTCGGGATTAAGCTGGCGTGCGGTTGCCAAAAGAAACTGGTTTTCGAGCAAGTGCTTGTTAAGCTTCGCGCTTGAAAGCGGACGGTCTTGCTGCTGATACAGAGACTGCATCAGAGCCAGTTCAGGTTTAGTAAGTTGAGTCAGTGATGCCCAACATGGCAGACTTAAACAGCCTGCCAGAAGTAATACAAGGTAATACATTAACGCGCTACCATCGCATGGTTCAGCATATGCACGACCATGGCAATTGCATGAGGGATAACCTGGCGTGCAGTTGTTACTCGATCATAGTGATCCTCTGAGTTCAGCACGATCCCACCTTGCGAATAGGAATAAGCACCGCCTTGCGTAAGTAGCGGCCGAATATCTTGATTGTTCGCGTCAGGTGCAGAAAAGCTATCCATAGCTTGTTTTACTAAGCTCAGATTATTGAGGTTTTCCTGGTCATAGTAGTCTTTCACCCAGGATTCCCAACCTGCATGGTTAAGGTCAGAGGTGGTCCAGGTATGATGGGGTTGCAACAGATCTGTGGTATGAAATACAAAACCTAGGATCTGTGGATTACCATTTTGCAGGTAGCTTTGGTACCAGTACTGGCCAAGGTTATCGATAGGCTGGAATGGCATTTCTTCAAAGTCATCATACATGCTATAGGATGAGTGGCTGCCTATACGATAGTTCTTTTCGGTGATTCCATAGCTGTCATATTCGCTGTCGTCCGCACTGAACCAGCCCGTTTCACCGCCTTTGCCATCATCCAGGTAATCGCCTTTTAGCCAGGTGGCTGCCATATTGTCGATAGTGCCCCAAACCGTAAGTTTGTCATAATTATATCCACCAAAATCGTTACCATGGACATCAGCACCTTGAGTATGATTTTGGAAGTGCCAGTAACTGGTGTATTTGACAATACTTTTTGCAGCGCCCCATAGAGGTGCCTGTACACAGTCACCGGTAATGGCACCACAGAAGAAGGTATCTTCAAAGTCATCAACATCATAGGCAGCTTGTCCCATTACTTCGGCAAGCTGAGTCACGCTCATACCGTGTGATTGAGCGTAGGCCTGAAGCTTAGCGAATTGTGTTGTTGAAGGGTTTTGCGCCATGTAGTTAACTGCATCGATAACGATGCGCTTGTGTGTTTCCTGACTAAATGCCTGCACGCCATTGGCGGTCAGTGTCAGGGCAGAGAGTAATAATAGTTTTCTCATTGTAGTGTTATTCCATAGTTAGAATGTAAGCTCTATTCGAGCAACGGCAATTAAAGTGTGTTATGGTTACATTTTTATTAATTTTAGGTTAAATAAAATCTTGTTGTCGCTGTCTTGTTGTACAGGTAGAGCTCAGGTATGATGGGGACTGAATTTAGGCACATATAAAAGCCACAATAACGATGAAAATTATAAAGTTACTTTCTGCTGTGCTGTTTTGCTTGTCACATCAGGCTTTTGCCGATGACCATTCAGGTGAGCCTGATGAAGATTTTCTTGAAGACAATGGACTAGAGTGGCAACTGAGTATCGGTGCTTTCTATGCTGATATGGTACTCCCTAAGTTGGTTGGCGCAGATAACTCTCCGGCACCACCTACCTTGCGAGCTGACATAAAACTACAATATAAGAACTTTTATCTGGTTACTTACTCTGGAGACTTTTTTGGTGGCTCTGACATTGGGTACCAGTTGATTCAGAAAGACGAGTGGGGGCTGGATATCATCTATGGCAGCTATCAGCTGGCTTTCACAGAGACGGGGTACTTTGACACCAAAGACCCGGTCGTTAAAGAGTTGAAAGGGATCAGGGACAGGGATCCTGATCAATCACTTGGCATGGCCTATTATCGCTCTGTGGGTGAGTATTTGGCCGTGGCTGAACTGGTTTATGATGTATTTGGCGATACTAATGGCTGGGTGTTCCATCTTGAAGCGACACGTAATTTCGAACTGCGTAACTGGGATTTATGGCTCAACTTTGGCGCAAACTATTACTCCAGTAATTTCAATAACTACTTCTATGGTGTGACAGAGGCTGAGCAGAACGATTACCTGACACCTTATGAGCCGGGAAGTGGGGCATCAGCCTTTGTTCAGGCTCAGCTAAGTTATCCGATTGCTGAGGACTGGGAGTTTAGTGCAGGTATGTCATTTTTGGTTGGCTCCAGTGAAGCTAAAGATAGCCCGCTGCTGGAATCGAATCACGCCAGAGTACTGTTTACTGGAGTGAAATATGTATTTTAGACTCGCTTCAGCTATGACTATCGGTGTGCTGTGTATGGCTTCAACCGCGCAAGCTGCGACACCAGACGATAGGAAAGGGATATTACAAGCCGCACCAAACAAGTGTGTTGCGCTACATAAAGGAAGAACTTGCTACACTGATGTGACATTTTCAATCTCTGCACCGCAAGTCGGTGACTATTGCATTAGAGACAGCAACTCAAAGAAGATTTTGCAGTGTTGGGCTAATGTGAGCCATTTTGAATACATGCTGGCGTTTGGCTCTGCGGAAAGTGTCAGTTACGAGTTAATTTCTAAAACCAAGCGTGACGTATTGGCTGTAACCACCATAAATGTTAATTGGGTTCATAAAGTACGCAACAAGAAGCGTCGCTGGCAGCGTTTGTTTTAAGCCTCGCAATGTGGCAGGCTAGCCGAAGCTAGCCTGCAGTTATCTGTTTTATTGGCACTGTTCGACTAAATTTCTTAGATGCGTGCCTATATCCTCACTTTTATTCTGACCTTGCTCAAGTAGCGTTTCTACTTGTTGTTGTAATTCACTCAGCTCATAGTTTGCCAGCAGCGTTTTCAGGTAAGACATGGTGTCTGCGCCAGCTTGCAGTAAGCTTGGCAAACTTTCCATAGAGAGCTCCTGATCGGCCAGGCCAGTGATGGTATCCATTAAATCGGCCAGGTTGGCACTGTCCTGAAGTGCGCCTTCAACTTCAATCATGGCGCCCATAGGATCGCTATTCAGTTGCTTAGCGACACAGCTTGCCAGCGTCCCCGCTTCGGCTGACTGGCTCATTGCTGCCAGACCATGTGCGCGGATATCTTCAATGACCTGCTCCAACTCCTGATTATTTGCCAGGTATTGCTGTTCGATCTTAGCCTTAGAGTCACCAAGAAAATCACAGCCAGACAGTGTAACTAAGCCGATACCGAAAATTAAAAAACGCTTCATATAAGTATCCAAAATCAATCCAATTGACCTCAGTTTACTGCCTTACCAGGCGGTTGTCATTATTGCTGTTTAGCCTGATGCTAGGGACGTAAACGAGCTCTGGCCTGATTGCGATAATGTGCCAGCTCGACGACATTTGAAATGCCAAAGAGCTCTGATTTGATGATGTTGGCAAACACGTGGAGTGCCCGTTTCCATGCATTGCGCACGGCCAGCGTAAATTGTGCGCCTAAATGGAGTTTGAGAACTTCCAGTAAACTATTGCAGAAGGTCGTGATGTCGTTTACCGAGGGGGCAAGTGCAGCTATCAAAATACTTTGTTGGCGCAAAAAGCGAGTTAATTCTTGTTGCCTGGGTAAGTGAACTAGGCATTGTTGCATAAAGTCATTTAACCGATACTCAAGCGACAGCATATGCCGCTCTGACTCGGGCAAAGCCATTGTAACCCGATGCTGTTTTAGTTTGTTATAAAAGCTGACACAGAAGCAATGAAAATTGGGTTTCAGCGTCGTAAAAGACTGGTTTAATAGCTGGTACTGATAAGGTGAAATACTCATAATCGCTCCACATACGATTAGAGCGAGTCCATTTGCTCAAGCAATTGTGCAGACCCAACGACTTGGCCCGTCAAGACAGGTCATCAAGCTCTACAGTAACTTGGGTAAAAGTTGTTATGGGGCACGCTGAAAAAGTGATCAGCCGTACACCAGCTTTATCAGTATAGGTAGACATTATTCTGTAGCGCAAACTTTATCCTGAATATTGCACTATCAAAGAGACAGAAAAGCTACCAGTCGAGCACGATTGCATGACTGGTAGCCTGTTTTGATTTATTTAATCGGTGCGAGTAGTTTCGGATCGGTGACTAGTTGTCTGACACCATGGGCGTGATCTTCTTCGAATACGTTGTCTTCACACCACTGTGCCAGGCTATTGATATCAACTTTCGCACAAGCAGGTCTGACACTCCAGGTGACCTGAAGCGGTGAACATTGCTTATCGTTGTAGCTCGGCCCGGTTGTTGAGCCCAGGAACTCTACCGGTTTGCCTGTGGTTTGTGGGATATATTTCGCCTGATGATATCCATCGACTACGTTACCGTCATAGCTTAAATCATTAAAATCTAGCGCATCTTCATCGTTTACGACGAGGAAAACCTGAGTCTCAACGCGCAGGTCCGGGTTGGCACATTCATTACTTAAACAAGAGCCTAAGCCTTTACCAGGCGCAACGTCACACGAACTGTGTACCCAATGTACTTCTATGGTGTCACCTGGTTTTACGTTTTTACAGACCTTGCCTTTTGGTGCTCGTAATTCAGCCTCTGTCAGGCTGCTGGTGGCGTTACACTGGTAGCCACCATATTTACCATTGCCGGCGAAAACAGAAAAGTCTTTTGCCTTATGCTCTGCGTTTTTATGAAAGTGGATATTACATAAGTTCATTTCACTGGCAGGCGGGGCGAGTGAAAATACGCGTTTGTTCTCCCCATGCAACTGGTCGATATCGCGTGGGGTTTGCGGACCAAACCCTTCGCAGCTATTCGCGAGGGTGTTAAAGGAAAGTAGTGTTAGCGCTGTCATCGAGACGCCTATAAATGCCTTTTTCATGACTGGTTCTCCATCATTTTATATTAACTCGATGGGCCGCCAGTATAGATGTTTAACTTTTAAGAACAAGCTAAATGGTAAAATATTGTGAATGAGCGGTTTTTTATAAGTTAATATCGATGTTTTTGTTCGTTATTCTCGATTCTTTTTATTGTAATGGTAAATTATTTTCGATCTTGTCTGTGGGAATGGTCGGTGTTTATTGACTTGTGGTGTGCAAGATGTTTTTGCGCCATAGCATTAGGCATTTTGGTTAAAGGGCCTATCTAAGGTTGCGTATTAATACAACTCTCTCTATAATACACGCCAGTTGATGCAGCCTTGGCTGCACGTTGACGCGGGATGGAGCAGCCTGGTAGCTCGTCGGGCTCATAACCCGAAGGTCGTCGGTTCAAATCCGGCTCCCGCAACCAAGCTTAAGAAATGTTGTCGTTTCTTACAGTTCGCGCATTCCTTGTAATGCGCGTTTTGCGTTTAAGCATTCGCTTAATTTAGGCTGATACAGCCCGCAACCAAGCTCGGCCACTGGCCACACAGTTTGTTTTTGGTGTGACGCCCCGCTTGGTTCGGGGCGTTGTTGTATCTGGAGCTAAGCAACTCAGCCCAGCCCAGAAGCAAACAGCTGAATCATTAGGGCTTTTAGGCCCTTTTTTTGTTTGTATGGAGGTAATTTGTGACAAAACTCGAGCAAGAATTAACGACTATGTTAGAGCCGGCTGTTGAAGCCTGTGGCTTCGAGTTGCTCGGTCTGGAAGTGATGCAAGCCGGTCGTCATTCGACACTGCGCATCTACATCGATCATGAAAATGGTATCAATGTAGATAATTGTGCAGATGTGAGTCGTCAGGTCAGTGCCATTCTGGATGTCGAGGACCCCATTACAAATGAATATAACCTGGAAGTGTCTTCACCTGGTGTAGACAGACCATTATTCAAACAAGCTCATTATGAGCAGGCAGTGGGCGAAGAAGTACGTTTGCGTACTAAGCTTCCACAAGAAGGTCGCCGTAATTTCAAAGGCGACTTGGTTGCAGTTAATGGCGATATGATCACGCTAACCGTCGATGGCCAGGAGCATCACCTTATGCTCAGCAACATCGAGCGCGCGAACATGATCGCAAAATTTTAAAAGTTAGGTGCGAAGGAAAAAAGGGCAAGCGAGGCAATAACTATGGCAAAAGAAATATTATTGGTTGCAGAAGCTGTTTCCAATGAAAAAGCAGTCCCAAGAGAAAAGATTTTTGAAGCATTAGAGTTCGCACTAGCGACGGCCACCAAAAAGAAACATGATGGTGAGATCGAAGTACGCGTATCTATTGACCGTAAAACGGGTGAGTATGACACTTTCCGTCGTTGGATGGTGGTCAACCCACAAGAAGATGGCTCACTGGAAAATCCGTACGCAGAAATCACTTTTGAAGCAGCACAGGTTGAAGAGCCTGACATTCAGCTGGGTGATTTTGTTGAAGAACAGATCGAATCGATTCAGTTCGACCGCATCACGACACAGATGGCAAAGCAAGTCATCGTTCAGAAAGTGCGTGAAGCTGAGCGTGCACTGATTGTTGATGCATATAAAGATCAGGAAGGTGAGCTGGTAACGGGTGTTGTTAAAAAAGCATCGCGCGATACTGTGGTACTGGATCTGGGCAATAACGCAGAAGCCGTGATTTACCGCGAAGATATGCTACCGCGTGAAAGTTTCCGCCCGGGCGACCGTGTCCGTGGTTTGCTTTATGCTGTTAAACCAGAAGCGCGTGGCGCGCAGCTGTTTGTAACACGCTCCAAGCCTGAAATGCTTATGGAGCTATTCCGTATCGAAGTGCCAGAAATCGGCGAAGAGATGATCGAGCTCAAAGGTGCTGCGCGTGATCCGGGATCGCGTGCTAAAATTGCGGTAAAATCAAATGACAAACGCATCGACCCTGTCGGCGCGTGTGTGGGCATGCGCGGTGCGCGTGTTCAGGCTGTATCTACCGAGTTAGGTGGCGAACGTGTTGATATCGTATTGTATGATGACAATCCGGCTCAATTCGTGATCAATGCCATGGCACCTGCAGAAGTGGCATCCATTGTTATGGATGAAGATACGCGTACGATGGAAATCGCAGTAGAAGCTGACAACCTGGCACAAGCGATTGGCCGTAACGGTCAGAACGTACGTCTTGCCAGCCAGCTGACTGGCTGGGAATTGAATGTGATGACAGTTGAAGACATGGAGCGCAAGAGCGCAGAAGAGTCTGACAAACTGATTAATCTGTTCACTGAAGCATTGGACATCGACGACGATTTCGCAACCTTGTTGATTAACGAAGGATTCTCAACACTTGAAGAAGTGGCCTACGTTCCTGTAGCTGAGTTCCTGGAAATTAATGGTTTGGACGAAGACACAGTTGAAGAGCTGCGTAAGCGTGCAAAAGATGCGTTGACTACCAAAGCGTTACGCGACGAAGAAAGCCTTGAAGGGGCAGAACCAGCTGACGATTTATTAAATCTGGAAGGTTTGGATCGCCACCTGGCGTTTGTAATGGCCAGCAAAGGGGTAATCACACTGGAAGACCTGGCTGAGCAAGGCATTGACGAATTAGTCGAGATCACTGAATTATCTGAGCAACAAGCGGGTGACTTTATCATGGCCGCACGTAATATTTGCTGGTTTAGTGAGCAATAGTAGTTTATTAACGGGAGGTAACGCATAATATGGCAGAAGTGAGCATAGAGAAACTAGCCGAAAACATTGGTACAACTGTTGATAAATTACTCCAGCAGTTGGCAGATGCAGGGATCACCAAAGCCACTGGCGACCATGTTACTGAAAACGAGAAAGCACAATTGCTGGACCATTTAAGTAAGCAGCATGGCGGTACCGGTTCTGATGGACCGGAGCGTATGACTTTGCAACGTAAGAGCAAGAGCACGTTAAGTGTGACTGGCTCTCATGGCAAAGCAAAATCCGTTCAGGTCGAGGTACGTAAAAAGCGCACTTACGTTAAAAAGAGCGCAATCGAGCAGCAAAAAGAGCAGGAAAGACTCGCTGCAGAGGAAGCTGCGCGCAAAGAAGCAGAGTTGAAGGCTCAGCAAGAAGCTGAGCAAAAGGCCAAAGAAGAAGCCGAGCGTAAGGCACAAGAGGAAGCCGAGCGTAAGGCAAAAGAGGAAGCTGAGCGCAAGGCTAAAGATGAGGCAAAACGTGCAGCGCAAGCTGAACGTCAAGCGAAAGAACAGCAGAGTGAAGAAGTGGATAGCGCCCAACAAGAGAAAGAGAAACTAGAAGCAGAGCGTCTGCGCAAAGAAGCAGAAGCAGCTGCCCTACAGAAAGCAGAAGAAGAAGCCAAGCGTAAAGCTGAAGAAGCAAAGCGTTTAGCCGAAGAGAATGAAGCCCGCTGGAAAGCTGAAGAAGAAGAGCGTGCACGTCGCGAAGCTTCTGCAGATCACCACCTTACGACGTCGACTTATGCGCGTGAAGCAGAAGACGAGTCAGATGCACAGGAAGAAAAAAGTGCGCGTCGTAAGAAGAAGAAAAAGCCAGCTGAAAAAGTGGCTCAGCCAGCGCGTGGTAAAGGTAAAAAAGGCAAGTTGAAGGCGCCTACCTCACTACAGCATGGTTTTAAGAAGCCGGTAAGTGAAGTGAAGCAGGAAGTTCGTATCAGTGAAACCATCACTGTTGCAGAACTGGCATCACGCATGGCGGTGAAAGGCGTTGAAGTCGTTAAGACCATGATGAAGATGGGTGAAATGGTTACTATTAACCAGGTCATCGATCAGGAAACCGCGCAGGTTGTGGCTGAAGAAATGGGCCACAAAGTTGTTCTGGTTAAAGAAAACGAGCTGGAAGAAAAAGTACTGAGCGAGCGTAACGAAAGTGAAGCGCTTGAGCAACGTGCACCAGTTGTTACCGTTATGGGTCACGTTGACCACGGTAAAACTTCAACACTGGATTACATCCGTAAAGCGAAGGTTGCAGCAGGCGAGGCCGGTGGTATTACCCAGCACATTGGTGCATACCACGTTGAAACTGAAGGCGGCATGATCACTTTCCTGGATACACCAGGACACGCAGCGTTCACGTCAATGCGTGCACGTGGTGCTAAAGCAACAGATATTGTTGTTTTGGTTGTTGCGGCGGACGATGGTGTAATGCCACAAACCAAAGAAGCGGTACAGCACGCGAAAGCAGCTGAAGTGCCTCTAATCATCGCTGTAAACAAGATGGATAAAGAAGGCATTGACCCGGATCGCGTTAAAAACGAACTGGCTCAGCTGGACGTTATTCCTGAAGAGTGGGGCGGTGACACGCAGTTTGTTCATATCTCTGCGAAAACCGGTCTGGGCATCGATGACCTACTGGAAGCTATCCTGATGCAGTCTGAACTGCTTGAGCTGAAAGCAGCACATAAAGGCATGGCATCAGGTGTGGTGATTGAATCTCGCCTTGATAAAGGTCGTGGTCCGGTTGCCACTGTACTGGTTCAGTCAGGTGAACTTAACCAGGGTGATATCGTACTGTGTGGTCTGGAATATGGCCGTGTTCGTGCAATGAAAGACGAAAACGGAAAAGACATCACGACTGCTGGTCCTTCAATTCCGGTTGAAATCCTGGGTATGTCGGGTGTACCAGCTGCGGGTGACGAAGCAACTGTTGTTAAAGACGAGCGTAAAGCACGTGAAGTTGCATTGTACCGTCAGGGTAAATTCCGTGATGTGAAACTGGCGCGTCAGCAGAAAGCGAAGCTTGAAAACATGTTTACCAACATGACTGAAGGCGACGTATCAGAAGTGAACGTGGTACTGAAAGCAGACGTACAGGGTTCAATCGAAGCCATCTCTGACTCTTTGGTTAAACTGTCTACAGACGAAGTTAAAGTGAAGATCGTTGGTAGCGGCGTAGGTGGTATCACTGAAACTGACGCAACCCTGGCAGCGGCTTCTAACGCAATTATTGTTGGCTTTAACGTACGTGCTGATGCATCTGCACGTAAAGTGATTGAAGCTGAGAACTTGGATCTGCGTTACTACAGCGTAATCTACGATCTGATCGAAGAAGTGAAGCAGGCAATGTCAGGTATGCTGGCACCTGAGTTCAAGCAAGAGATCATCGGTCTGGCTGAAGTACGTGACGTGTTTAAGTCGCCTAAGATTGGTTCGGTTGCGGGTTGTATGGTTACTGAAGGTGTGGTTAAACGTAGCGCACCTATCCGCGTACTGCGTGACAATGTTGTTATTTACGAAGGTGAACTTGAATCACTGCGCCGCTTTAAAGATGACGTGGCAGAAGTTCGTAACGGCATGGAGTGTGGTATCGGCGTTAAGAACTATAATGACGTTAAGGTCGGTGACCAAATCGAGGTATTCGAAACCGTTGAAGTACAACGTTCGTTGTAAGTCAGTCGGGGTTCAACCTTGAAATGGGGGCGTAAGCCCCCATTTGTGTTTGTGTTTCCTCTAGTGGGCGATTGTATGCATTGCCCGTTTTAATGATTAAAATGAAGTGGTGAAAATGAGAGAATTTTCTCGTACTGATCGTGTTGCACAACAGATCCAGAAAGAAATTGCCGTGATTTTGCAGCGCGAAATTAAAGATCCGCGTTTAGGCATGGTCACTGTATCGGCTGTAGAAGTATCGCGCGATCTGTCTTACGCCAAGGTGTTTATTACGGTTCTTGGCGGTGATGACGACAAAACCAAAGAAAACCTGTCGATTCTGAATGAAGCCACAGGTTATATCCGTTCTTTGCTTGGCAAACGGATCCGCGCGCGGATCATGCCTGAACTGCGTTTTGTTCTGGATAACTCCCTGATGGAAGGGATGCGTATCTCTAATCTGGTTGATGAAGTGATCCGCAAAGACAATGAAAAGCGTGGTGACGAAGAGCTGCCAGATACCAAAAGCGACGACGGAGAAGCCTAATGGCACGTCGTAGTAAAGGCCGTCCGATTGACGGGATCGTGCTGCTCAACAAGCCTCAGGGGATCTCCTCGAATAAAGCGCTGCAACAAGCCAAAGGCATTTACTTTGCGCAAAAAGCCGGCCATACGGGTGCATTGGACCCACTGGCAACGGGTATGCTGCCAATCTGTTTTGGTGAAGCCACTAAGTTTACGCAGTTTCTGCTGGATACTGATAAAACTTACGTGGTGCGTGCCAAATTGGGCGAGCGCACAACGACCTCTGACTCTGATGGTGAAGTGGTCGAAACACGCCCTGTGCAGATCACGCGAGCACAGCTGGAGCAAGATGTTGCCAGCTTCCTGGGGGAGTCTGATCAGTATCCGTCGATGTATTCCGCGCTTAAGTATCAGGGTCAGCCCCTGTACAAGTATGCCCGAGAAGGTATCGAAGTACCGCGTAAGTGCCGCAAGATCAATGTTTATTCAATTACGTTAGATGAGTATGACGATCAGGCACAAGAGATCCAGATGACAGTGCATGTTTCTAAAGGCACCTATATTCGTACCATAGTCGATGATCTGGGCGAGAAGCTGGGCTGTGGGGCGCATGTCATTATGTTACACCGCTCTGAAGTGGGGCATTATCCCAGCGATAAAATGATCACACTTGAGGAGTTGGAAGAAAAGCTCCAGCAGGCGAAAGCGGAAGAACTGCCGCCTTCAACTTACATTGATGCCCTATTACTCCCTATGGATACGGCATTGGTGGATTTACCGGCGGTTGAGATCAATGCAGAGCAAGGCGTGGCATTTAGTCATGGCCAGACAGTCGTCGTCGGTGAGCTGCCAGAGGGGGTGTTGAAAGTGGTGGCTGATGGTCGTTTTGTCGGGATTGGTGAGCGCAATCAGCACGGGCACCTCAAGGCCAAGCGGGCGCTATCCAGCGCACAATAAAATTTTTTGTCAGCGGGGGTAATTGCTGATACAATGCCGCCCGCTTTGTCGCTTTGGCTGAATTAGTGATCGGCTGAAGCATTACTTAAACAATTGGAGTTTATTATGTCACTAAGCAATCAAGAAAAAGCAGAAATCGTAGCAAAATTCGCACGCGCAGAAGGCGACACTGGTTCTCCTGAAGTTCAGGTTGCACTGTTAACTGCTGATATCAACAAGCTACAAGGTCACTTCGCTAACCACAAGCATGACTTCCACTCACGTCGTGGTCTGCTACGTAAAGTAAGCCAGCGTCGTAACCTGCTTGATTACCTAAAAGGTAAGAGCGTAGAGCGTTACTCTGCACTAATCAAAGAGCTTGGCCTACGTCGCTAAGAACTTGATTATTTGTCGGATTTTTATCCGATAAGAAAAAAGGGGCTAAATCGCCCCTTTTTTTGTGGGTATATACTCAGTATACTTATGCCCGAGCCGCCATTCTGGGGGTTCAGCGCCAAGTCTGCAGCCAATTGTAGTGCTTAAGCGGATCATCTAGCTCTGTTTGGTTTAATCTTTTTTATCAAATGGTTATTAGTCTCTTTAGTCCCCTTAAGACTGTAATTGGTCGTTGTTGGCGCTTATATGTTATTTTTGTAAGGAAGATATTTGTGCAAGCAATTATTAAAGAATTCCAACTGGGTCAACACACAGTAACCCTAGAAACTGGTGCCATTGCGCGTCAGGCTGATGGTGCCGTTTTGGCCAGCATTGGCGACACCTCTGTACTTGTAACGGTTGTAGGTAAGCGTGAAGCTGCACCTGGTCAGGACTTTTTCCCTCTGACAGTTAACTATCAGGAAAAAATGTATGCGGCAGGCCGTATCCCTGGTGGCTTCCTGAAGCGTGAAGGCCGTCCTTCAGACAATGAAACACTGATCGCGCGTCTGATTGACCGTCCAATCCGTCCTTTATTCCCTGACGGCTTTGTGAACGAAGTACAAGTTATCGCGACAGTGGTTTCTTCAAACCCTGAAATTCAACCAGACATGGTTGCTATGATTGGTACTTCTGCGGCACTAGCAATTTCTGGCGTGCCGTTCAATGGTCCAATCGGCGCCGTACGTGTTGGTTTCACTGATGGTCAGTACGTACTGAACCCGTCAGTGACTGAACTTGAGCAAAGTAAACTTGACCTGGTAGTTGCGGGTACCGAAGGTGCCGTACTGATGGTTGAGTCAGAAGCTGAAATTCTGACTGAAGAAGAAATGCTGGGTGCGGTTGTGTATGGTCATGAGCAATCACAGGCTATCATCCAGGCTGTGAACGAGTTTGCTGCAGAAGCAGGCAAGCCGGCTTGGGACTGGACTGCACCAGAGAAAAATGTTGAGCTGTCTGACAAAATCGCAGCAATCGCTGAGCAAAAAGTGGGTGACGCTTACCGCATCACTGATAAAGTGGCACGTAAAGACGCACTAAGCGAAGCAAAAGCAGAAGTTGTCGAGAAGCTGACCGCTGAGCTGGCTGAAGACGAAGCGCTGGACGAGCAGGAAGTGTCTAAGCTGTTTAGCTCACTTGAAAAGAAAATCGTACGTGGCCGCATCATTGCTGGTGAGAAGCGTATTGATGGTCGTGAACCAGACATGGTTCGTGCGCTTGACGTGATGACGGGCGTATTACCACGTACACACGGTTCTGCAATCTTCACGCGTGGTGAAACGCAGGCTTTGGTTACTGCTACCTTAGGTACAGAACGCGATTCACAAATGATGGACAACCTGATTGGCACGCAGAAGCATCACTTCATGCTGCACTACAACTTCCCTCCATTCTGTGTGGGTGAGACAGGTTTCATCGGTTCGCCTAAGCGTCGTGAGATTGGTCACGGTAACTTGGCTAAGCGCGGTGTACAAGCGGTTATGCCAACGCTTGAAGAATTCCCGTACTCTGTGCGTGTGGTTTCTGAGATCACTGAATCAAACGGTTCATCTTCAATGGCGTCTGTATGTGGTACGTCACTGGCTCTGATGGATGCGGGTGTACCAATCAAGTCATCTGTTGCGGGTATCGCGATGGGTTTGGTTAAAGAAGGCGAAGACTTTGTTGTTCTATCTGACATCCTGGGTGACGAAGACCACCTGGGTGACATGGACTTTAAAGTAGCGGGTAACAGCGCGGGTGTAACTGCACTTCAGATGGATATCAAGATTGAAGGTATCACAAAAGAAATCATGCAGATCGCACTGCGTCAGGCAAAAGCAGCACGTCTGCATATCCTGAGCGTGATGGACCAGGCAATCGCCAGCCCATCTCAGGACCTGTCTGAGTTCGCACCACGTATCTACACTATGAACATTCCACCGAAGAAAATTGCTGATGTAATCGGTAAAGGTGGCGCGGTGATCCGTCAGCTAACTGAAGAAACGGATACAACCATCGAAATCGAAGACGATGGTACCATTAAGATTGCTGCAACTAATGGTAACAGTGCTAAAGAAGCGATTGCTCGTATCGAAGCGCTTACCGCTGAGTTGGAAGTAGGTACTATCTACACAGGTAAAGTAAACCGTATCGTAGACTTTGGTGCATTCGTAAACGTACTGCCTGGTAAAGATGGCCTGGTACACATTTCACAGATCAGCAAAGAGCGCGTAAACAACGTAGCTGATCACCTGTCTGTTGGCCAGGAAGTGAAAGTAAAAGTACTAGAAGTAGACCGTCAGGGTCGTGTGCGTCTGAGCATTAAAGAAGCACTAGAGTCAGATGCGGCACCTGCTGCTGAGTAATATCTGACAAAGAAACAATGAGTTTCGATGAAAGGGGCTGAATGGCCCCTTTTTTTATGCTTTAATATTTGCTCGACAGTAATAGCGACAAGCGGATCAGAAATTCGCAACATGCCCAAAAGGGGAAATAGATTGAGACTGTTATTATTACCTTTGCTATGTCTGAGCTTACTCGGGTGTCAGTCAACTCAGCAAGCGGCGGATATGCCCAACGTGACGGTGCCTTTTGCCGTGCCATTGGCAGCTAATTTTCGCAATGAAATAGCCATCGCCAGATACAGCGAGTTGTTACAAAACAAAACGCTGGATAATGACCAACAGGCGCAGCTGTTTTATAACCGGGGTATGCTTTATGACAGCCTGGGATTAACCACGCTGGCACGTATCGACTTTAATCGCGCAGTCAAACTCAAACCAGATTTGGCAGAGGTATACAATTTTCTTGGTATACATCATACACTTCGACAAGAGTATGGCACCGCCTACGAGATGTTTGATGCGGTGCTTGAGCTTAATACAGATCATGAATATGCCTATTTAAATAGGGGTATAGCCTTATATTACGGGGAACGTCCAGCACTGGCAGTAAACGATTTTGAGGCTTTTCTGGCGCGTTCTCCTCAAGATCCGTACCGGCTCATGTGGCTTTATCTGGCAGAATCTAAAGTCGACCCGGTTGCTGCAAAAGCAGCTCTGAAGCAGCACAGCCAGGCCTTGAATAATGATGAATGGGCAACACAATTGGTACAGCTTTATTTGAATGAGCTGTCTCAGCAGGCCTTTCTCGCGCAAGTTGGAGATGGCGTTAAGTCGCAACAGGAGTTTGCAGAGCGCCTGTGTGAAGCCTACTTTTATCTGGCTAAGCGTTATCAGGCTGAGGGTAAAACGGGAAAAGCCATTGAATATTTTAAACTGGCCCTTGCAACTAATGTCTACGAATTTGTAGAACATAAATACGCCCGTCTTGAACTGCAAATTATCGCCGATGAAATGAACCGGGCGGATGTAGGCTGATCTGATGCCTGCTTTGATGCTTCGCTATGTAGTGTTACTGGTCTGTAGCACACTCATAGCGGGCAGCGCCTTCAATCCCTGGCACTTTAACTCTCCCAACGCGCGTCAGGCACAGCTTTCTTTGCTTAAGCGCAGCCCACAGAGCTTTTTCCTTGATGTTCGACGAGCAGGCTTGCTGCTACCTGAGCTCTCTGATGGCACGGTACTGGCGTTACGCAAGTTGGATGAGCCCGCGGCGGCGTTTGAATGGGCAATTCGGCTGATCGAACAGGGGGACTTAGATACAGCGCTCCTGCTGGCCAGAGCGCATTGGGAGGCCACTACCTCGCAAGCGCATCTACGGTTATTGGAGTCCCTGACAACAGCGCATGCAGTGTCTGAGATAAACCTGTTGGCCTCTCATTTTGCGCTGCCTCGACCTTATTATACGCTGTCACGGGTTATGCAGGGCGCTTCTGCCAGTGAGCTGGCATCGGATGATTTGCAGCAACTGACTATCCGAACTGTGAATGAGCTTCACTGGGATGATGCAAAGTGCATACGTCGGGTGGCCATGTTGAGTGATTCCTGGCTGGGCTTTAAAAAGCTGCAACAGTTGAAAGCGCAATACCTTAGTGCCCCTTTACCTCATTCGGGTAGCTATTGTTTTGCAGATCCTGTGTATATGGGATCTGATCTACAATGTCACCTGAAAGCACAAAAATTTGCTTATTGTGACCTTGCTGGATTGCCCGGCAGCGCGTACTGGTCTGTTGCCGATCATCTTGTCCTGATGACAAAACGTGGCGATGCGAATGTCAGCCGTGGCGTAATGACATTAAACTTGAACAGCGATTATGCTGTGTTTGTCCATGAACTGATGCACTTCAGTGGCTTTGAGGATGAATACGCGATTGATGAGGCAAAAGCACAATGGTTATGCGCAACTCCTGGGTTTAAAGCACCTAACTTATACGTTGGTAATACACCACCTAAGGGGTGGTATCCCAGTCAGAGTTGTGAGGCCGGGTTACTATCTGCTTATAAGCCCCAGCAGGCTATGTCTAACATGCAATATCAGAGTCTGGCGTTGTCCAAACGATACAAGGAGCTCTGGCTATTGGCATTTCAGCAACAGCGCGATAAACCCACAGATTTTCAGCGGTTTATTCAGGTTAAATTAGCTGCCAAGGGTTAAAAGCCCAGTTTATTTATGAATTTAATCTGAATTGTTTGTAAATGTTGGCTAAAATGGCAGCGTATAGAGCGCGAAAGTCTAGACAACTCAAATACTAATCAAGTATAACTGGTAAGCGTTATGTGTGATAAAAACGTGCGCAAAATAAATCAGATAGTCTATGCATAACACTAGCTACACACTGCGCGCTGTTCCGTTTATTTACGGTTATTGAAGATAAAAGGTTTTCTTTATGACATTGCTTTGGATACCCTTGCTATCCTTATTAGGCAGTTTACTCTCATCATTAACAGGTAAACTATCCCGCAATCAATCGACTGCGGTAACTTTACTTGCGCCTGGATTGGCACTTGCGCTGGCTTGCTACATGGCACCCGGCGTGTTTGCCAATGAACAGCTGCGGACCACCATAGAGTGGATCCCGTTGTTGGGCTTAGAACTCTCATTCCGCTTGGATGGTTTGTCTTTATTGTTCGTATTCCTGATCCTGGGAATCGGCATTTTGGTGATCTTCTATGCGCGTTACTATTTAAGTAGTAACGACTCTATGCCAAAGCTCTATGCTTACTTAATGCTGTTTATGACGGCGATGCTGGGCATCGTGATGTCGAATAATGTTCTGCAATTATGGCTGTTTTGGGAATTGACCAGTATCAGCTCGTTTTTGTTGATAAGTTATTGGTGGCACAAGTCTGAAGCCCGAAAAGGGGCTAAAATGGCCCTCGCGATAACTGGTGGTGGCGGATTGGCGCTGTTGGCTGGTTTATTACTCCTGGGTGACATTGTAGGTAGCTACGACTTGGATATCATCTTAGCCAGTCGCGAGCTTATCCAGGCGCACGATTTATATGAACTGGCGCTCATCTTGGTATTACTCGGTGCATTCACTAAATCTGCGCAGTTCCCATTTCACTTCTGGTTGCCTCATGCGATGGCCGCACCTACGCCAGTCAGTTCTTACTTACACTCGGCCACTATGGTGAAAGCAGGTATTTTCCTGCTGGCTCGTTTCTACCCTGCGCTGGCAGGTACGGAAATCTGGTTTATTCTGGTTGGCCTCACGGGTCTTGCAACTTTACTGGTCGGTGCTTATATCGCGCTGTTTAAGCATGATCTGAAGGGATTACTGGCATTCTCGACTATCAGTCATTTAGGTTTGATCACGCTGTTATTGGGCCTAGATACTGAATTGGCCACCGTTGCCGCCATATTCCATATCATTAACCATGCAACCTTTAAAGCCTCACTGTTTATGGCAACCGGTATCATAGATCATGAAACCGGCACGCGAGATATGCGTAAGCTCAATGGCATGTGGCGATTTATGCCGTACACAGCAACCCTGGCAATGGTTGCCGCGGCAGCAATGGCAGGGGTTCCTTTATTGAACGGCTTCTTGTCAAAAGAAATGTTCTTCGCTGAAACTTTACATCAGCAGTTGCTTGGCTCAATGTCTTGGTTGATCCCAATCCTGGCAACGATTGCGGGTGCCTTTTCAGTGGCATACTCGGCTCGTTTTATTCATGACGTGTTCTTCAATGGCGAACCCGTTGACTTACCAAAAGAGCCTCATGAAGCGCCACGTTACATGCGTGTGCCGATCGAGGTTTTGGTTGCGCTGTGTCTGATTGTGGGCATGTTCCCAGGCTTTATCGTCAGCGATATCCTAAATGTCGCGTCTGCGGCGGTATTAGGTGGCGAGCCACCGCAATTTAAGATTGCGATCTGGCATGGTTTCAATCTACCTCTGTTGATGAGCGGAATAGCCGTGTGCGGTGGCTTGCTAATTTATACGCAGCGCCGTTACTTGTTTGCATTCCAGGCATCGTTACCGCCTATTAATGCCAAAAAGGGTTTTGAGCATACCATGTCCAAGGTAGTTGGCTGGAGCCGCGCCCGCATTGATGCAATAGAAAATGGTTCCTTGCAGCGCTATTTGATGTTGATGTTAATGGTGGTGCTGTTGAGTGCCGGTTGGCCGCTGTTTGAAATGAGCCAGTTGGTTGGCGAAAACAAACCAACCCCCATTGATGTTCACAATGCTATTGGTGCTGGTTTGTTGATGATAGGTGCAATAGGTACTGTGATCTGGCATCGCACTCGTATGGTTGCCTTGTTGATGATTTCGGTGGTGGGCCTGATGGTCGCCGTTGCGTTTACACGCTTCTCTGCACCAGATCTGGCGCTGACTCAGCTGACGGTCGAAGTCGTCACTATCATTCTGCTGATGCTTGCGCTGTTCTTCCTGCCGCAAAAAACGCCCAAAGAAAGCAGCTCTGTGCGTGTGTTACGCGATTTGGGTATCGCCTCTGCGATTGGCGTGATTGTGGGCAGTATTTGTTATGCCTTGATTACACGGCCATTGAATTCGATTTCCGATTTCTTCCTCGCGAATGCGAAGACCGGTGGTGGTGGTACCAACGTGGTCAATGTTATCCTGGTCGACTTCCGTGGTTTTGATACCTTAGGCGAGATTATCGTATTGGGTATTGCTGCGTTGGGCATTTATAAGTTGCTAATAAATCTGCCACTGTTTATGCCGGGCAGTGATTCAGAAGGCCGTCCATGGGCACGCGAACGTTACCCAATTTTGCTGGCATCTATTTCTCAGAGTTTGCTACCTCTGGCGTTAATGGTGTCGGTTTATATCTTCCTGCGCGGTCATAATTTACCTGGTGGTGGCTTCATTGCAGGCTTGGTTACTGCCATAGCCTTTATATTGCAGTACATCGCGCATGGGTCTAATTGGATCTCGGAGCGCTTTACGCTCAATTATCGGAAGATCATCGCGTCAGGTATTGCTATTGCGATGATTTCAGGCTTGGGCAGCTGGGCATTTGACCGTCCATTCCTGACCAGTTGGTTTGATTACTTTGATATACCGGTGATTGGAGAGATAGAGCTTGCCAGCGCATTGGTATTTGACTTGGGTGTATATATTACGGTTGTTGGCGCGACATTGATGATCCTGGCGAGTCTGGGTAAGTTGACAGCCAATGCACCTAAAGAAGAGGTAAATATTTAATGGAGCTATTGTATTCATCTTGCGTGGGCCTGTTAGTGGCCTGCGGAGTGTTCCTGATTTTACGTGCCCGGACTTTTCCCGTAGTGCTGGGTCTCACTATGTTGTCTTACGCGGTAAACTTGTTTTTGTTTGCCTCAGGTCGATTGACCATGAATAAAGCCGCAGTGTTGGGTTATAGCGACGGTTATGCTGATCCTCTCCCTCAGGCACTGGTGTTAACTGCGATTGTAATCGGATTTGCGATGACTGCATTCGTGGTCATTCTGGCTATCAGGGGTCGTGCGGACTTAGGCAATGACCATGTCAATGGTATCGAAGTGAATACGGCTACGCGCAACAGTGGTTCCCAGCGTAAGGAGCAGGGTAAAGCATGATACAGCATTTAACTTCCTTGCCAGTACTATTACCTATGCTGGCAGCTATCTTTATGTTGATGCCGCCTTGTGGCAAGAACCTACGAGCACGGCGCATTGTGTCTGTCGGTATGGGGGCGCTCACAACTGTGGCCTCGGTAATTTTATTGCTGATGACCCGCGAGCATGGCACTTCAGTCTATGCGATTGGTAACTGGTCTGCGCCGTTTGGTATTGTGCTGATTGCCGATCCGCTGTCAGCATTACTGGTTACTTTGACCTCTTTCCTTGGTCTGGTGTGTGGCTTATATAGCTGCGCTGGTGACGATGAACGTGGCAGTTTTTTCCACCCGCTTCTGCATTTCCTGATTTTGGGCGTCAATGGTGCGTTTTTGACCGGAGATGCGTTTAACTTGTTTGTCTTCTTTGAAGTCCTGTTGATTGCGTCATACTCTTTGCTGATGCACGGTGGTGATAAGCGCAATACACGTGCCGCTTTACAGTATGTGATCCTGAACCTGGTCGGCTCTTCGGTTTTCCTGATCGCGCTTGGGATCTTGTACGGCACTCTGGGCACATTAAATATGGCGGATATGGCCCAAAAAGTGACGTTGCTGCAAGGTGATGATGTCTATCTGGCCAAGATCGGTGGACTGTTGTTGTTGGTCGTATTTGCGCTTAAAGGTGCATTACTTCCTCTTCACTTGTGGCTACCTAACACCTATTCTACGGCAATGCCTGTGGTGGCAGCATTGTTTGCCATTATGACCAAAGTGGGTGTGTACTCTATGATGCGTGTGTACACCCTGATTTTTGGCGAAGAAGCTGGTGAACTGAGCCACATGGCGCAAAACTGGCTTTGGTGGCTGGCGATTGCCACTATTGTGATGGGGGCAATAGGGGTATTGGCAAGCCAAGATTTAAGAAAAATGGTCGCCAACCTGGTAGTTGTGTCTGTTGGTACTTTGGTAGCATTGGTCGCAGTGCAAACTGTGCAAAGTAGCGCGGCAGCGATTTATTATCTGGTGCATTCGACCTTGGTCAGTGCCGCACTGTTCCTGTTAGCAGACTTAATTGCCCGACAAAGAGGTAAGGTAGCGGATAGGATCACCGCTGGTCGCCCGGTTTCACAGCCGCTATTGCTTGGTGGTGCATTTTTGGTCGCTGCAGTTGCCGTGATCGGCATGCCGCCTTTATCCGGGTTTGTAGGTAAGGTCTGGATCCTGAGGTCAACCTTGGACACACCTTATGGCAACTGGTTTTGGTTAGTTTATTTGGTGGCAAGCCTCGCGATTTTGGTATCGGTTTCAAAAGCGGGTAGCACCGTATTTTGGCATCAGACAGGCAAAGGTGATAGCGAACAGGAGCGAGCACATCCGGCACAAGTTTGTGCTGTGATGCTGCTGGTATTGTGTACACCATTAATGGTGATTTTTGCAGGCCCATTGAGTGAATATGCACTGCTGGCAGCTCAGGAGTTACATGATTTCACAGGACTACTGCAAGACGTGTTGGGAGGAGTACGCTAAATGCGTTTGGAAGCAAAATATAGATGGTTGCCAACGCCGTTCCGCAGCCTAATGTTATTTATCGTGTGGTTATTGCTCAATAATACGGTTGCACCGGGACATTTGATCTTAGGCGCTATTCTTGCTGTCGCAATTCCGCTTGCTACTTTTCCATTTCGTACCAAACAGCCTTTGGTACTGAAACCGGGCAAGGCACTGCAATATTTGTTGCTGGTTTTGTATGACATCTTAATGGCAAATATCGAGGTGGCCATTAAAATCCTGGGACCAACCCGAAAGCTGAAGCCCGGGTTTGTCAAAGTGCCAATTGACTTAGCACAGTCGATGCCGATTACTATTTTAGCCAGCACCGTGTCTCTTACACCAGGCACTGTGAGTGCTGAGGTCTATCCTTGGCCTGAAGATATGGCGGAAGACGCTGAACCACAACAACGTTATTTGTTGATCCATGTGCTTGACCTGGACGATGAGGCGGAGTTGATCGACACGATTAAAACGCGTTATGAAAAACCTATTAAGGAGATCTTTGCATGTTAGAGACGGTGATTTTGATTGTCTTTGCGATGATCGGTGTGTCTTTGTTACTTAATTTGTGGCGACTGGTTGTTGGGCCTTCCATTCCAGATCGCATACTTGCCTTGGATACCATGTACATTAATACCATTGCCTTGATAGTGCTTTATGGAATGAATATGGGCACGTCGCTGTATTTTGAGGCGGCTTTGTTGATAGCCTTGCTTGGCTTTGTTAGCACTGTGGCCGTCTGTAAATATTTGCTGCGCGGCGATATCATTGAATAGGAGCACCGAATGATGGAATGGGTTATTTCAATACTATTATTGTTAGGCGGCAGCCTGATTTTGGTGGGATCGATCGGTTTAGTAAAAATGCCCGATTTCTTTATGCGTTTGCATGGCCCAACAAAAGCAACCACTCTAGGTATGGCGTGTCTGCTATTTGCTGCCATGGCCTACTATGGGTTTTATGGCGAAGGTGTCAGTGTGAAAGAGATACTGATCTCGATGTTCTTGCTTATTACCGCCCCTATCAGTGGCTATATGTTGATTAAATCAGCTATTCACCATAGATTAGACAGTATTGAGTCGACTCGTGGTAAAGACAATATCGAGGAAGACTGAACCTCCTTTTAATATGAGCCGCTGTTGTACACAAGCAGCGGCTCATCTCGTCGAGTATCCATTCAATTGAAATCTCTGAGCTATCGTTCCTTTCCCGTCACATCGTTATAGTGTCTGTTGCGTGTGCAATGAATGCGCTATTCATATTCTACGTAAAAAAAATATCGGAATAGTGTAGTCATAATTACTTAAAGCTGTCATTTTAGAATACGCAAGAAAGCGTAACTTTTGCTAAAGTTACCCGAATAAACAACCGTTTGTGAGTGTTTTATATGCAGCATATGTCCATCAAGAAAAAGCTCATCCTGTTTGTGATTACTTTGGTTACAGCCCTTGTTGCCTTGCTGGTGTCAACCATGTGGATGAACCTGCAAAAAGAAAATAAAGTACAAAGCGCACAGCTTCGAGAGCTGGCATACCAAGAGATCAGAACGGGCTTAACTGCACAGGGGCAATATTATGCTCAGCAGGTTGCCGCATTTATAAACTCGGCATATCGGGTGCCATATACTCTGGCTGGAGCATTGAAAGAAACTTCTGTCCGCGACCCGCTTGAACGCACCCAAGTTCAGCATCTGGTAGCAGGTGCATTAAAACAAAATCAATTTGTATCTTCTATGTATGCTCAGTTTGAGCCAAATGGCTATGACCAACAAGATCAGGCCCACACGTCCGGCGCAAGCCACTCAGCCCCGGGGGACGGCACCCTGGAGTTATACTTCACGCGAGATTCAAGTGGCATTACTCAACACCAAATCGAGTCAGCAGCCGACAAGTACTTAGATAAACGTAACGAGTTTGGTTTGAGGGAAGCCGAATGGTATCTGTGCGCACGTGACAATGTTGCCCCCTGTATTATGGAACCCTACCTGTACGAAATTTCCCCTGGTAACAAAATGCTGATGACGTCATTAACGGTGCCGGTAGACATCAATGGGCGTTTTCAGGGATTGGTTGGCGTGGATGTGAATTTACCTGTTTTCCAGCAGTTAGTTGACGAGTTATCTGAATCTCTTTACCAAGGCCAGGCGAAAGTTACTTTACTCAGTAACTTAGGCTTGGTAGTGGGGGCTAGTCATTACGATAAACTAGCCAGACCCCTGAAAGAATCCATTAACTCAGGTGTGGCAGATAAACTGCTGAAATTACATCAGACCGGCGGGTTTAGTGAGATGGATGATATGCTTGCCATTGCAGTCCCTATTGAAATTGAGCTTGCCAATACAACCTGGTCTTTGGTGATTGAATTGCCCAAGGATGTTGCATTGGCCTCAGTAACCCAAATAGAACAGCAGATTGAAGCGTCGACTAATTCATTAGGGCGTTGGATGTTGTTGTTAGGAACATTGGTTGCTGCAGTTGCTTTGGGTCTGGCGCTTGTCTTGATTAATACCATTGTTGGACCATTAACTTATATTGAGGAACGGGTTGAAAGTTTGGCTTCCAGTGAGGGTGACTTAACTCATAAGCTTGAGGTAAGCCACCATGCTGAACTGATATCCCTTGCACATGGTTTTAATCGCTTCACCGAAAAACTAAGAAGCATGATTATTGACCTCAAAGAGTTAGCCGAGGAATCATATACTCAATCACATAAAACCACAGAAGCCGCGATTAATATTAAAAATAAGGTATCGAATCAGCATCTTGAAATAGACAGTGTCGTTACTGCCATCAACGAGTTAAGTGCGACGGCAACAGAAGTGGCCAGAGCATCAGAAAAAGCAGCTTTGAGTACAAATCATGCTGTTGAAACGGTCCAGAGTAGCGAGCGCAGTATCGTCAGAACGACTGAGACTGTGCAGGAAATTGCTGAGCAGGTTTTAGATGCCAAAAATGCATTCGGTAAAGTGTCCGAGCGCAGCGGTGACATCTCTAAAATTTTGGATGTGATCCGAGCGATTGCAGAGCAAACAAATTTATTGGCACTGAATGCTGCGATAGAAGCGGCCAGAGCTGGAGAACAAGGCCGTGGTTTTGCTGTGGTTGCTGATGAAGTCAGGGCGCTGGCCTCGAAAACACAAGCGTCAACAGATGACATCAGCAAGCTGATCGACAATCTTCAAAGTGAAGTGACTGGTTCAGAGCAGATCATTGAAAAAACGGTTAGCCAGGGTGAGCAAGCGGTTTCATACTGCCAAGAATCTGCTGAGCTTATGAGTAGCTTAGTAGGTGAGTTAAGCAGCATATCAAATGAAGTAACACAAATCGCCACGGCAGCAGAAGAGCAAAGCATGGTGACTGAGGAAATCAGCACTAACACGACGGGTATATCTGATGCGGCGGCTGAGTTATCTGGTTTCGCGGATGAGGTAGAGCAAGCTGCGAGTGCAATGACTTACATCGTGGAGCAAAAACACAAGCAGTTGAACTTACTTAAAACCTAGGCCCATCCTCAATCTCTTTGTCCGTTTGAGTCAACTCTGGCAATTGCTGCCAGAGTTGACTATCATGACTGTAAATACATACAGTTGTTTTGAAGAATGAAACTTTATATTGCCGAAAAGCCCTCTCTGGGCAGAGCTATCGCAGATGTTTTACCTAAACCACACAAGAAACATGAAGGCTATATTGAGTTAGCCAATGGAGACTGTGTTACTTGGTGTATTGGACATTTGTTAGAACAAGCTGCGCCGGAAGACTATGATCCGAAATATAAGAAATGGCAAATGGCGCACTTACCCATTATACCGGAACTTTGGCAGTTCAAAGCAAAGCCCAAAACCAAAAAACAACTGAGTATTGTGAAGAAGCTTGTCAAACAAGCCGACAACCTGGTCCATGCGGGCGATCCAGACAGAGAAGGTCAGTTACTCGTTGATGAGGTACTTCAGGAGGCGAAGTTATCCGGGCGTAAAAAACAGTCGACTCAACGGCTACTAATCAGCGACTTAAACCCTTCGGCGGTAAAAAAAGCGCTAAATCAGATGCGTGCCAATCACGAATTCGTTCCTTTAAGTGTGTCTGCTTTGGCAAGAGCCCGGGCAGATTGGCTGTATGGTATGAACCTGACAAGAGCTTATACATTGGTTGGACAAAAAGCGGGATTTCAAGGCGTGCTCTCGGTCGGTAGGGTACAAACGCCTGTCCTTGGGTTGGTTGTCAGGCGCGACATGGAAATCGACAACTTTGTTTCTAAACCTTTTTTTGAGGTGCTGGCGCATGTTCGAAAAGATGATGGAAGTGAGTTCAGTGCGAAGTGGAAACCCAGTGAAGCTTGCCAGCCATATATGGATGAAGAGGGCCGCGTGCTGGTGAAAGGTTTGGCTGAGAATGTGGCGGCGAGGATCCATGCTCAAGATGCGCAAGTCAAGAAAATCGAAGCTAAGCCAAAAAAGCATAATCCTCCTTTGCCCTATAACTTGTCGGCATTACAAATAGATGCGAATAAACGATTTGGTATGTCAGCAAAACAGGTATTGGATGTTTGTCAGGCGCTTTATGAAAAGCACAAACTGATCACTTACCCTCGCTCTGATAATCGATATTTACCGACAGGTCATTTTGCTGAAGCGCAACAGGTGTTGGGTGCTGCGTTAAATAATCAGGGGTTAACAGAAGAGAAAGTAGCCGACGCCAATCTCAGCCTGAAAAGTAAGTGTTGGAACGACGCTAAAGTTGAGGCACATCACGCTATCATTCCAACAGCAAAGAAATTAAAAACGGCTCAGTTAGGTCAATATGAGCTGCAAGTTTATCAGCTGATAAGTACCCAGTATCTGGCGCAGTTTTATCCAGCCTACCGATATACTGAGACTAGAGTAGAGTTAGAAATTGCCGGCGGTGTATTTGTAGCAAAAGCAGAACAAATCTTAGAGCTAGGCTTTAAGCGGTTATTCAAAGCAGAAGAAAAGAAACCAGTTGTTTTACCCCAATTAGAATTGGGTGAGTTATTACACTGTTTTAAAGGAGAAGTGGTTGAGAAGCACACCCAACCACCCAGTCATTTTACAGAAGCAACTTTGCTAAGTGCGATGACAGGTATCGCCCGGTTTGTCGCCAATGCTGAGATCAAAAAAGTGCTAAAAGAAACCGATGGACTGGGCACGGAAGCAACCCGAGCTGGGATCATCGACTTATTGTTCAAAAGAGGCTTTTTGCAACGCAATGGTAAGAGTATCCGTTCGACAGAGTTAGGAGTGGCTCTGATAAAGACGTTACCAGAAGATGTTTCTTTGCCTGACAGAACGGCTCTGTGGGAATCACAATTGGCAAAAATTGCGATGAAAGAGCAGCCTTACCAAACTTTTATGAGCCCTCTTGAAAAAGAAATTACAGGTTTTATTGAGCGCGCTTGGGTAAGCGACAGCACATTGTTCACTGGATTAAAAAGTAGCAGAACTGGGTCGAAATCTTCATTTTCTAAAAAAAGATCGAAGAAACGCACCTCAACGAAAAGTAGTCGTCGTAAATCGGCAGCGTAATCAGGTTTTAAGCTTGCCTTGCAATTTGTGAGGATGTCACCATATAGATAAGCAAATATCATAGCTGGTTTGAACATGGAAAATAAAATTTCACTTACTCCGGAAAATATCCAACAGGTGTTAGCATCCGGGGACCCAGAAAAACTCGTATTAATGACGTTCTTCAGTGCACAAGAACCCAACTGTCTTGCACAAGCTGATATTCTTGATGCGCTTGCTCAGCAATATCCGAATAACTTAGTGGTAGCGACTGTCGATTGTGATCAGCAGCAAATGCTCGCTTCTCAACTTGCGCAACAAGTCGGCCTTCAGGCGTTGCCGACATTGGTAATTCTAAAAGGGGGAGCTCCTGTCGATGTTCTTCCCGGCGCTAAAACACAGGAAGAGATTTCTAAGGCTCTCTCTGAGCATTTGCCTTCTCCGGAATTGATTTTACTTGATCAAGCTAAGCAAGCTCTGGCTAGTGGCGAGTTGAACGAGGCATTTGCTTTGGCTAAGCAAGCTTATGGCGTAGCAAAAGAAAACCCAAGGGTTTTGTTGGTATTTGCAGACATCTGTATTCAGATAAAGAAAGTAGATGAGGCTGAGGCGCTACTAGGATCTGTACCAGAGGAGGCTCGGGATGCGTATTTTACCAATTTAAGTTCTAAACTTGAGCAAGCAAAAGAAGCTCAGGAATCGCCTGAGCTTAGGCGACTGTTGGCTGAAGTCGAATCTGCGCCGGGCGATCTGTCTCTATTGTGCCAGTTAGCTCAGGCTCAGGTCGATGCGGGTAAGAGTGCAGATGCGCTTGAAAGCTTGTTTGCTGTGTTAAGAAAAGACATGAACTTTGGAGAAGCCAAAAAAGGTTACCTGGACATTATTGCATCATTGCCAGAAGGTGATGAGGTAGCAATGCGCTACCGACGTAAACTTTACAGTCTTTTATACTAATAATTCTTACTTTTAAAAATGGCGCTAAAAAAAGCGCCATATTTTCTTGCGTCTCATCTGAAATGTACAATACTTAGATCCCCTAGCAATTGGTTTGTGTCAAATGGGTGAATATTTGATGACAAAACCAGCTGTTTTGATGTGTTTAGTACGTAATTTAACCAAAAGTGTTGTTTTTATCACTTTCCTTCGAAAAAAGGTTGCGTCGGGTTTCGATTTCCCTATAATGCGCATCCACCGACACGGAGCACAACGCTGAAAAGCAACGAGTTAAGTGAAGGGAAAGCCAAACGGAAAGCTTAATTAAGA
>NZ_JAKRFU010000020.1:0-93969 GCF_022347845.1 Pseudoalteromonas sp. McH1-42 | reverse complement strand
TGTTGTTATCTGGTTAGTTTTTGGCGAAATAAATTAGATCAAACAATGCCGTGCGTGTCCATCACATTGATTTTAAGAATGATTATCTGGGGATTCCTCTGAGTAAGGTGTTAAGTGCTGATCAAAGATATGAGAGAACCTCACGAAATACTAGATGAAGTAAAGGATGAAGAGAGCTTTCTGCTTTTCGTAAAATCACTAATTGCAGATCGCGAACCTCATGAAGGAAAATCAAAAGATGAAGTTAGCTTCACTGAAGATTGGGCTAATAATTCTATCAGCGGGTTCTTAGAAGCGGCTGTAGCTTGGGCGGAAGATTCCGATTTTGGAATCCATCAAGATTCAGAACTAAGGACAAATAAATGGAAACAGTTTGCAGTATTCTTATATTGCGGGAAAATTTATGAGTAAATGAAACTAACAAAATATTAGATAGGGGCAAAGCTCAGTTGGCGTTTCGCTAATTTTAGCCAATAAAATTCAGTTCATTAACAAGGGCGTTATAAAATCTAGGTAAATCGATTATATGGAAGAAGAACCAAAAGAATTAGATCCAAAAGAATTAGATCCAATAGAAGAAATTAAGATTGTTCAGGATATAATTATTACTCAAGAGCAATTTTGTTTTAAAGTTTTTAGTTGGGCTGCCGGTTTCATTACAGCTCTAACATTAGGTCTATTCCACAATTCGGTTAATATACCTTATTTTCTATACATAGCATGTGGCTTAACCATTGTTTTTGGGTTTTATATTGTAGGTCGTCATCACTGGCATACTTTCTCTTCAGCGATTGAGCGCTCTAGACAAATCGAGAGTGCGATTAATGCTGGAAGCTATAATTCCTTCAAATTAAATCATGTTCTAGAAAACGATAAATCTATGGGCATATTAGGTGGGTACAAACTATGGCTTCCATACCTGATTTTATCAATTGTCGTAGTCGTGGCTGGGGTTGGCAAATATTATAACGAGGCGCTGTAACCGACCTCTGGGAAAACACAGACAACTGGGAGAAAACACAGACACCCAGCGTTATCTGTGTTTGTTATAAGGGAGAAAACACAGACACCCAGCGTTATCTGTGTTTGTTATAGGTCCTCAACTAAGGGAGAAAACACAGACACCCAGAAAACACAGACACCCAACGTTATCTGTGTTTGTTATAGGTCCTCAACTAATGAATGTGGTAGCTTTGTCCAATAAGCGAGCGTGAAATTACGAGAGACGGCTCTCATGGGTGGGCAATTTCAGTTGAAATAGTAGCTATTTAGTATTTTGTGGCACGGTTAAGCACTGCCAGAGTGCGGCAGTTATCATTTGTACTTCAGATAGTGGGCTATTCTATCTCAACAATTGCTCACAGTTAGCGAGGTTAGGACGCCGTCTTTTTTGCAGATGTGCACAGTACTCAGTAAGAGCATGACGCCTGCCGGCTGCACCGTGGAATACTTTTGTAAATTGTGTGGTGAGTTTTAGCCAGTTTTCGGGCTCTATTTGCAGTCGAGCGAGAATGGGCTGAGCATCGCTGATGTGGCCTCTCTTGTCTGCACGAATGCGCCGACCAGTGAGTTCAACCAGTTCAATGTAGTATTTAAGCTCAAAGGGTAATCCTTTGGGCATGTTCTGTCTTGGGTTACCAGCAAAGCGCAAAAGGCTCTTTGGTTGTTTGCCGTGTTCAAGGCGTTTTTTGATGCTGGTGAACTCAGATGTTTCGGGCGTGCAGGCCATTTTGGCCCGGATAGGGTTGAGATCAACATAGGCCATACAGGCACCCAGTGCGGCTTCATCGAGCAATGCCTGGGACTTAAACCTGCCTTCCCAGAATCGGCCTTTGCAGCCATCTTCTTTGTTTGCCCGGCGGGCAATATCTTCGTTAAGCACCCGCATAAACCAGCTGATACTCGCCAGTCTTTCGCGATATTTATTGATAATATCATCTAGCATCATACGCTCGGATGGATTAAGTTCGTTACCTTCAATGAATTTTCGCGTTAGCCAGTTCCCTTTAAATAGTTTATGCCATCGGATAACGATAGCTTTGCTATTTAACCGGTTAGCTTTTTTATCATCTACATGTAAAACGATGTGAGTATGATTGCTCATCACAGCGTAAGCGCAAATATCAATGCAGAAAATGCGTGCCAGCAGAAGTAGTTTTTCTTCAACCCACTCGCGGCGATGTTCATAAGACTGTCCTGTTAACGGGTCCTTACCGCATAAAAAGGCCCTTCTTACGCAGCGAGAGATACAATGGTAGTATTTTGTGTCAACTAAGCTGACCTGGCTTTTCCGTGCCGCTGGCATTTGCTTCGTCCTTATCCTTGGAGCAGGTTAAAAGCATAGACGGGTGCAGTATGACAGACAAGTTTTGGAATGGGTGTCTGCTATTTGTGGTACCTGAATTGGTATGTAGAAGATGACAGCTTCAAAGTGGATGTTCGCGTAAATTGTTACCTGTGGATGTCCTCACAGCTTTTCTCACAGCTTTTATCAGGGTATGCAAATTTAAATGGCTCAGTGTAAAAAATGCAAAGCGGATATTGTGCCCCTTGAAGTTAAAGTGGCAATGAACAAGTCATATTTTGTGTGTCCCGTTTGCAAACATAGAATTAGTAACTTTAGCCTTAAAGGTTTATTCATCTTTATCTGTAGTGCAATATTGTTATGGGCTGTTCTGTTTATTCATCACCACATGACAAATTAACTTGTTAGTTTGTTTATTTGAAACATAACAAGCGCATTATGAGCGGAATTAAAAAGCTTGGCTTGGTTAGTACCTTACCAATTATAGCCAAGCATTTCGGTCCGCATATGCGGACGTTAGGTTCTCAGGGGTAATCTATGACTGAAATGGAGTTTTCAATAATCACAAGAGGCTCGCTTAGAGAAGCCATAGATAAAGCGAGTATTCAGATTGGAAAGCAGTTACCAACAGAAAATATTAGACTAATCTCACTCTCTGGAACGCTAGCAGAAGGCTGGGAAGAGACAACTAATTACTTGGTTGAAAAAATGTATCACGGAGAAGAAGCTATCCTTCCTTGTGCAGATTTGGTAGTAGACAGTTTTGATGAGGGAACGACTACAATCAGACTATTCATTGCAGGTCACCCTCCTGGAGCATTTGGTTTAAACTGGAACGACGGCGTTGGGCCTTACTTAAAAATGGTTAACGCTAAGCTACTGCCAAACAATGAATAGCAAAATGAAAACATAATGAAAGCATAGACACCCAGCGTTGTCTGTGTTTGTTATAGGTGGCAGACAAGTTTTGGAAAGGGTGTCTGCTATTTGCTTTTGCTGCTATTTTTGTCTTAGTAGTGACTTGTAAATATGTTGTGAATAGGCTTAAGCCGGCATTCTCACTAATATACTGTTAGGTGTTTCTATGAGCTTACTGCCAATGGCAGAATCTTGCCCTCAAGAAATAGATAAATTAAAGTTGCTAAATCAAATACACCAAAAGCAGTTGGTGGGGTTGTGCAATAACACTAAATGGAATGAAATCCTAACCGCGTTTAGAGACAACCAATGGTTTGTCGCCAACCGTTCTAAATGGATTAACGGGCAGATATCACAATGGGAAAATGACTGGACTTATCATCTTCCTTTTCCATTTTTAGGTGTGGAGTGGTTTGATATTTGCTATGAGAAAGTAGATTTTCACATTGTAAACGGTAGTAGACATACTGTTGTAACTAACTTAAAAAATGAGATATTAGAGTTTATTAAAAACGTAGGTGTCGAATTCGAATTTAATAATACTTTTGTAAGAGTTTGGGGGTATGCCCCAAAATGCTACTTAAACTTTAACAATGAAAACACCTAACAAACTAATCAACGCGGACTAAAAAAGCTAGGCTTGATTCGCGTTGCTCACAAGTATAGCCTAGCTTTTTTAGCCCATTATTAGGGCGCTGGGCTCACGGAGAGTACAAATCAATGTCAATGATTGGAAATTATCTTCCAGTTTCTGAGGAAGAACTTAATTTACTGAAAGAGAACCCTGAGTCACTCTCAGAGTTTATTTACGAAACAAAAGAAGACGATATTATCGATATAGATAAAGCATGGCACGCTATTCATTTCATTTTGAACGGAAGCGAATGGGAAGGTTTGGAGCCATATTTTAATGTTGTTCTCGGTGGTACTCCCATCAGTGATGAAGATGTTGGCTATGGTCCTGCGCGCTCCCTTTCGCCTTCTGAAGTAAGGGCTGTGGCTGTAGCGCTAGAAGAGATTGACGAAAAATCTTTCAGGTCTAAGTTTGACCCAAAAGGATTGAAAAAGAATGATATTTATCCTCAAATCTGGGATGAAGGGGAAGAGCTGCTCGATTATATCGCAGATAATTACAACGAAGTTCGTGAAACATTTAAAGATGCATCAATAAATAACCAAGCTATGATTTTGTTTCTATGCTAGTAGGAGATAAAGCCTAACAAAAGCTGAAACCACAAAGGACGCAAAGCCGATTTGCGTTCTTTCGTCGTTACTTAGCTTGCTAATCTGCGCCGGTTGAGCGAGGCGTAGTAGGGTTGGTATAAAAGATACCTTGAGGTTTATTAGCCTGAACAACGCCACAAATGACGATTGCTCTCGACTTCACTAACACCAGTCCACTATAACTGCTCCAGCGCCAGTGCTGCGCAGCACCCTTGCTGCGTCTGGCGATTGTGTAAAGACAAACGTCCCTGATGAGCTTCAATGATTTGCTGGCAAAGTACCAGGCCAATACCTGAGCCTTGTTGCTTAGTGCTGTAAAAGGGCACGAATAAGTTGTCGGTGTTTTTTATGCCAATGCCATTGTCGCAAATGGTAATGCGCACTTGCTGATTGATAAGCTGCCAGTCAATCTCTATCTGGCAGTCTACATTGGCTTGCTCTGCGGCATCGCAGGCGTTTTTAAAGAGGTTGATAAACAGCTGCTCAAATTGCACCGGATCGACACAGAGCGACAGGTCATGTGCATTGAGCAGAATGAATTCACACTGTGGAAAGAGCTTCTGGCAATTAGCGATAAGCGAGTGTAGTGAGCAGGTTTTGCGCTCTGGCTCAGGCAGTCGGGCCAGTTGATTATAGCTTTCGATGAATTTACTGAGCTCGCCGGCGCGATGCTGAATAAAGTTTAGGTTTTCGATGAGTGGCGCCTGGATGTCTGGCTCACAGCGCTTGTTGACGATTTTAGCTAAGGTTTGCGAAATAGAGGTGATCGGAGAGAGTGAGTTGTTTATCTCATGGCTCATCACTCTGATCAGCCTTTGCCAGGCGTGTCGCTCTTCGCTGCGCAATAATGAATGCACATCGGTAATAAACAGCAATTTAAATGCTTTGCCTTCACTTAAGTATTGTTCTGCATGCACATTGTAGCGTTTGGTTTGCAATGCCACTGGCAGTTCAATTACCTGGCTTTGCCCGGACTCCAGTTGACTGACTACGGCTAGTGCCTTGGGCAGAGTCTGTTTTGTACGGGTGTCGTCCAGTGCGAACAGGGTTTGTGCAGCTGGGTTAGACAACGCAATGGTCTGCTTGTCGTCTATGGCTAAAATCGCCACATCGATATGCTCAAGTACGGTTTGCACCAGTTGCTGAGATTCCGCTGATTGCCAGCGCTGTGCACTCAAACGCTCGGCAAGTCGGTTGATGGCATTAAACAGTGGCGTTAATTCATTTTCATGGGCGCCTGTGTGTGCTCTGAGTGTGTAGTCACCTTGTGCTAGGGCCTCTACCAAATTGGTTTGGGTTCGCAGCTGGTACACCACTTTTTGTTTGATATATAAGGTACTCCAGGTCAGCACTATCACACCCAGCAAAGCACACAGCGCCACCAGCCACACCGATATGTCGGTGAGCAACATGGTGACAATGAGTAAAAAGAGCAAAGGTACAGCACTGGCAAGGTACAAATAGCAAAGCTGAGATTCGTATGACGCTGACTTAGGCATAAGTGTTATTTACCTGTTTTATTTAAACGTCGGTAAAAGGTACTGCGGCTCAGCCCTAAGGAGTGCGCAGCGGCAACGGCATCCCCCTGAAAATGCGACATACGGCGTTCTAGGGCTTTTTGCTCCAGTTCAGCCAGGGTCATCAGTGGCTCTTGCTCTGTGCCCTCACTGCTCGGCGCGCTCTGGCGCGGCTGCTCAGAAGATAAATTGAGGTGCGTCACATCAATTTGCTCGGTGGGCGCCAGAATGTGTGCCCGCTCCATCAGGTGAGCGAGCTCTCTGACATTACCGGGCCAGTGATACGCTTGCAAGGCACTTTGTGCTTGTGGCGTTAAAACGCGCCCTTGTGCCGCGTATTTATCAATTGAGCGCCGTAAAAAGTGCTGCGCTAACGGCAGAATATCGGCCTGGCGTTCTCGCAAGGGTGGAATATGTACTTGTACGGTATTGATGCGATATAGCAGATCTTTTCGAAAACTACCTTGATGCACGGCGTCATCCAGGTTGGCATTGGTGGCGGTAATCAAACGAATATTGACTGACTGTGTTTTACTGGCACCGACTTTTTCAAACTGCCTTTCTTCGAGTACGCGCAGAAGCTTGGCTTGTTGAGAGTAGGGGGTATTGGCAATTTCATCTAAAAACAGCGAGCCCTCATCGGCCAACTCAAAGCGGCCAATGCGGTGCGACTTGGCATCGGTAAAAGCGCCTTTAACATGGCCAAACATCTCGCTTTCGAATAAGTTTTCGCTGACTGCGCCCATATTTACGCTGATCAGCTGCTCGTCTTTTCGGGGCGATAAATCATGTAAATACCGCGCAAATAGGCTTTTTCCTGTGCCATTTTCTCCTGTCAGCAGCACACTGACATCGCTTTTGGCCACCTGAGATAAAGTCGACAGGACGTGTTTGATGGGCTCGGAATGGGCTATCAGCCCCGATACCACACCCAGTTCATTTTGTAGCAGCTGATTGTGAACGGCTAACTTTTGGGTGCGTTTATGGGCTTTTGCAAGCTGTAGCTGGGTGCGAATGATCGTCAATAACCGCTCGTTTTCCCATGGCTTTTGAACAAAGTCGTTGGCACCCAGTTGCATCGCCTTAACTGCAATCTCAATACTCCCCCAACCGGTAATGGCAATGATTGGCAAATGTTCATCGTCCGCTCTAATTTGCTCTATCAATGCCAGCCCTTCCTGGGCGGAGGTGGTATCCTGAGTAAAGTTTAAATCCGTGATCAGTAAGCTAACGGTATGCTGCTTGAGCAGTTGTGTTGCCTGATCTGGCGAGCTGGCCTGTAAACTGGCGTAGCCTTCTTCTAGCAATAGCAGGCTCAATGCATGTCTTATGCCTTCATCGTCATCAAGAATTAAAATTGGGTCGTTCATAAATGTTTGTTATCAACCGCTTAAGTGAACTCAGTGTACAACAAAAGCGCAGCGAATATATAAAAAAGCTGCGCTTAGTTGCGGGTGTATTAGTGGTTATGCAGCGCGTGCGCTGGTTCATTGCTGAGTGCGCGTTGCGTAGGCAGGTAGGTTGCCAGCAATACCACTAGGCTAAGTACGCCAGTGAGCACGACCGCAGTTACTGCGACATCGAAGAACTCAACGCCAATGGGCACCGACATGGTGTATCCCAGTGCTAAGCCGATTGCCAGTCCGGGCACTGCCCCGAGCAGCAACTGCGTGGTGCCTGATAGCAAAAACTCAACGGTGATACGATTTTCGCTGGCGCCCAGCGCGCGTTTTACCCCAATCTCCTGAGTGCGCTGCGAAATGGTGTTGGCCATTACCCCGTAAATGCCGCTGGCAGCCAGTAACAGCGAAGCTAAACCAAACAGCACAAATACGCCTCCAACAAATCTCAGTGGTGCAACACGTTGCGTGAGGCGATCATCCAAAGTGGCGATATTGAATACAGGCAGTTGCGGATCAATCTGATTTACCACCCGGGTTAGTGCGGTTTTAGCACTCTGTGTGTCGCTTTGCAGTTGCACACTGATGAAAACAGAGGCGCGCGGCGATTGTGCAAAAGGCAGATAGACGGACGGAGTCCTCACTGTTTTATCTCTGTTAGGCATGGTTTGTACGACATGTTTAACAACACCAACAATCGTAAACCACGGCCCTTTGCTGCCATCTTCATTAATAAACTGCACGCGTTGCCCAACCGGTTGCTCCGAATTCATGTACTGCTGTACAAAACTGTCTGTGACAATCACAGTGCGTTTATCCTCGGTGTTGTCTGAGTCGCTAAAAAAGCGGCCTTCGAGTAACTTTGCCTCTAAGTGTTGCAATGCACCCGGGACTACGGCTATCTGGTTGGCTCTTGGGTAGCTGGATAAACCTTGCTGACCATATTCCTGACCGGCTACCGCAACAGCGGGGCGTTTATCCCCAAAACCCGGTAACGCTGATGTGAGCATGTTGCTGCTAAACCCACTTTGGGCGTCTAACTGCGCTTTAAGCGTTTGTACAAACTGGCGTCTTTGTTCATCCGTCTGATATTGCTCAGCGGGCAGGGTAATTTGCCCGACCAGTTTATCCTGGGTATTAACACCATAATCTGCATAAGTGGCCTTATAGCTTGCAGAGATCATCACAGCAGCAACAATTAAAATGGTGATAGATAAAAATACCTCGCCAATTACCAGCGCTTTGTTGAGTTTACCTGCGCTTTTGCCCAGCGCACCGCGCGTGCCATCGCGCAGAACCGCATTAAAGTCGCCGTTGATATTTCGCCATGCGGGCAAAAAGCCAGTGACAAAAATGGTACCCACCAGAAAACTAAAAAAGACTTTCAGGGTGTATGCGTCTATGCCAAAGTCCCACCAAAATGGCGGTCTGTCGGTAAAGAACTGATTGGTAACTGTTTGTGTGATTTCTAACCCCCAGCCAACGAGCAACAGTCCAATTAAACCACCCAAACCACAGATCAACAGGCTTTCCCATAACAGCTGACTCAGTAACCGTCCAGTTGGTGCGCCCAGTGCAACACGAATGGCTGTTTCCTGAGAGCGTTCAACGGCGCGTGACAACAACAAGTTGCCCACATTGACGGACGCCAAAACTAAGATAAGGATTGCAGCAGTATGCATAACATAAACCACCGACATGCCGCCATCCGCGGTAGACTGGTGCATGGTGAGTGCATACGCGCTCAGGCCCGAATTGGTTTTTGGATAACGTTGCTCCAGGCGCTGCATGATCAGCGTCAGCTCGTTGTCGAGTTGTTCAATTGATACGCCTGGTTTTCTCAGTGCTAATCCTGTTACCTGCGCGTTTTGATCTCGCGAGACTTGCTGCGGATTATCGCGCAGAGGCCGCCAAAGCTGAGCCCGGCGTGGGTAGTAATAGCCCTCTGGCATCACGCCAATGATAAGATAAGGCTGGCCGTTAATATCGACACTGCGTGACAGGATCTCCTGATCTGCACCAAAATGGTTTTGCCAGATATCGTAACCCAGTACCACCACATTCTGCGCGCCCACCTTGTCTTCTTCTGCTGTAAATGTTCTGCCTAACAACGGGGCGGTGCGGGTGAGTTCAAACAAATTGGCACGCGCATCTGCGCTTTGGTATCTGCGTGCGCCGTCACGCCCGGCAATATTAACAACGGCGCTACGATAGGCGCTAAACTCACTGGCTCCGGATAACTGCGCTTCGACCTCGGCAAAATCATGAATATTAAAGTCACCAAAATTACGCTGGCCATTGGTTGAGGTGGTGAGCTCAATCAAGTGCTCACCGTCTTCAAAGGGTAAAGGCTTAAATAGCATCGTATTCATAAATGAGAACAGGTAAACACTCAAGCCAAGACCTGTTGCCATCACAAACACGGTGAGTGCGCTAAAGCTGGGCTTTTTTGCCAGCAGGCGCAGGGCATATTTGATATCGCTGCGAATACTCATCATCTTTCCCCTTAACTGTGCACGACGTCTGCAAGCTCAGGCTGTGCAGCGTGGGTTTTGTGATCGGCAATGATCCTGCCATCAAGTACTTCAATTTTGCGTTGTGCCCGTTCGGCGGAGCGCGGGTCGTGCGTTACCATACAAATGGTAGCTCCTTCTTGATGAAGGGTATCAAGCAGCGCCAGTACATCGTGGGCATTTTTAGAGTCCAGGTTGCCGGTAGGTTCGTCCGCCAGAATTAAGCTGGGCGAACCGGCGATGGCGCGGGCTATGGCAACACGTTGCTGCTGACCACCTGATAGCTGCGATGGGTAATGATTAGTACGGTGGCTCATATTGACCTTGGCTAACGCGTCAGCCGCCATCTGCTTAACCTGCGACTTACTTAAATCTTTACGGTAGGTCAGGGGGAGCTCGACGTTTTCCATCACATCTAAATCACTGATCAAATTAAAAGACTGAAAAATAAATCCAATTTGATTGTTGCGTATTTGGGCGCGTTCCGTTTTGCTGATATTCCCCACTTCATGTCCTGCCAGCTGGTAACTCCCTGAGGTTGGTGTATCCAACAGACCTAACAGGGATAACAGGGTCGACTTGCCAGAACCAGATGGCCCGGAAATGGCAATATATTCTTGTTGGTGCACTTGCAGTGATACATCGTTAAGTGCATGGGTTTCCAGGTCGTCAGAGAAAAAGACTTTACTGAGATTTTTTAATGCTAATACAGGCTGAGTCATGGCGGTTTCCTAGTTGATTCTAAATTGGTTATAACTTTCGAAGCGGCTTGGATCAGAAGTGACTATCTGATCACCCTCTTCAAGTCCTTGAATAATTTGTACATAGTTGACAGAGCCCAACCCGAGTTGCACGGCTGTACGCGTGGCCATTAAACCATCTGAGCTGAGTTTGTAAATACTGGATTGGGTCTGACTTTGGGTAAATAAGGGGCGTGATACGTACAGGGTGTTATCAAGCTCTGCGATGGTGATTTCACCATCTACGCTAAGCGCAGGCCGCGCATCGCTCGGTAATGGCTCGCTAAAGGCAACATCGACCTGCACATTGCCTTGCACAACTTCAGGGTCGATACGTGTGATCTGGCCCAAAACCTGGTTGTTTTGGGTATCAATGGTGACCTTCTGGCCCACCTCGATTTGCTGAATTTGCAGCTCAGGGACTTGCAGCTCAGCGATGAGCGCCCCCTGGTCGGCCAGCTTGGCAATGTTGCTGCCCATACTGACATGCTGACCAACTTCAACGGGTAGCGCTAAAATAATGCTATCAATGGATGCGCGGACACTCAGCTCATCCACTTGCGTTTGAATGCGCGACACCCGATTTTTTAGCTGGTTGAGCCTGGCAAAGCGGGCATGTTGCTGCGCTTTTAAGCTTTTAGCCGATTCAGCCATTTGCTCTTTTCTGGATGCCAGTATTTGGCGCGCCTGTTCAAGTGCAATTTTGGCGCGCTGAAAGTCCAGTTTTGAGACAGCGCCGGTTTCAATTAACTCAAGGTGCGCCTGATATTCGTGTTCAGCACCGTCAACTGCCATTCGGGCATTGAGCATATCGGCGCGTTGTTGTGCAATCGCGGCTTGCTCAGCTAAATCACTGGCCTGGTGCTCGGCTTCCAGCGCAGAGAACTCCCACTTGGCCTCAGCCAGCTGTTGCTCTAAACGCGGATTAGTTAAGCGCACAATCTCGTCGCCCTGGCGTACCTCTTGTCCTGGCTTGTAAAGCAGTGCCTCTACTTTGGCATCGCCACTGGCCGACAGCCATTGCACATTTTCAGGAACCAGCACGCCATTACCACGCACGGTTACCGTGAAACTACCTCTTTTGACCTGATTAATGATCAATGAGTTGGCTTTGAGTGTAAGTTCCGCACGAGAGTACTGCCACACTTGGTAGGTACCAAAAGCCACCGCCACTAGCGCGATAAGTGCTATGACTAAGGTCCGCGGAGATCTTGTCTTTTTTGTCGTTACTGCAATGTCCATTTTCACTCCTGGTCGAATAAGAACAATTTGAGAGTAACAGAGCAGGCATTGTGCCAATTTTTAAGTGATTGATATTTAAATGTTTTTGTTTTTCATGGATTATTCAGTCCCATATTTGGGATTTAATTTGGGACTAGGCTCAAAGATGAGACTGGCGGTGTGAAGAGTATTACTAAGGTGGTTAATCAACCAGGAAGGCGGTTTGGTGTTTAGGTCGTTGAAGCATTTTTTTGCAGGTATATGTCTTTGCAAATTATAGCGTTTCTTATTTTTTAGCTGGGTGCCTTTATAACAACCATAAGCAAGCCATTAGTTTTGTTGTGTTACGTTGAGTGCCCAGGCAAAGCCTGCTGCATACCACGCTGCTCGGCTCGTTTCAGGCAAAACCGATAATCCACTTCGTCATCCCGGACGCGTGCGAGCCGGGATCTGCTTAAACACTACATGGAAGTAGACTGATGAGAAGAGACATTTGTTCGAGTACAACCACCCAAAATTCGTGTGCACATGAAACGTCGTTTATCTTCAGCCTACACTCAATGGGTTTGAGCATGGCTGATTATGCCGACGGCAAGGAAAAGTTTGATTAGCTTATTGGCTACCTATCAGAACAACCTAGAGGCCAGCCACTGGTTTTGGTGCGCGTACATAAAGCCCTTTTGAGAATTCATATGTTCTGTTTATTTATACAGGTATAAGTACTGGAGCGCATTTTATCAGTCGTAATTCTCGCTTTCTCCGAATTCTCAAGTCTCGTTTATGCCGCAACTATTTTTAAGTACATGAAATTTATAGCACTAGTCGTTTTACATAACGAGACCATAAGTCTCGCTAATACCAAGTCTCGTTTTCTACAGACGGCCATAGACTTGAAGACAAGGGGTCATGGTGGTAGGTTATTGTTATTAAAATGAATAAATTAATTTTGCAGTGAGTTGGTTGAGCTTTGTGGACGGGGTTTAACCGGCATTCACGCTAATACACTGTTAGCTTGCCACTAATCCTTTAAGGAGGAAATAATTATGGACGAAAAAGATATTGCCATAGCGATACTTGCAGGACTGGTAACAAACTTTTTAACCTTTCTTGTAACAAAGCATTTCACGACAAATGCGGAGCGTGAAGCTTTCATCAATGAGGAACAGAAGGCCAGAGCAAATATTGCGGAGTCGGCAATTGGTCATCTTAGGAGCACGTACTATGCCGTAAAGCAACTTTCTCTAGAAGTAATGCAAAAGCAATATGAAAACAAAGAGAACACCAACTTCCATACTACTTTGTGGGGAATAAAGCATGGCTTAGAGCAGTTACGCCTTGGATTGCAAGGTCATATGAATACATGGAAAAATGAATTAGGAGAAACTTCAAGTTCATTTGAAGAAATAAATAAAATTATGCAGGAAGACATCGTAATAGGTTCTACTCCCTCTATTTATACAAACAACAATCCAATCCAAACGTCTTCTATAAAGCATTCAGTTAAAGATAAAGAAGTGGAAATTACTGAACCAAAGAAAAATCTACTCGAAACAATGACGGGTTCTCCTGGTGAGGATCTTGCAAAAATTATCGCCTCCGGCGATCTTCAAGCTCTTGAAAACCTTGTGGTGCTTGAGTCAGCAAAAAATGGCGACATTGATAAGATCGTAGCTCTTGGTGGAATGGCAAGCTTATCTGGGAGTGAGAAGGCGCTTGGTGTTCTTCTGGAAACATTTAGGGAGCGATATGACGAGATTGACGAATCCGGTAAGACGGCCCTATTTGCATCTATCTGTCAATTTTATATTAGAAATGATCGAGAGATTGAAGGGTATCCGGTATGCCAAGAGTTACTTCCTGCCATCCTCGATGACGACGACCTTGATGACGTGGCCAAAGCGCATTCATGTAACCAAATTGGCATGGTTGCATATCATGCTCAAGAGCTATCGCGAGCTATTAGTTGGGAAGATAAAGCTATAAAACTGTCTCCTAACGACCCTTCATATTTGCATAATCATGCCCTTACTCTCTATAAGCTTGATAAAGTTGAAGAATCTCTGGAATGCCTAACTAATGCGCTAGAAATTGGTAATTATTCAGATACAGATCACTTAAAGTCAGCGATACGCATCTATTCTGATATCGGCGAAGAGGAAAAATCTTACAACCTTCGTCAAAAGCTCAAAAAGTTAGATCCCCAAGAAGCGGAAATTTTTGAAGTTATGAGCAAACTTACCAGCTAACAAGGTGCTGCTGGCGGACAAATTTTCCGCTTCGCTCCAAATTGGCCGCAGAGCACAGCGTTTTCTTGGAGGCATAAAATGGAAGTTATTGAAATTAAACCTTCTGAGTGGTTTCTGCTAAAGCACGAGGACGAATACTAAATAGATGTTTATTGTCATAGCGGCTTTTTTAGTTTCTCAGCGGTTGTTCAATTAAACGCTAGCGAAAAAGCTAATTACTGTGCTCACGGCGTTATATTTATAGAAAGCTTAGCTGAAGCAATTGCCGGCACAGCTGAGTACAATCACCCTAGAAACATTAAAGAACAAGGCTTGCTTGGCTTAGTAACAGAGTCAATCAAGGTATGGAGACAAGATAAAACATAACAAATCGCATAACAGGGACTCCTAATGCCTGGTCTTTTCATTCAAATCGGCCTCAGTGTTTAGGGCACAAATTTAAAGTTGGGTGGTATCGCGTTATCGCCCGTTAGCAAGGGTTATACACCTAAGGGAGATTTCGTGTTCTGGATTAAGCGTCATTTATATTATCAAGTCACAAGAGGTCAAGTGACCGCAACTTTTGTTGAGGAAGACAAATCAATAAGTAAACTTTGTAGTGCCTTAAATCACCCAAAAACATTAATGGGTAATTTTATGGAAATAGAGGACTGCTTCAGAAGTATTGCAAAAGAATTAACTCCTCGACGTTTCTTATGGCAAGAGCATACAGCTATCGTTCACTTGTTAGAGTCAGTTGAAGGGGGATACATTAGCTTAGAAATCAGGGCGTTTAGAGAGGCTGCATTTGGCGCTGGTGCACGCGAAGTATTGGTGCCTAACAGCAATTCTAAGTTAACTAAAGCACAAATCTTAAACCGAAAGTTTACGGAGTGGGACTGTGTATGACAAGTTGCTCAAGTTCGCTCGTGAGCTCACTGGTAATTGCCCTTTAACAAAGCTCTATGCTTTACTAGAGTTCAATGGCAGAAGATAGATTAGATAAACTTTTTGGAATGTTGTGTCTTACATTGTGTTCAGTGGGCACGATGCTACTTTTCACACCTGAAACCGCTAATATCTACTTTTCTATTGGTCGTTATTTTGTTTACGCAGCATTTGTCGTTGGTTTGGTTTCAATAACTTTAATTTGGCGTCGCTCTTTTAAGTTAAGAGGTTGGAAAAATCACATAATGTCGCTAATCAAATCTGTCGTTTTGGTCTGCATTTTTAGTGTGGCTTTTGTAATTTTAGTCGTTTCACATAGTGGTATCTAAGTGAAACATGACAAGCTCCTAACGCAAAAAGCTATGCCAGTGAAATTTTCGAAGACACCCATTTCAAAGCTCGTGAGCAGATGATTCGTCGTCTGTTTTCAGCCGATTCTTAAGGGGTTTTTGGGACAGATTGTGGCGAGGATAAGGAAAAGTCAGATAAGCTTATCAGATATTTTTAAATGGATGTACTCGCGATGTTCACCTTTATTAGAATGCCATTCTGATGCATGCGGCAAGTATGGGCGAGCGGTTTGCTTTCCTCTTATGTTAAGCACTAGTTACAAGTCATAGGAGCTCAAGAGTAGTTATGGACTTTTTCATAGAATTAGTAAATTTAATTTCGAACCATCCTCTATGGAGCTTTTCAACCGCTTTGGTAATTGGTGGCTTACCATACTTATTTAAATATACAGTTGGTGTATACATTTCTGAGAAGGTCAAAGAGTACAGAAAATCCCAAATCGATAATAAGAAATTAAAGAGTCTTATTGCGCACTCCGAAGAACTTAGAGGTAGCCAAGAAGGAAAGCTCTTCTCATTCGGAAGGGCGAAAGCAAGTATTTATGTATTGGATTATTCTATCCAGGGGTATTCGAAAGATTTTTTGATTACCAAGCTATTAAATTCTGTGCCTGATTGCCCGAATCAATATAGGGCTGAATTTGAAAAGCAGCTCAAATACTGGAACGAAAAGAAGAATAGAGGTGAAATTTTTGAGGGAACACCAAAGATAGCACTGTCAAAAATTTCTGTTGGACGTTCTCCTGTTAGTGAAAAGAAGCAAATTCAGATAAGCATCTGCCAATCTTCAGGTTATGTACATCAGCGTGCAGCAACATCTGTATTTCGTAATCTGGATAATCGAGATATTGAAAGAATAATCAACGAACCTAGTCATACAATGGAGCCATTTTTTAGCAATAGCTTCGGTATTTTGATTGGGATTATTACGGGTGATAACAAGTTGATTTTTGTTGAAAGAGGAAAAGGAACTGCTGTCAATGAAAGCCGTATAGTATGCGGTGCGGTAGAAGGAATGACTATTGATGACATTTCAAATAGTAAGCTAGATACCTCAAAGGCAGCTTCTAGAGCTCTATCAGAAGAGTTTGGAATAAATTTAGAACCGAATGAATTGTCATCAATCAAAGTCGTCTCTTGTGTATTTAATTGCGACTTTCATGAATGGAATCTAATAGGGTATGTCGACCTTAGAGATTATGGAGATAAATACATATCAGCACATATTCATGACTACAACACAACTGCTAAAGCATATGATTCGTGGGAGATAAATGAATTGATATTCATTGATTTTACTCCCCAAAAGGTTGCGGGTTACTTGCTATCGCATGATGACAGGGTCGTGAATTATTCTATGGTAACTGCCATTTATACTTTATTGAGCGCATATAGTGATAGAGCTGAAGTAGCCAGAGCTTTTTCATCAAACATTGATTTAACAAGCACTGGCTAACAAAGCGCTGCGGTCGGGCAAATTTTATCGGTACTGCTTTTCGAAGACACCCTATTCATAATTTGTGCACAGATGATACGTCGTTTATCTTCAGCTCTAGTTCAATGGATCAGAGGGGGAGCAATTGTTGCTGACGTAGAGCAAGAGGCAGGTTAGCTTATCGGATGTTTTAAGATGGATGTCCTCGGAACACTGGTACACTCAGTACATTCACTTAGTGCATGTTCTCACAAAATCCTCCCCGCAAAAACCTCATGATGGATATTTCATCGATATTTCCAGTAAGGCTCGTTTCTATAGTGAGCAGTAGGCTTGAAGGCGAGTGCTCCTAGTGGTATTTTGTCGCTCCCATTTTGGGTAAGCACCCTTAGTGGGCGGTGCTAAGGCTTAGAAACAGAGCCAAACCAGCAATCCTACTAATTCATCGGTATATACCGAACATTAAACAAAGGAATATTTATGAAAAAATTAATCATCGGGTGTTTTCTTTTCTTATTTTGTAGCGTATCCAATGCGCAGGTTTATCAATCAGGGCCAATTAAGGTTCAGAGTTTACGGGTAACTAACAACGTTACTTATGTTCGTTTTTCTCCGGCATTAGATGCATGTGAGGGTGGTTATCATTATCGTATGCATGCCAAAGTCAATAATGATAATACAGCGTTAATTTCATCTTTGCTTACAGCATATACAGCTCAAAAAACACTTGGTTATGTTTTTGTAAGTGGTGAGGGTAAGGCGTGTTCACCAAGTCATATCTTAACTCTTGACATGATAGAATTTAGTCAACAGTAATGTGATATCATATGTCAATAGTTGATGGCGTTAATAGCTAGGCTTCTGCATTTTTCGTCATCGATAGGGACGTGAAATAGCACACAAGGATTGGGTTTTGGATATTATAGAAAAACATTGGATAAAGATACCAGCCATTTTATATGTTGTTGGATTCATTGTTCATAATTCATATTTATCAAGCTTTGGAAGTTATGAATTTCAGTTAGTTCAAGCTAAATACATACTCTCTGGATTTGGAGCAGTAGTTTTTTCCGTTATCTGTATTGTATACACTGGAATTAAGGTTAACTTATCTAATGTAAGTAAAAGCCTCACCATTGATAAGGCTTTACCCTGGTCTCTGAGAGTTATTTCTCTCCCTTATGTTATTTACGCAATCTTGTATGGAAAAGAGCTGTTTGAGGTTGGTCGAGATGCAAAGGACTCACTTATTCTAATCGGGGTTCTAGCCTCTCTAATAGCTCATGCTGTCTTCGCTTGTACGATATTAGATATTACTTTAATGCCAGGCGACAATGAAAGCCGTCTTAAAAAGACACTTTCTTTTCTCTCAAGAGCGTTATCAATACCCATGCTTATCGTTACGCTAGTGATTGCTTGGAATATTCCTGAGTTTTCGGGGGTCTTGAAAGCAACCACATACTTCTTTTTTGGCTATGTGGCGATTGCCATGAGTCAGAATGATAAGGGGTTGGGAATTGAATTACGCTGTACTGATCCTGACATAAAAGAAAGATATGATAAATTATATCAAGCGGCATTCAGTATAGTTGGCGTGTTCTTTGTTTTATGGACAATTGCAAGCTATTACACTAAGTATATTTACCCTAAAATACCCGTTGCTTTAGGGGGCGCAAAGCTTGAATTTGTATCCATCAAAACCAAAGAAAAAGTGTACGACTCTTACTTAATACAAGAAACCAAAGATTGGATAATGTACATAGATAAATCAAGCGGCCAAGTCGAAAAAATAAAAACAAGCCTTATAGAAAAAATTGTTTTTAAAGATGAAATGCCAAACCAGTCATTGAAGCAGAAGGAATGACAGTTGGCCTTTGTTTATATTGGCTAACTAGTGTGTGCTTTTTATCGTGTTAAAAGCACAACCTAAAGGTGCTGTAAAAAGCTGACAAGCCCGTCATGTGCAGAACCAAATTACCTGGCTTGATTCGCTACTTTACACATTTAATTCAAGCATTTTGCTCCACGTATATGTGCGTTACACACAGAAGGAACCTCCACAGTGAATCACGTCATGTTTGATATTGATGGCACGCTTATCGAATCCTATGATTTTGATTCTGAGTGTTTTGCCGAAGCCGTCATGGCAGTGACTGGATATCAGATTGATACAAACTGGTCTCGCTACACACATGTAACGGACACTGGGATCCTCAATCAGTTTTTTCAAGAAAATAACATTGAAAATACTCAAAGTGCGCATGAGCAAATCAAGCGTGTTTTCTTATCGAAAATACAAACCCGAATTGCAAAAACACCAGTTAGTGAAATAGCGGGGGCTGCTGCATTTATCGCCCGTTTAAAGGAGCTCGACAATGTTTCAATTTCGCTTGCAACGGGTGGATGGTATGAAAGCGCTCTCTTAAAGTTGGCGTCTGCTGGCATTGATATTTCAGACATTCCCATTGCTTCTGCAAATGATCATTACTCAAGAATCGAGATAATGAAAATTGCTGAAAAAAGGGCCGTTAAGGAGGCGCGTTTATCATTTACCTATTTCGGTGATGGAAGCTGGGATTTGAACGCGTGTAAAGCACTTGGTGTTAACTTTGTTTTAGTCGGTGATAGAGTCAAGCATAGTCAGTCGATTATGAATTTTGAAAAACAAGACGAAGTATTGGCCTATATTGGCTTGTAGCAAGGACTTCCCGCAATGCTGTTGTTATCAAGTGGCAAAACAAAAAAGGGTGATAAATCACCCTTGCGGTCAGTAAAGGAGAGTCAGACCATAAAATAGACTCAGGCGGTCAATTCTGCCCCCTCAAGTGTCGGGTAGTCGGTATAGCCTTCGGCCCCGCCACCATAAAACTTACTGTCATCCACTTCGTTATATTCAGCACCCACTTTGGCTCTTTCTACCAGGTCCGGGTTAGCCACAAACAGGGCACCAATGCCTACGCCATCACACAGGTCTTGTTCCAGTACCTGAGTGGCGATAGCAGGCGTTGCCGGGCCGTCTTCCCATGACTGATGTGGGTTAAGGATCAAAGGACCTTGCCACAGTGCACGGATCTGCTGACTGGTTTCACGGCACGCCGCTTCCATGATATGCAGGTATGCCAGATTCGTTGGTAATGCTTTAATCAGTGCCTGATATAAAGGCAAGGTGTCGGTTTCATTGATGTCATTGAACTGGTTATGTGGCGAGATACGAAGGCCAACTTTATCCGCGCCGATGGCATTGGCAACGGCGGCAATGACTTCAAGGGTAAAGCGGATGCGGTTCTCTATGCTGCCGCCGTATTCATCGTCGCGCAGATTGGTGTTGTTGGCTAAAAACTGATGCGGTAAAAACCCGTTGCCCGCGTGGATCTCAACGCCGTCAAACCCGCCGAGTATGGCGTACTTAGCAGCCTGCGCATAGTCAGCAATGGTCGCCTGGATCTCTTCATAGCTCAGTGCTCTTGGTGGTGCAAAATCTTGCATGCCATCTGGGGTAAATGTCTGGCCATTTGCCGTGACCGCTGAGGGCGCAACAGATTGGTGTGCACTGGGATACAGACTGGGGTGGCCAATGCGACCACAGTGCATAAACTGGGCAACGATTTTGCCTCCTTTTTCGTGCACCGCGTCGGTGACTTGCAACCAGCTTTGTGCCTGTTCATTGGTGTGTAGACCCGGTGAATTCATGTAGCCCTGACCAACCTGGTTGGGTTGTATCCCTTCAGTGACAATGAGTCCGGCGGTTGCCCGCTGGCTGTAGTAGGTCGCCATCAAAGGGGTTGCCAGGCCAAGCTCTGTGGCACGGTTACGGCTCATCGGTGCCATAACGAAACGGTTGTTTGCTTTGATGCTGCCGTATTGAGTTGCGTCAAATAAAGTGTTCATTGCAATATCCTTAATTATTTAAAAGTCTTTGTTACGCCTTAGAAAGCGACTTATCCGTTGATGGACTCGCAAGTGTTCGGTTAAACAGCTGTTGCTGCGACACGGCTATCGCCACCACGATGACACCGGCCCCCAGTATTTGGCTGAATGTCAGTACTTCGCCGAGTATGAAGTAACCCAGTAGTGTTGCCGATAATGGGCTGGCGAATGAGATGAAAGACACGGTGACCACAGGTAGCTTTTCAATCGCCTTGAACCACAGTACATAAGCAACCAATGCGCCTATCAGGCTCAGATAGGTGTAGCCGATAACATTGTTGAGCGTTAACTCGGTCGGGAAGCCTTCCTGAACTAGCCCTATTGGTAGCAAAAACAGGCCGCCGACAACCAGTTGCCAGCCGGTGAATGTGTATAAAGACACACCTTCGGGTTTACCCCATCTTTTGGTCAGTACAATGCCTGTTGCCATGGACATGGCCCCTGCAAGTCCTGCTAATACGCCAGCGGTTGGCAATTCCATATTGGGCTCAAGTACCAGTAAAGACACACCCAAAGCACCTATCAGGCAGGCGACGAATTGACGCGCTTTTAACTTGTTCTTTAGCAGCAGTGCGCCAAGTAACATTACAATGATTGGCTGGCATGACATGACTAACGCTGCGACACCACCTGGTAATAAGTAAGCGGCGACAAATAAGCAGTAAAAGAAGCCACCGATGTTGAGCAAACCAAGAATGATTGAGCGCATCCACCACACACCTTGTGGTAGCTTACGGCCCAGTAACACCAGCAGGATGCCTGCTGGTAGCGCCCGTAAAACGGACGCAATCAGTGGCTTGTCTGCTGGTAAAAGTTCAGTGGTAACAATATAGGTGCTACCCCAGATGGTGGGTGCGATCATCGCAACCACCATCCAAAAAATTAGCTGCTTGTTGCTCATACAGCCCCCAGGTCTGTAGTGCCAAAGTAGCGGTCGCCGAAATCTCCGATACCGGGGATCATAAAGGCATGTTCGTTCAGTCGCTGCTCGATAGATGAGGTCACTATGGTGACGTCCGGGAATTGAGCGGTGACTTTTTGCAATCCTTCTGGTGAGCACAGTAGGTTTACGAAGGTGATGTTTTCTGGTTTAACACCGGCCTTGGTCATCACGTCCAGGGCACAAATGGCCGAGCCACCCGTTGCCAGCATTGGTTCGAAAAGAAGCACGTGGAACTTTTCAACGTTGTCCGGCAGTTTGGAATAATAGAGTTTTGGTAATTTGGTTGTTGGGTCACGTTGGATGAGAATTTTCCCAATTGGAATATTGAGATCCAAGCGACGTAATTCGTTTTCCATACTTTCGCCTGCACGTACCACAGATACACCGCACAGAGGCTTCGCAAATTGTTTGCCCTCATAAGTTTCGCCAACCGGCGTAGTGACATTCAGTCCTTCAAAGTTCAGTCTTTCCAGGCTTTTTTCCAATAACAGACGAATGATCTGATCGGCGTAAAAGGTAAACTGACGTTTGTTGGCTGTTTTATCGCGCACCTTAGTATGCAAATAGTGCAGTCGATCCGTTTGCTCCAGTTCAATAACGTTTGCAGTGTTATAGTCGGGTCTGGATAGTGACCTTAGGTTAGTTGCAAGCATGGTATCTCTCCTTAGTGATGAGAGTCAGGTGCGCTTGTAGGGCACCTGACTCAGATATGATGATTAAGCATTGATTTCTGCGAAGGCTTTTTGTGCTTCACTGATAAACTTCTGGACTTTAGCGCGGTCTTTACGACCGTTTGCGCCTTCCAGGCCTGTGTGCGCGTCAATGGCAGCTGGTTTAACTTTGCGGATTGCATCTGCCACGTTGTCTGGGTTCAGGCCACCAGCCATCATCAGAGGCTTAGGCGAACGGCGAACCAGCTCAGCACTCACGTCCCAGTTATGCGTCAGGCCCGTTGCACCTTTGGCACCAGTTTTAGGGTCAAAGGTATCTGTGATGAACATGTCTACGTATTCGGCCACTTCATCAACCAGCGTCAGCAGCTCATCAGCATTATCTTCCTTAACAACCAGGCTCTTCAGGATGTAGAGGTCAGGGCGAAGTGCGCGTAGTTTTTTCATTTCAGCAACGCTGATGTCGCCATGTAGCTGTACAGCTTTTACACCCAGCTCTGAACAGAAACCGCTTACTTCGTCTGCGTCTACCATGTAGCTGATAAGAACGCCTGCCTGAGGTTCACTGAGATCTTTGATGATGCTGATTGCGTCACCTTCAGTGATGTCGTCTTTACCAGATGGCAGACGTAGTGGGAAACCCAACCATTCAATGCCTTCTGCCAGACACAGTTCTGCTTCTTCACGGTCAATGATGCCAGCTACTTGGATGATGTTAGTGATGTTATTCATGGTATATCTCCTAATTGTTTAAAGTTAAGTTTGTTTAAAGAATCTTGAGTTAAAGATATAGGTTATTTCTGATACCGTCAAGTATCTTTGTGTAAAGATATTTGTTTTTTTCTCGTTTTTTTACATTTAAATTTCTTTTTCATTTAAATTCATATGGTTACATGATTAAAAAATTTTGGCTTGGTGAAGCTTCTCGTTGCAAGTGCTAGTTCAGACCCCTCAGGGCAAAGAAAAAGCCCGTTTTTTGGGGTGGTGTATGGAGTCCGGGAGAGGGGGGCGGGATTGTGATCGTGTTAGAGTGGCACTTTTGAGATGTCTTTACTGTGTAACAATCTGAACGAGGACTTTGGGCGGGGAATGTTATCGCTAACTCAGCTGTTGGCATGACAGGGTAGTTGCGAATGAGGAGAGATGTCATCGCCCGGGCATTTAATCGGGCCCGTGCCTAGCGGTATTTCTCCAAAACGCTTTGCTCCCCCCCTTGCTGGCGAAACTGGGTTATCTTTTTTGAAAAGGCCGCCAGTATGCCGAGATGGGGTGATTGATTAGAAATACACAGTGAGAAAGAGACAATGTCGAGGGTTGTGGGTATTTCAATGATGGCATCCTGTAATTGGTGCTTTGCGATAAAATACCGCGCAACCACTTTGTCGGTTACCACCACATCGCCTCTTTTCTTTGCCAGCATCTGCAGTGCATTCGAGATATTGGGTGTCAGACTACGGGTATATTGATTTTGCGGCAGATTGGCTTCTCCCCAGCCATTACCTATATAGTCGAGGATCTGAAAAGCGCGCAGGCCTTCAGTGTCCGATACACGCATCAGAACGTCCAGGTCAGGGTGATGACGGTAGGTGAAGAGGTTGATGGGCCCGACAAATACCGGCGTATCAGAGATACTGACATGCTGGAGTCGCGCATCGGTGGGCACAGAGATAAAAGCATCTGCCTGTCCGTTGAACACCATTCTTTGGGCTCTGCCCTAGGGGTAGCCTTTATGCACTACATTCAGGCCCATTTGCTTTTCAATGACTTCAGTGACAATGTCGACCAGAATACCTGTCATCTGGCCTGCCTCGTTTTTATAGGAATAAGGTGGGAAGCCGTCATAATAAACCACTTTAAAATTGGGTGTTCCCATCACTAAAGGGGTAACGAGCACAAGCAAAATCGTGATTAAAAGACGATAGATCATGTTATTCCGGGCAGAGTTCTGTCGAAGGTGAACTCTTGTAGTGTAGTTGGCCCACCATAAATAGGCGAGTTGGGGCTATCTGAGTAAAAGAAGTGATAGCCCAGAGTCGATTAGTCATGCGTGCCACAATTCAAGTCCAGGTTTGTATCCGGCACGCATCTGCACAGGTCAAAGTTACTTTTCCTCAGACAATCTCGCGCTTTCAGGGACCTTTGATTGCGTCGTTTTCAGGCCAAACAGGTAACGCGTGAGGTGAAATGGCCTGATGACAAAATAACAAATCGCAGCGCAAATGATGAGCGACGAAAACAACAGGCTTAATGATTTGACGGCAATACCCGCGTCCCACTGCACAATATAAAAAGCGAGCGCAACAATCACGGTTTGATGCACAATATAAAAGGGATAAATCAATTCATTAGTCCGACGCAGCCAGTTGGGCGTTTTTTTGCACCATGCACTGGCATAGCCGACGAGGGTTAATAAGCCTGACCAGGAAACGAGTGCACTGATCAGCCACCAGAGATGCCAGCGCATTTCTACCGACGTATAGTCGCTAATGTCAGGTCTGTAGTACCAGACATAGAATGTGACTGAGCTAAAGAGCAACCACTTAAAATTAGTGGCGCGGTTATGTTCCAGAGCGAGCCAAATCCCGGGACTTTTTATAAAGCACATACCGGCCAGAAAAAACAGCAAGAAGAACAGTGAGACTGACAGGTTGAATAAGCTTGGGTCTTGTGAGGGCATAACGGTTTTAAGGCACAGCCGCACCCCAATGATAACTAACCCCAGCAACATCAGGCCATGTTTATGTGCCGTGATGCGTTCCAGTACGCTAAGTAGCGTGCGGCCAGATGATGCACCGAGCGCCAAATTAACCGGCACAGCCAGTAACATAAAAACAAACAGAAACTCAATAAACCACAGGTGATTAGCATTAAAAGCAAACATTAGGCTACGATATGCGTCCGCTAAACTGTGATATTCAGTGATGTTTTCGAAGTAATTCTGGGGTGGCACGACAATCATCATTGCGAAGATGAGCGGGATAAGTAAGCGATGCAGCTTGGTGGTCAGGAAGGTGCCTGCTGATACTTTATTAAGCAGTAATACCGATCCTGCTCCCGCTATGAAGAATAAGGTGTGCAGTCTGACTTGTTCAAAGTACACCATGATATCATCGAGGGCCTTGCTGGATTCACGGTTCATAACGTGCCAGCCATCTCCGTTAAATGGCATAAACACATGATGCAAAAATACCGCAAAAATTAATAAGACTCTGAGCCAGTCCAATTCCGAGTAGCGAGATTTATTCATGTAAATTAAATCCTTTATGATGTGATTTTCCCAGCTATCGACTACCCATTTCAGTACTTCTTATTATGCTCTGAGGCAGCGTCGGGCTGTTGCAGGTTTTAGCATATTATGAATACCTAAAAGGATCAAAGCAGAGAGTGCGTTGTGAAGGGCATTGATCTTGGGCGGTATGGGGAAGTCATGTAACTCTAATAACTTAGTGTTTTGTTGTGTGGCATTGTCTCGTATCTATAGTGAAATGCAATCGTGCTCGTGTGATTTCGCTAGTTTTAGCGCTGGCCATTTGGTTAGCCATTGTTTTGAATGTACGCGACTGTCAAAAATAGCCCTCGATCTTTTTGGGTTGTGCGTAATACAGAGGCTGAACAGTGAGTCAAATCCAAAAGCTGCGATAAGTTCGTATGTGTTCGGTGAGATCTGTCTGGCTGCCACAGCTGTTTCTTTTTCTGGCCAGTGATGCATCGCGTCCAGAGTACTGTGATAAGCTGGATCCCCATTATACTGATGCATTTTAGCTTGATTACGTACTTGCCAGTTAAGCCGGGGCATGCACTTGGTGAGTTGTGCTTCGTACTTTTGATACGCATTGGGGTCAGACTCAGCAGGGTCGAAGTAGATTACGTCTACATCATGTAATGGCGTGGAATGCTTAAATTTGTGCAATGCGTCCCAGACTAAGTTTCGAACAAAACCGGCTGCGATATAGCATTGCGGTAAATCTAATTGCGCTACCAGGTTGAGCGCTTCGACTCTGGGTCTATCTCGTCGAATTAGTGAGGTTATCTTACCCTCTGGTGTCTCATATGAGCGCTGGTTGCAGCAGTCCATCAGCTTTCCTTATAGATAAATTACATGCGCATAGTTCAATGAAGTCAGGCACCTGTCCTATGGTTTTAGACAGTCTAGCTGGTTTGTTTGGGTGATGTATACCTTCAAGTGAAAAGACGCTGTGATGCGTGAGGTGCTATTAGCCTTAAGATCCAAAGTGCAGTGCCTCTCGTAGTAAAGAGTGAACTAATATCAGACTGTGAGGTAGATATGAAACAGTTCGCACTCAAAGTATATGACGCCTACACCTATATCTTTGACTCCACCAGAAACCCGCTTCGGCATATCCCGGACCCTGTGAGCCGTTTTCACATTATGACTGTTTTAGCCTGTATGTGGAGCTTCACCTTTGCAACCTACATCGGCAGTATGATTGTCTTTGGCATCAGCCTGGCTGCCCATATAATTCTGTTTTTGATGTTCTTTTTTACAATCTCTGTGTTCTATGATGCAGAGAAGAACAAATCCTCCTGGTTGCTAAAATTGCGCCGGGATAAGCTGAAACAAAGTTAAAGCACGCGGCTTGGCGGGTAAAGCGCGCCGGAACGCCCGGATAATCTTGTGCAATTGTGTGCCGCTCCTTGTGATGTGCGGCACACTTCTTTGTAGATAACTTTTTTCAGGCAGCCTAGTAGCGCGGTGACAAAACCAAAGTTACACAAAAGCGCCTGGCGTCATGGGCAATGTTGAGTTGCCATTGCAGCTCGTCACACAGTCTGCGTGCTAAGTCCAGGCCCAGCCCATAGCCCGACCCATTGTTGAGTTCATCATCCTGGCCCGGGTCTTGCCCGGTTTTAGTGTGCTCATCGTCATTTTCTCGGTTTTCAATTTCGATAATATGCTGTGTTTGTGTGATTGAAATTGTGCCATGATGGGTGTGTTGTAAGGCGTTTCTGAGCAGGTTACCAATGACGATGGTTGCGCCGGATTGTGACAATTCACACTGGTAGTCATCGCTGTGCACAGCCAGATCAATGTGTTTTCCCTGCTTAAGGTAAGCCAGATCCTCCAGCTGGGCATCTATCAGGTCAGCCAGTCTAACTGCTTTTAAATCTCTCAGCGGTTGCCCCTTTCGGCTTAGCCACAGCAAGGTCTCGGTCAGTGCTACCATCGCCTGGCTGGCGTGGTCGATGCGCATCAGTGCTTTTTTACCTTTGTCATCAGGCGTGCTGCCAAGGCGATGCAGCAGCTCCACGCTGCTGCGGATCACTGCAATGGGGGTGCGTAGCTCGTGACTGGCATGGCTGACAAACTCCTGCTCCCGATCAAGGCTGTGCTTGACCTGTTGCAGGCTTTGCTGGATCAGCTCGGCAAGAGTGGTTAACTCGTGATAGCGAAAAACCGGGGGTGGGTCGTTGAGCGTCTGATGATCCAACCCGGCAGCCCAGTCATGTAGCTTTGCCACAGGCCGGGTGACAGTACGCAGCAGTATCACCAGCACGGCGGCAAACAACGCGAGCGTGCCCAGCGCAAATAGTACCCCTAAGATTTCCGGTCCCTGGAACCAGGTCTTAGGTGGCATTTTCGGCGCAGTAAAATGGTGAGCAACATAGCCATACTGGCCATCGGACTTTTCAAAATACAGTACAAAGCGCGCTTCACTGGGGCGGGTAAACATATTATCCCGGGTTACCTGTTTGTATAAGGCATTTGCTTCAAGAGCCTGACGCGAAAAGGTGGTACGAATGGTCTGGGGTAAATCCTGCCACTGACTGGCCACCACAAAGTTGTGAGCCCTTACTGGTTGACCGGGTTGCGGGTGGTGCGCCTGGGCGACATTCAGCATAGTGCCTTTCATCATGTCATCGAGCCCGGTAAAAAAGCTGTTGGTCCACAGTAGGGACAACAAACTGATCACCAAGGTGGCCAGCACCAGCAGGGCAGCAAGAATGTAGCGGCGCAGACTCATATGTATGGGGGCCATTAAACGCGCTCCTTATGGCAATGGAGTTTAAACCCTTGTCTCGGGATGGCGTCAAGGGTGAGCATCGGGTTGCATATTGAGAGCGCTTTGCGCAGGTGATGAATATGTACTTTAAGCGCATTACTGTCGGGTTGTTCATCGCCCCAAACGGCCTGCAATAGCATCTGTCTCGTAACCATATTTGGATAAGCACGAAGCAGGGTCTCGAGGATGATCATGCCTGTCGGGCTGAGTTTGAGCTGTGCTCCCTGGTAAGTGGCTTCCCGGTTATCCAGATCCAGGTGTAATTCAGCCAGTTCCAGCCGTTTAACCTCACCACTTTTACGTTTGGCTAAGGCTCTGACCCGCACCACCAGTTCTGCCATGGCAAATGGTTTGACCAGGTAGTCATCACAACCGGTGGCAAAACCTGCCAGTTTGTCTTCGAGTTGATCCCTCGCTGTAAGCATAATCACTGAGGTATCATTGCCCTCGTCGCGCAGTGCCTGGCAGATCTGTAAGCCATCCATGCGCGGCAGGTTCAAATCCAGAATGATCACCTGATACAGATTGTCGCGGATCAGGTTGAGTGCGGCAATGCCATTGGCTGCGTGGTCGCAGATGATGTTTTCCAGTTCAAAGTAATCAATAATGTTCCCGGCCAGCGCCAGGTCATCCTCAACTAAAATGACGTTGATCATGAGGTACATACTCCGTACGGGTGGGGCGGAACCGGTTCAGCAGGGCTGAGATATCGTGGCTGATCAGTAGCAATACCGGGATTAAAAATAACGTAATGGCCGTGGCAAATAAAATTCCGTAACCGAGGGATGCCGCTGCGGGTATCAAAAATTGCGCCTGCTGAGAGGTTTCACCCAAAATCGGGTATAGTCCGGCAAAGGTGGTCAGTGACGTCAGTAATATTGCACGCAGTCGGCCGCTGCAGGCTTCAAGTAACGCATTGTGCATGGTTTTCCCCTCACGGCGATGGCGATTAAACTGGCTGACTAGCAGCAGGCTGTCGTTGATCACCACGCCGCTGAGCGCCAGTATGCCATTTAAGGATAGAATACTGAGCGTTAAACCTAAGCCCCAGTGACCTAAAATCGCGCCTACAAAGCCAAACGGAATAACCGACATGATGATCAGTGGCTGCCAATATGATTTCAGTGGGATAGCCAGCAGTGCATAAATAGCCAGCAGCGCCAGCAGATAGGCGGAGCTCATGGAGTCGGTGGCTTCTTTTTGGTGCTCGGCTTCCCCGGCAAAATGTATGTTCAGATCCGGGTACTGAGCACGCAATCCGGGTACCACGCTGTGCTCGAGCCTGGTCACCAGCTCGGTGGGCGTCAAAAGGGCTTTATTCACCGCAGCGGAGACCGTTACTGCTCTGACGCCGTTGATCCGGGTAATGGATTGCACTTCGCTGGTGTAGGTTACGTTTGCTACGTTGCCAAGCGGTACGGTCCGTCCGTCGGGGGCACGCACTCTGGCTGCAAGCACATCAGCCTGCTCGCTGCGCGCAGCCAGTGGATAACGCACCCGCACTTTCACTTCGTCTTTGTCCCGCATATAACGTTGTACGACCTCACCACCAAATGCTTGTAGTAGCTGGCGTGCCAGCAATTGGGTGGTAAATCCGCGCATTTCGCCTTCTTCGGTGACTTCAAAGTGCATGGTGGCTTCGCCGGGTGCCAGTGAGCTGTCGATACTATGTACACCCTTTATCTCACGCAACGCCTGTTGCAGGTTTGCTTCGGCACCCTCTAACGTGTCGTCGCTGCTACTTTTTAACTCCACCTTAAAGTTGGAGACGCGTGCAAGTTGCGCCTGAATATGCAAGGTTTTGCTGGCTTCCGGGGTGCCCGCCAGAGTCCTCCAGCGTTTCGCCAGTTCGCTCAGGGTATAGGGTTGGGTGCCAGCCAGCTCCACATTGAGTGTGCCGCTTTGATCGCCAGTTGCGCTGACCGACACGCTGGCGATGTGGCTGAGGTTTTGCTCGTCCAGCAGTTGTTGCTCGGCCTGATATAGCTGTGCCTCAAGCTGATCCAGATTGCGGGCGGTCTGGCCAAAACTGGCGTCGTTATAAAGAGTAATGGTGGCAGTGATCGTATCGGCGGGCAGTCCGGGGAAAAAGCCGACCCTGACAATCCCCTGAGTGATCAGGCTGGCAGTCAGAAAAAATAGCGCAAGAAACCCCATCAATGCGGCGTAACGAAAGTGCATAATGTGTTCCAAAGCAGGCTGATAAAGTCGCTGATTAAAGCCAGTAAGCAGCGCATCTGCGCTTTGCTGCACACTATGCCAGAGTGCCGTGAGGCGGTTCGGCTGATGTTTTTGCTGGGTGTTAATGTGGGCCAGGTGTGCCGGTAAGATCAATTTAGACTCCACCACTGACAGCAACAGGCATAGGGTAACCACAGTACCAAACTGGGCATACAGTACACCTAGCCCGCCGGAGATATTGGCCAGCGCAGCAAAGGCTGCCACAGTGGTTAATACGCCAAACAAGGTGGGGATGGCGACCAGCTGGGTGCCTTTGATGGTGTTGCTGAGTGTGTCACCAAAGCGTTGCCGGGTTGAATAGATGCTTTCACCCACTACTACGGCATCATCCACGACGATCCCCAGCGCCATAATAAAGCCAAAGGTAGTCATTTCATTGAGCGTCATGCCGGTGTAGGGTTCGGTCATAAAAAAGAGGCTGCCGAAGAACACAAAGGGCAGGCCCGCGGCGACCCAAAAGGCAACTTTCAGATTTAGAAACAGTGCCAGTACCATAAACACCAGGGCAATGCCGCTCAGTGCGTTCAGGCTCAGCAGACTCAGGCGCTCCGTGATCAGCTTAGAGTTGTCATACCAGGTGATCAGTGAGGCCCCCTCGGGCAATTTGCTTTGCCACTTTGCTACGACGGCTTTGGCTTGCGCCACACTGTTGCTCATGTCGCCGTATTCGTCCATAACTATGGTGATGCCGTAAGTGGGATGCCCATTAAATCGGGCCAGGTGAAAACTGTCGTCCGCAAAAGTATCTTGCAGTGTGGCCACATCGCGGAGTCGAATGCTTTTACCTGTTTGTGAGGTTGCTACGACAATCGACGCAAAGTCTGCGGCATAAAGCGCCTGCTCGGCGGCTTTCAGGCGCAGCACTTTATCGGGGTTACGCAGGCTGGTGGTCAGTGCTGTGCCGGAATATTGATTGATGGCTTCGGCTACCTCGCTGAAACTAAGCTGATAGGCTTGCAGGCTGGCTTCGTCTATTTCAATGGCCACCAATGGGTCACGGTGATCGGGCTGACTGAGTGTGGCGATATTAGGCTGAGCCAGTAAGTCATCCGCAAGCTGGCTCCCAAGGGTTTGTAGTGTCTGAGCAGACAATGCGCCAAATAGCTGCACCCGGATCACCTCTTGCGCTCGCTGTGCGGTGGTGATCACGGGCTGCTCTGCATCCTGCGGCAGATTGTAGATGGCATCCACCTGGTTTTTTACCTCTCTTTGCAAGGTATCCAGATCGTGTTGCGCGGTCTTTTCTACCAGTACCTTCACACTGCTGGCACTGGCCGTGGTGGTGATGCGTTTTATCCCTTTCACAGACTCCAGCGCATTTTCAATTGCAACGGCAATGCCTTGCTCGGCCTGGGCGGCACTGCCACTGGGGTAAGCGACACTGATCTGTATGGTATCCGGCTCCTGTTGCGGGAAGCCCTCCTTGCGCAAATTACCGGCGCTGCTGAGTCCGAGTAAGATCACCGCCAGCATGAGCAGGTTGGCTGCCACCGGGTTTTTCGCAAACCAGGCTATCAGGGAAAAACGCTCAGTCATTGCTGTGCTCCTGTTGAATTGGGGTAACTTTCATGCCGTCGAGATAGGCACTTAAAGGACGTACGACGATATTGGCCTGGTGTAAGTCTGTGGGGGCATTAATATACAGGTCACCGTGCTGGCGAAACTGGATCTGCGGGGTAAAGTGCGCCAGGCGATTTTCCTTGTCGACGTACCAGATGAGGTTTTGTTGTGACAGGGCTGAGGCGGGAATGCGCCACAAGTCATCTTGCTTAACCCCCTGTATCTGAGCCTTAACATAACTGCCAAAATACAATGGTTGTGTTTGAGCCAGCGGCCTATCGACGATGATAATTGCCAGACGTTGGCGCGATTGCGGATCAACATACTGGCTCAGGCGCGATACACGGCCATGCCATTGGGTTTGCTCATCGGTATTGGTTGTATCTCTGAGGGTGACATGCCAGCCACCTTCTGGCATCAACTCTGCGGGTAAGTGTCGCCATTGCTCGGCGCTGAGTTCAATCGTGATTTCGGCCTGTGCGGTACTGTAAAGTGTGGCAATGGCGCTGCCCGGTTGCACATAACTGCCAGGCTGAACTGAGCGTTTTACTATGGTGGCATCAAAGGGTAGGGTAAATTGACTGGCTGCCAAGTTATACCGTGCGCTATTCAACTGTGCTTCGGCCAGGCTCAGCTGAGCCGCGACAACTTGCTGTTGTGGTGCACGTAGCGGCTGCAATACATCGTGGCTGTCAGTGCTAGCCAGTTGTCGCCACTGCATCTTATTTGGGTCGCCCTGGAGCTTTTCTGCTTCCGCATCGAGCCTGGCTTGTGCCAGTGAGACTTCGGCGTTCGCCAGCGTTTGCTGAAGCTGTGTGTCATCCAGTCGTGCCAGTACGGTACCCGCCGACAGCTGTTCTCCCTGTTTAAAGCCTGGGTGGAGCCGGGTCACCCGGCCGCCAATTTCGCTACTGAGTGTCAGCGTATGTGTGGCGCTTACGGTACCGTGGCCAGTAATGATGTGGGTATAGCTGGCCGCTTTTACTGGCATGATTGTGACCTGAGGTGGTGTAACAAGCGTGCTTGCTCTGTGGGATCGCTCTGCGGCCGGTGAGTCTTTCGTGTCGGCCCCCCCCAGAGAAGGGATTGCAAAGACAATGGCAGCACACAGGCCACAAAAGGCCAGCTGTGTGATGAGTAAACGATTATTGAGTAACGTCATGGTGAACTCTCTGAATAATATACCCGTTGATGTTCTGTGCGGGCGAAAAGTAACCGCCAGTGTAGAGGGTGATTGGTTAAAGGCGGGTTAAGTACACCGGGTGATGTGGGTAATGACCGGGCTTCACAAAAAAGCCGCAGGTAGGACTGCGGCTTGGGAGGCGATATCACAGCGAATACCAGCTCGCTTATGTGAGCCGATTGGTATTGGATATCAGTTGGGCAAAGTTGCGTTGTTTGCCCGGTTTGGCTTGCGGTTTCCTTTTTCGCGAGATGCGCTATCAGCCTCGATGACATCGACCTGAATGCTGACGCCCTCATTCTGGCCATCCCCTGAGACCAGCACGTAGTACCAGCCAGGTAAAGGGCTATCTATTCTGAGAAATTCGCTGTTGTCTGAGCGACGTGAGGCAAAGGTATACATGTCCCGGCTGGGCCAGAATGTGCCAGCAAACAGATCGCTGTTACCGACACCGTGTCGGGTGCGGATTTCGAGTGTACTGCCCGGATCCGTCACTTTAATAAAAAAGTAACTGTCACCGGGAGCGGCGCACTGGGCTTTGCCTGATAAGAGTTCGGTATAACCACTTGGCAGGCCCTCAATACAGGCATTGACGATGTCCCGTGGCAGCTCACCGGGTTCTCGTAAGGCACTGTCGACGCCTGCTGCAACAGACAGCCCCTGGTAACCATTTGGATCTATCACTGAGACAAAATGACGACCCCGGTTCACCGTGACTTTGAGTACTTGCTCAGTGCCGGTGCCGTGGGACGTAGCTTGTGCATTTTGCGGGTCTGCCCATTGGTAGGCATTATAAAATAAGCGTGGTTGCCCTGTGCCACTGCGGCTGCTGAAGTACAAAGTGGTATTGTCTTGTGCCACGTCAACATAGAAGTAATGGGCTTTACCTGAGATACATTCTCCCTGGTCCAGCATTAAGCGGCTGCCTGTGACCGCAGTATCACTCTGAGCGCAATCCGCGGGTAAGTACAATGGCACGCCCTGATAATTTTTGGCGTACAGTTGCAAGCCGTCAGGGTCACCTTCATGGGGTTGTGGCAACCAGGCAGCGAGGCAATCTGCCTGTTTTACACAGGGATCGGTCAGTGCTTTCATAAAGTTGACTAAATCGGCTTTTTCCTGGGTACTGAGTTCTAATTTACGCAGTACCGGTGCACCATCGGCGATTTCATCATCGATGATTTTAGCGGCGGCATCGGTATGCCGGCGGGTATCAGGGAATAAGTCGACACAGTTTTTGATGTCTTTAAACTGAGGTTGTTTGCACCAGCCCTGGTTGTCTATGTAGTCGTCTAATATGGCATGGTAGTCATCGTAATGCTCAATTACTTCTTCCAGCGTATCGTAATTGCCTGCATGACCGTAAGGGCCGGTGACTTCGACGTTTAGCAAAGTAGTAGAGCGAAAGCTGTAGATGTCAGCCAGGTTTTGATTGCGCAAGGTGCGGCCACGATCATTGCTTTCATCACCGGTTTCACCAATGCCGGGACCTATTTGTGGAAAGGCTAACCTGTGATAGTTGGTGCCTTTGGTCTGGCTAAAGCTGTCGGTATTGTGGCAGCCGATACATTGGGTTGGCAAAAAATCGGGCTCACTTCCGCCATCAGACGGGGGCGGCGGCATGTAAAGATACAAAAAGGCACCGCGCTTTTGTGACGTTGTCAGTGCGGATTTATCTCCTTGCACGTATCTGTTCCAGGGATTATCCGTCATATTCATTGATTGCTGGTAGGCTGCCAGCGCGCGGGTGATATTATCAAAAGTGACAATCTCTTCAGCGCTTTTATCACCATATACTGCTGCGAAATAGTCCCGCCACTGATTGCGAAATAACTCGCCCTGGGCATTGCCATAGTTGCCTATTCGTGCAGCCAGATGGGCTCTGACGGCATCATTAGGCGCACCTTTCATAAACTCAAAGCCTTGCATTTCTGAGGGGGTGACCACCGGAAAGCGTGCTTGCGCTGCCAACAGCGAGTCGCCCGCGTTTGGATCGGCTTCACCATAAGGGACATCTGGTGTACTGATCCCCTGCTCAGGGTTCAGCCAGTCCAGAAACTCCACTCGGGCATCACGAAACAGGCTGCGTTTATGCACCCAGGCATTGAAGATACTGGGCGAGTTGCGTGGCACGTAGAATTGTCCTGTGGTGGTTTTACGGCCCGGCCCGAGTATATCCGGATCTTGTGCCAGGGTACCTACGGGCAGGGAAAGGCCATCGCCGCCACCCAGGTAGGGGTGATGGCAGCTGGCGCAGGCCACTTGCTTGTCACCACTCAGTGCTTTGGTGAAAAACAGCAGTTTGCCCAGTTTAACCTCAGGGTCATCGACACCGGGTAAGTCAAATCCGGTAGCCGGCTTGCCAGTCAGGCCATGTTGAGTAATTAACTCTGAGAGTGCCTGGTCTAAATCATCGGGTATGGGCAGCGCGCAGGTGCTAAACGCACTGCCCATCAGCAGTGCAAATGCACTCGTTTTAACCTTTATCATGTTGATCTTCCTTTCGCTACAGTTGCTTTTGGGCCGGACGAAGCCGATTCAAAGGTCAAATTAACGTGTACAGGGTTAAGTAAAGGTTAAAGTGTGAATGGGAATAAAAATTCCCAAATTGGTAATAATGCGTATGAAAAAATGGTCTGATCAAAACATGAGCTATTTTTATAAATGTTTTTTAATGAAAGATTATTTATTAATCCCCAGTTGATTTAAATAAATATTTCATTAATTAAAGCTTTTTAGGGATATTAAAACCTGATATTGTTACCGCGATTTTTGTAACTAACCAAAGGAAATTAAGATGTTACTTAAACTAAGCAAAAAGACCGTTAAAAACCTTAACACCTCTTCTGCTAAGCTCAATCCACAGCAAACCCCACAGGTTGCTGGTGGTACTAACCTGGACACGCTGATGTGTCTGAAAACCATGCAGTGCCCACAAACCTGGCAGTGCGCTTAATCGCTAATTTATGATCGACTCAGGGTGACCTGAGAGGTTATATCTTTAGTTTCTTGCTAGACAATGTTGTTGATCGTAGGCCAGTTTACTGGCCTGCTTTGTGTTTCTGCGGGCATCGTAGCGATGCATTTAATTGCGAAATGACTCTCCCTCTCTCATCTACAGGTGTAAATTTGATAACACTCGCGTTTGTCATCATCCGTGTGATTGTTATCACAGTGCACAGAAGTACCTATCAATGAGTGTTCTTGTACTCATGAATTTCAGATAACGCTTATATTGGGTAAATTTCTGCACATCGGTTTCTCTGTTGGCCGATTAATGTGGAAGAGGTGACCTGCCAGCTGTTTGTTTAAGCCAATGGCATGACACTGTATTGGGTCTGACGCAGGAAGTTTACGTAAAACTGATGAGCATCTCTCGCAAAATACGCTCAGATATAGAAAACTCTGTGGCAGCTACAAAACGAAAGTATCGAACAAAATCTTTAAGCCATCTGGCTTGAAGATAAGACGTGATTTCCACGCTCCGAACCATACTAATGGCTTTGTTAGGGGAGACAGAAACCTCTTACTTAGTAAATCAAAATGTATGGGACACACCAAATAGTGTGCCCCTGTTTCTTGCTATGGTGTTTAATGCGCCACTACAATCAGGCGAATGGCGTCCAGTTTTACCTGAGCCTTGCCGATGTGCTCGCTGAGCGCGCTGCGTTGTTTATCGAATACCTGAATTTCTTCGTCACGGATATTCGGGTTAACCGCTTTCAGTGCCTGCAAGCGGGCCTGCTCGTCGCTCAGGCGGGTTTCCATCTGTGCTTGTGCAGCTTGTTGCAGGTCAGCCATCTGTGCTTTGGCCTGCTCTTCGGCTTTGCTGATCAGCGGATGGATACCCGATTGCAGTGCATTGGCCAGTTTACTGGCGGTCTGACGACCAACGGCAGAGAGCTGGTTGTTAAAGGCATCAAATGCCACGTTTTGTGCCAGATCGTTACCGCTTTTATCCATCAGTACCCGGATCGGTGTGGGTGGCAGGAAACGGCCAATTTGCAGTGATTTCGGAGCCGATGTTTCGGCCACAAAGATCAGCTCAACAAAGAAAGTACCTACCGGCAGTTTGTTGTTTTTCAGCAGAGCAACAGAGGCACAGCCAAAATCATCGTCACAGATCATGTCCATCACACCTTCCACCATAGGGTGATCCCAGCTGATAAACTGAGCATCTTCTTGTGACAGCGACGTAGCACGGTCAAAAGTCACGGTGATGCCATCGTCTTTCAGGCTTGGGAAAGACGGGTTGAGCATATGCTCGGTGGGCTTCAGGATAATGGTGTTTTCACCTTTGTCTTCCTGGTTGACCCCAAAGATGTCGAACACATTGATCATGTAAGTGGGTAAGACAACGTCGTCGTCGAGCGCTTCAATTTCTTCAACAATGCCATCGGCTTTGCCCATACCGCTTGAATGCAGCTCTAGCAGACGGTCGCGACCTTGCTCCATTTTAGCGCGCAGCACAGTGTTTTGCTTGGCAACCTGCTCAAGTAACGGATCCAGTTCTTCTTCATCACAGTTATGCGCGGCAACCAGTTCGAGTAAATCCTCTGAGAATTCTTTATAAAGCAACTGGCCGGTGGTGCTGGTGGTTTCGAACGCATCCAGTGCTTCGTCATACCAGCGTAGCAGCACTTCCTGGGCTGTATTGGCAAAGTAAGGCACATGAATATTCACATCCTGCTGCTGACCAATGCGGTCCAGACGACCAATACGTTGTTCCAGCAGATCCGGGTTCAGCGGCAAATCGAACAGCACCAGGTGGTGGGCAAACTGGAAATTACGACCTTCCGAGCCAATTTCTGAACACAGCAGCACCTGGGCAGAGTCATATTCATCGGCAAAGTACGCCGCAGCGCGGTCACGCTCTAAGATAGACATCCCTTCATGGAATACGGCTGACTTAATGCCTTCGCGTTCACGCAGGGTTTGCTCCAGACTGATGGCGGTTTGTGCTTCAGCACAGATCAGTAGCACCTTTTGCTGTTTAAGCTCTTTGAGCTTATCGATCAGCCAGGCGACACGCGGGTCGAACTGGGTCCAGCTGGCGCTTTCGCCTTCAAACTCCTGGAAGATTTTTTCCGGGAACAGGGCACGCAGAGCACTTTTATCTGCACTTTGAATGCCGCCCAGATTACCCATGACAGAGATAGCGGTTTTGTATTGCTTTGGCATCTCAACAGGACAGGCATGCAGTATACGGCTTGGGTAGCCGTCAATACCACTGCGGCTGTTGCGGAATAAAATACGTCCGGTGCCATGGCGGTCCAGCAGGTTGTTTAGCAGCGTTTGCTTGGCCGACTCCTCGCCCTGTTCAACCTGGCTAAGCAGATCGGTGATGTCGGTTTCTTTTAACAGCTCAGTCAGGGTTGCTTTGGCTTTGTCGTCCAGCGCGGCGTCTTGTAGCAGTTTGTTGGCGGCATCGGCGACTTCTTTATAATGGCTTTCTTCTTCCACAAAGGCGTCGTAATCGTAGAATCTGTCCGGGTCAAGCAGTTGCAGACGAGCGAAGTGGCTGCGGTGGCCAAGTTGATCTGGCGTGGCGGTCAGCAAGATCAGGCCTGCGATGTCCTGGCTCAGTTCCGCAATGCGCTGGTACTCGGTGCTTGGTTTGTCTTTTTCTACCGTCAGATGGTGCGCTTCATCAACAACCAACAGATCCCAGTCCGCTAATGTTGCTTGCTCAAACCAGCGGCGTTTCTTGGTGATAAATTCCAGGCTCACCAACACCAATTGCTCGGTTTCAAATACGTTTGGTGAATCCGCAAAGGCTTCGTCACAGCGGTCTTCATCAAAAATAGAGAAGTGCAAGTTGAAGCGGCGCAGCATTTCAACCAGCCACTGATGTTGCAGGCTTTCAGGCACGACGATCAGTACACGGCTGGCACGGCCCGTCAGAATTTGCTGATGTAGGATCATGCCGGCTTCAATGGTTTTACCTAAACCAACTTCGTCCGACAGTAAAACTCTGGGCGCGAAACGTTTGCCTACTTCATCGGCTATGTAAAGCTGGTGGGGGATCAGACTGGCACGCTGACCAATGAGGCCTTTTAAATGAGACTGCTGGCGATTGAACTGATGTTGCCAGGTTTGATAGCGCAGCGTGTAACGGTCAAATCGATCAACCTGACCTGCAAATAGACGGTCCTGAGGCTTGTTAAACTTAATGAAGTGATCTAAAAAGGTTTCTTTCAGTGTGACCGGTTCTTCGTTATCGATACGTTCGCCGTGATAACACAGCAAGTCGCCTTGTTCTTCGACTTTTTCAACACGCATTTCCCATTCGTCAACACAGCGGATCACATCGCCGGGATTAAAAATCACGCGGGTAACCGGGGCTTCCTGTACAGAATACACGCGGTTTTCACCACTGGCAGGAAACAATATGGTCACCTGGCGACCTTCCAATGCCACTATGGTGCCCAATCCTAAATCTGATTCAGTATCACTGATCCAGCGCTGACCTAAGGAAAAATTCATGCTTGTCTCGTCTCGCGGAAAAAAGGCGGCCATGGTACCGAGAAGCACCGCCTTGTTCAAGGTTGTGAGACAACGATAAACGTACATAAACTGTGATTTTTTTCACATTATGCTATTGACCTGAGCGAACACAGGAGCCTGGGCTACTTGTTGTCCTGTTTGGCGTTATTTCTGGCCACAGTGTTTACGTCCTCACGACGAAAAATAAGCATAGCTCAAGTGTTCAAAATTGACGTAGCGATGGCGCATTGTCTTACCGGGTGGTTAACGTGGCTGTCATAAAAACGACTTTTGTGACAAATAGACTAAACTTAGGGTAAGAGCATTGGCTTGCTTGGCGACCAAGTCTTTGTTCAGTAGTAGTTTTCACTAAATAGGAACGCACTATGGGAAATGATGACCTCGACCGTAAAATGTATGTGTTAGATACCAACGTACTCCTTCACGAACCCCTCGCTTTCTTTTCATTTCAGGAACACGACGTAGTAATCCCCATGACAGTTCTGGAAGAGCTGGACCACATAAAAGACAGAAAACGCGACGTCAGCAGCGATGCCAGGGTGGCCATTCGCAGCCTTGATGACGTGTTGCGTAACGCCTCACCAGAGCAAATGCTGGAGGGGGTTTCTTTGCCCAAAGTGCAGCGCGATACGCATAAACCCGCGAGCAGTGGCAAGCTCATCGTGATCAACGATCACTTGTATCCGGATAGCATCTCTGGTTTACCGGGTAACGAAAATGACCACCGAATTATTAACTGCGCCATTCAATTACAGAAACAATACTCAGATAAAAAAGTGGTGCTAGTCACCAAAGACATTAATATGCGCCTCAAGGCCAAAGGGGCCGGCCTCAAATTTGTAGAGGACTACCGCACTGACCAGCTCATTGATGACATTAACCTGCTGACCTCGGGGTATAACAAGTTTACCGGGGATTTCTGGGCCAATGTGGGCGAGTGCCAGACAGAGCAGCAGGGCCGTTACACCTTGCATCAGGTGCCCGCAAAACTGATGCCGGAAGTCTTTGTCAATGAATACCTGATAGATGATGGGGAGCACTTTGCTGCCCGGGTGGTGGGTTATGATACAGAGCACGTGACACTAAAAGACATTAGCGTTGAGCGCCTGATGCACCAACAGGCCTGGGGCGTTGCGCCTAAAAATGTCTATCAGGGTATGGCGCTGGATGCGTTGCTGGACCCAAATATCGAGCTGGTGATCCTGACAGGCCCGGCTGGTTGCGGTAAAACCTTACTGGCGCTGGCCAGTGCGTTGGAAATGATCATTGAAAAAGGCGTATACGATAAGGTGATTGTGACCCGCAACACCCCGGAAATTGCCGAAAGCATAGGCTTTTTACCTGGCACGGAAGAAGAAAAAATGGCCCCATGGCTGGCGGCAATCACGGATACGCTGGAGGTATTACACAAACACGACGAAAGCCCGATTTCGAGCCGTAACTACATTATGGAAAAGGCCAACATTCAGTTTAAGTCGGTCAATTTTATGCGTGGACGCAGTATCCAAAATGCGGTGGTGATTCTGGACGAGAGTCAGAACCTGACCGCCTCTCAGTTAAAAACCATTATCACACGCTGTGGCGAGGGCACTAAACTTATCTGTACCGGAAACCTGGCGCAGATAGACAGCAATTATCTGACCCCTGTGACTTCAGGGCTTACTTATATTGTTGAGCGCTTTAAAGATTTTGAAGGCTCTGCGACGATTAATCTCAACGGAGTCGTTCGAAGTCGTCTGGCCTCATTTGCTGAGCAAAACCTGTAAGCGAGACAGCGCAGTGGCGTCAAGCCATTGCGCTGCATCAGTGCAGTATGTGTATTGCTCTTCTTGCAGATGGCACGTTTATCCGCATGGAAAATTACCAGTTATCGGCTGAGTATCTCATTCTACCCGAAACGTATTGCGATGGTTACTTGCCTATTTTCACACCAACGACTTCGCAGTGGGTAAATTATACCCATTTCACTTAATACCTACTCCATTTGAAGGAGCAAATAAGACGCTAATGGCGTTAAAAATTTCTCACTTAGAACCTTCACCTAAGGTATAGGTTCGTACATGTTTGCCACGCCTACTTGGACGTAGGTGCCTCAGCGATAGCAGGACACGGGAGCGGTGTTATCGACCCTATTTTCTCGCCTCAAAACAGAACACTTAATTAAGTAAATTGGTATTAGCAAACTCACCGACCAGAGTGAAAGCACACTCGATGCTTTAAAACATACCTCATTAATCTTTGTAAATGAGCTGGTGACTTTAAAGAATTTAAAGTGCTATATTTTTTACATCTTAGGGAATGGATAGCGCTTTTCTGAGCGCCAGCTTGAATATCATTATTGCTAAACTTGGCTTTTTTTGTTTTATTTATGTTTATCAAGTTAATTTTGTGGTGTTTTGTTTCTATTTTTGATAATGCAAGGTTTGGCCAGTTGTGTATCCTAGCTCTATTTTATTGACATTTGTTTTTCTCATGATACTTTTTTTGCGTTAAGTGAATGTAGTGTAGATGGACTTGTAGTGTTAAGTAGTTATCTTTATTCCAGAACATTGCTCTTTGTTACTTGCGTGTCCATATTCCTCTTCGGTTTAATTGGTGCCTATAAAAACAAAGTTCAGTTGTTGCCAGATGTTGAGCCTCCCAGGATCTCTTTTTCAGTGAAATGGCCTAATGCCAGTGAAGCATTTTTACTGGCCAATATCGTTGAGCCTTATGAAAAAGTGCTCAACAGTAAACTTAATACGCTTGAAACTATAAAAGTTACGTTTAGTGATGAAAGTGTCAGGTTCGAAGTTCAGTTTGAATACGGAACTAATCTTGAAACTACAGAGCAAAAGATGCGCACTTTGTTGTCTGGGGTGCGAGCATTTCCAACCTATGTTGCTCCGTTAAGGTTTCATCAAGGCGGTAACAATGTGTCGAATCAAGTTGTCGGCAGCTACTTCTTTACTTCAGAAAATGGTCAATTCACTCAGGCTCAGACTCAGTTAATCAAAGACATCGCTAAAAAACAGCTAGTCAGTATTTCGGGAGTGGAAAAGGCAGAACTGTTTCCTAACCTCGAGCAGCGAGTTGTTATCCGGCTTAAACCTGAGCAGCTAACGGCATTTGGGTTAACTCTTGGAGATGTACAGTCACGTGTTCGAACACTCTTGCAGGATTCAACGGGCACATTCGAACAAGATGCGTATTTATACACAGCAAGCTATCAAAGTGTTGACTCAATCAGTTCATTACAAAATGCAACTCTGGCAACCAAACTGGGGACTGTTATTCGTCTCAATCAAATCGCCAATGTCTCAGTTGAAGCTACACCTTCAAAATGGATGACTCGATTTAACGGACAATCGGGGATCCTGGTACGTGTTTTACGTCAGAAGCAGGCTGATCTGTTGACCATTCAAAACGCAGTTGACGAACAGCTTGCGCTTAATACCACTGCACTCGATGTGGTTGCGTTAAATTATGAAATCACCTTTGATACTGGCCTGTTTATCAAGCGAGCAGTGTGGATGATGGTAGAAGCCATTTCACTGGGATTTGCTTTGTCTTTGCTGGTGTCGTTTATCTTTTTTCGCAGGGTAATACCAACTCTGTTGAGCAGCCTTATCACCCTGTTATCGATTATGGGGGTCCTTGGTGTCCTTTATCTGTTCGATGTTTCAATCAATGTTATCTCTTTGGCCGGGATCACTTTCGCGATAGGTATGTTTGTAGATGGTGTCCTGATTTTAATTGAGTATCTCGACAGACAGCCACACGCACTCAAACGGTCTCCGCAAGCAATTTTTAATGCGATATCGACCATGATCCCTGCTTTATTAGCGTCTACGGTGACGTCTGTCGTGGTGTTTTTACCCATTATCTTTAGTGAAGGAGCGGAAGGGCAGTTATTTTCTGGTTTGTCACTGGCGTTTGTATCTGGGCTACTTATTTCTCTGGCATTGACCATTCTGATTGTGCCTGTGTTTGTGCACGCTTTTATGTCCGGCGAAGCAGGCCAAAAGGGTCGCTCTTTTGTGGCTGGTAAGTTGACGCATTTGGTTTTAAATAACATACCCGCCAGATTGGCGGTGATAGTTGTATCTACGGTGGTTTTTCTTTCATCGGCAATAATGTTGCTGCCCTCTTTGGGCTATTTACCTGATATTAAGCGTGATGCAATTGATGTTTATATTCCGCTTAAAAATACGGAGTCTAAGGAAAAAGTCAAAGAAGAGCTTGTTGAGCCATTAAATCGCCTTATTCCTCAATTAGTTGATGGGGATATTAAAAACTATTATGTGATTAGTCTGGGTCGGCTTGTTACCGTAGGTTTGCGCCTTGAGGACAACGAACAATTGCCTCAGACATTGGCGAAATTGAAGGCTGAGTTACCAGATGCATTTGCAAACTATAATGTCATCACAATCCATGGCAATTTATTCGGTGGAATTGAAGCAAAAAACAATCTAAAGATATATCTGCATGCGCATGATAAACAGTGGCTGGCGGCCAATCAGGACAATATTAAAGCACTATTTAATAAACACTTATCTGGCGTATCACTGCGTTTCAAACCCGATTTAACGGCACAAAAGAGTGTTTATAAAATTATCCCTAAATTCGACAACGCCAGTTTCATTGGTGTCAGCGAAGTCGAGCTTAAACAGTTATTTAAATCATTAACTCAGTCAAATTATCTTGAAACCTGGTCAATGAATGGCGAGGCCATCAACGTTTATATGACCCTCGGTGAGGGACAGTCTTTAAGTGAATATGCCAATGTGCCTTATGTCACACAGGCCGGGCGGCAGACCTATATAGGAGAACTTTTGGCGTTCGAGCAGACACAAGTCATTCCGTCACAAGTTCGCTTTAATAGCAGCTATGCCATTGAACTCAATATTGGGATCACCGATAAAGCCCTGTCTGTCAGTGACGTAATGAGCCAAATTGAACAACATATTGCGCCTGAGCTAACGGCGTTATTTGGTGACAAGGGACGGTTTGAATTAGAAGGCAGTGCTGCGAGCATCACGAAAGCTAAGCAGGCACTCAGCGGTATGTTTTTGTTTGTGGCTTTATCCCTGTTTGCAATCGTCACGTTCACCCTAAAAAACTATAAAGCCGGCTTGTATGTGCTTGCGAGTCTTATTACGCCGTTACTCGGAGGGGTGATAGCCATCATTTTACTTGAAGTGATGACTGGGATCCGACTCGATGTACTGAGTGTGATCGGGTTTATCATTATGCTTGGCACGGTTGCAAATAACTCAATTTTGCTGGTCGACACGGCTGCTCGTCTGGCAGAGTCTGGGTTGGCGCAATCACAGGCTATATTGCAGGCCATTGCGCAAAGGAAACGAGCAGTATTGATAAGCTCTTTGACAACCATTGCCGGGATGGTGCCGTTATTACTATTCCCGTCGGAAGCGGGACAGCTTTACAAGGGAATCGCCGCAATTATTATTGGCGGAATGGCGTTTAATTTACTCAGTATTTTTACAGTCGTTCCTGCTTTTATGGCCCAATTTGGCTGTAGCTCAAATAAATCCCCTGAAATCGAACAACAAGAAAAACATCAAAACGAGTATCAAGGAGCTGCTTAGATGAAATATTTGGTGGTCATGGCACTGCTTTGCCATGCAATCGGTGCTGCGTGCGCGTCAGAACTAAAACAGAGTCGTTTCCCTGCACAGGTCTACTCTAAACATAATTATGTTTTGTCTGTGGAGCTTTTCGGAACGTTGGAGATGGTGTTAGATGAGGGCGCTAAGTTTAAAAAAGGTGATACGGTGTTCCGCCTTGATACGTCCCTGGAGCAGGCTCAGTTAAAAGCATATCAGCAATTGGAACTGCTTACACAAGATCAGCTGGCGATCAATCGTACGATCTTTGCTAATTATAAGCAGATGCATGAAAGAAAGGCACTGAGTGAAGATCTGTTATCTGAAAAAGAACTTTCAGTCATTAACAGCGAAATTCAGCGCACGCGCAACTCTGTAGACATCGCACAAATGCGCAGTGCTATCAAAAGAAAGCAATTTATAGCGCCGTTCGACGGTGTCGTACTTGAACGCTTGTCCAGCCCTAGAGAAGTTGTACAGCAGGGTAAAAAAGTGGTCAGAATACTCAAAGACAATGATCTTTACCTCAAGGTAAAATTGCCTGTCTCCAGCCTGTCTAACTTTGCACTTGGTAAAGCGTCTGTGATCAACGGGCACTTGTCTTTGCCAATAGAGTTGGACTATGTATCTCAACAAGTTGATAAGCAGACGAATACTGTAGAGGTCAGCTACGCGTTACCTGATGCGCCGTTTAGGGTGAATGAGACCGTGATGATCACCATGCCATTGAACAAGGAGGTGTGATCATGACAACACAACTTAATGAAGCTCAGGCGCATTTTTTGTCTTTTTTTGTGCAGGTGCTTGGGCAGCCTCTGGGCTGGCAAGAGAACTTTTTTGAAGCCGGTGCCGACTCTGTTGATGTGATCACGCTAGTCGAACGACTCGAAGATGAGTGTGCTTTGTATGTTCCAGATAATCTGGTGTTTGAATATGAGACGCCAATGGCCATTTGGCAAGCGCTCGAAGAGAATGCACCGTTGGCACCTTTTCAGTCACCTGAGCATGCACAGGGGGATGTCCCAATTTCTGCCAGTCAGTATTCTTTCTGGCCCATCTATCAGGACCCGGATAAAACGCCCGCATACAATGTACCTTTGGTGCTAGAGTTGTCAGGAAGGGTGGATCTGGACAAACTCAAAGCGGTATTTCGTGATATTTATCTGGCACATGATGTGCTGCACAGCGTATTTCGCTATCAGCACAATGACGTGGTTATGTCTGCGGCCGTTGACCCGAACTGGTGTGTGACTGAGGTTGAGGCATCTGAGGATGATTTTGCTGAGTACATTTCAACTGAGATGGCCCATATTTTTGATCTGTTTTCAGGCCCTTTGTTTCGTGTCCAGATTGTCCGCTCTGGATCCGAGAAAGTGCTGGTTCAGCTCAATGCACCCCATATCATAATGGATGGTGTTGCTATGAACCTGCTTTGGCGTGAGTTCATCCAAAGGTATGAAAATAATTATAGGCCTAGCCCTGATCAATCAGATTACTTTGCTTATCTGGCAACTCAAAAAGTCGAAGACAACGCATTCTGGCAGCAGTACCTGAGTGGGTATCAGCCTTTTGCATTGCACTCCTTTGCGGAGCCTGCCAGGGACAACGCGTTTAACTGTCAACTGGCCTTAGATAACAAACTGAGCTCTCAGCTGGAGACGATGGCCAGTGAGCACAAAGTGTCAGTATTCACTGCCGCAATTCATGTTTTTGCTCACACTCTGGCACAGTATGTTGGTGAGCAAGAGGTGGTAATAAGTACCCCTTACGCTAACCGAACACAGCGCCAGACAAGAGCAACGATTGGTCAATTTGTGTCAATGTTGCCATTGCGTTTTCGCACCGCATCTCAATCGATATGGCAGCATGTGGACGAACAGGATAAAGCCATAAAGCAGGCAATGGCCTGCGCAGAGTTTGATTTAGCTGCACTCAGTGAGCAACTGGGACTAGCCAGTCAGGGAGGTATTCATCCTCTTCAGCAAGCCGTTTTTTCCTGGAAGTCTGGTTTACTGGAAGCTGATGATTTCGCTGCCGTTACTGTATCACGGCGCAATGACAGTCGGGCTGCGAGCAAGTTCCCGATTGCCCTAACCATGTACAAAGTGGGTGAGCAGTATCAGATGGACTGGGAGTTTGATACCCAGTTATTATCAAAATCAACCATTCAGGTGCTGCAATCTCGTTTTGAGCAGCTGGTAGCGCAAAACGGTGCACTGAGTTTTATCGATCAGACAGCCATTCCAGCAGACCCTGGGGTGACCGTCACACTGCCAGAACAGTTCAGTCAGGTTGTCGCACAATATGGTGATAAAACAGCTGTGCGACATGAATTACGCTCACTCAGTTATATTGAGTTAGATAAACACAGTAGTGCCATTGCTGCTTACCTTCAAGCACAGGGATACGGTCTTGGGGCGCCGATAGCTGTGGCCTTACCTCACGACTTGGAACTGATCATTGCCGTACTGGGTATCATCAAAGCGGGATGTGTATACGTCCCCTTATCGCTGAGGAACACGTCTGAGCAAAACTTAAAGATGATGCGCCTGGCACACTGTGATATGTGCTTCAGTGCACAGCAGGATTATACCGACATTACGCTCGCGTCGGTGTCGGAGATAATCGCAGCCGGTGCCGTCGATTACACTGATCCTCTCATTGCGCCTACCGCTGCGGCCTACATCAATTTTTCATCGGGAACCACTGGGGAGCCAAAAGGCATTGTATGCCCGCATCAGGGCATTACACGGATGGTGCTGAACCCCAATTATATGTCATTGAGCAGCGACACTATCATGCTCTGTACTTCCAGTATTGCTTTCGATGCATTTACGTTTGAGCTGTGGGGTGGGCTGCTCAATGGGGGCACTCTGGTTCTGAAAGAAAACGGCACCTTAGACACGCAGGGTTTACGCCAACTGGCAGCCGAGACTCAGGTCAATACTGCCTTACTGACCTCAGCATTGTTTAATACATTAGTCGATATTGATGTTGGGGCATTTGAGGGGATAACTCAACTCCTGGTGGGAGGGGATGTCGTCAGTGCCGGACACGTAGCCTCTTTGTATGCCAGCAATGAAAATATTCAGGTTATCAATGCCTATGGGCCGACCGAAAATACCACGATGACCAGTTGCTATTTGGTCCCCAGAAGTGTTGCGGCAGGGAGTAAATTGCCGATTGGCAGGCCGCTAAATGGTACTCAGGTTGTGATTTGTGATCCGCAAGGTCAGATCCTGCCGCCTGGTTTTACGGGTGAAATAGTGACAACTGGTGCTGGGTTGGCACTTGGCTATCTGGACAACGCGTTAAACGCAGGCAAGTTTATCGAGTTAAACATTGCCGGAAACACAGTACGGGCTTATCGTACCGGTGACTTGGGCTACTTTGATGCGCAGCATACTCTGCAATTTCTGGGGCGACGCGATCAACAGGTTAAAGTGAACGGCCAACGAGTTGAATTAGAGGCTGTCAATCACTGTGTCGCCCAACTGACCGGAACGCACACTGTTGAAACCTTGGTTATTAAAGCAAATGGCACGGGATTTTTAGTCAGTTTTGTCTCTGGCCAGAGTGTCGATATGGACGAAGATACGCTATTGTCGGCTGTTTCTGCACAGCTTCCTCCTCATCTGACACCGAACAGTATTCTGGGCATGGAAACCTTGCCTGTCACCTCAAATGGTAAGGTCGATAAACGTGCCCTGGAGCAGCATTATTATGCCCATACCGTGCGCCAAAATGCCGAGCCTGTCAGCCTTACGCCGGCGCAATCTGAACTGGCCGATATGTGGCGTGCAGAGCTGGGAGACGTTGCCTTACATCCTAGAGCGCACTTTTTTAAACTCGGTGGTAATTCTATTCTGGCACTGAAAGTAAAAAATCGGATCGAGCAGAAGCTGGGACACAGTATTGCGTTTTCTCGGTTGCTGACAGCACCGTTATTAATGGATATGGCGAAGCTGTTGCAAGCGAGGCAGCCGGAGCAACCTAGGTTCAATGAGTCCATGGATGAGGTTAACCGTGGCGTTGCCTTGTCGGCGCAACAGCAGGGGCTTTGGCCAATCTATCAGGATCCGACACTGAGTCCGGATTACAACATTGTATTTGCCATCGCCGTAGATGGTCCATTGGACACGGCCAGGCTGGAGCAGGTACTAAAAGATGTTTATGAGCAGCACGATGCGCTCCACGGCAGGTTTGTGCAAGATGGCGAGCAAGTATGGTTTGCCAGCCACTCCACTTCTCAGTGGTGTGCCCAGACCATCAGGGTGACACCCGAGACACAACAGGAGCACATTACACTGGAGTGTCAGCGGGTGTTTGGGTTATGCACTGATCCCTTGTTTGTCGCAAAAATTCTAAAGCAAGACACAAATACGCATACCGTGTTACTTAATATGCCGCACATTGTGAGTGATGGCTGGTCGATGAACAAATTATGGGCGGATATTGTGGCTCGTTACGAAGGGCTGGATAAGCCGGCACCTCAGCCTGGCTTCAAAGCGTATCTGGCCCAACAGGTCACTCCTGCAGACAACGCTGTGTGGCGCGATGTATTACAGGGATATGAACCGTTTAGCCTGCATAGTGTCTCAGTGCCACAACAGACTGGGCAATACGTTGTTCACTCGACTTTATCCGCACAACAGACTGAGGCATTGCGGAAACTTGCAGAGCAGTACGAATGCTCTGTATTTTGTGCTGCCCTGAGCGTGTTTGGTCAGAGTATTGCTCAGTATACGGGCAAAGACGATGTTGTTATTAGTACGCCTTTTGCCAATCGCCTGGACGCCCAGTTTGCTGAAGTCGTCGGTTTTATGGTCACTATGTTGCCGATCCGGATGCGGTGTGGCAATTTAACTCGGGATCAGCGTTTTACTCAGCTAAAACAAGACTTAACAAGTTTGTTTGATCACACTGATGTGGATATTAATCAGCTGGTGTCTGACCTGGCTTTAGCGGTTACAGAGGGGCACAATCCGCTTCAGGAGGTCGTGTTTTCGTGGCAGGAGAGCTTGTTATCGCTGGACGCATTCACTGATACGACAGTGTCCAAACAGGAGGTGATGCTATCTCGTGCTAAGTTCCCGGTATCACTCACGGCGTGCCAAAATGGTGATGAGACTGCGCTGAGGTGGGAGTTTGATACGACACGTATTTCCGCGCAGACTATCGAGCTATTGGATGAGTTGTTTAAGGCCAACTTGCTGGAGACATCTCATGTTAAAGCATTGGATGTATCGTTTGATGAACCACTGAAAGCAGACCTGAATCGCCGTTTTGCAACGGTCGCTGCTGAAAACGCCAATGCCATTGCCCTCAGGCAGGGCACACAAACACTGACTTACACACAGCTGGATGAGCTGTCGAATAACGTATGTGCTCATTTGCAGGCCGCGGGCGTTACTGCTGGCACCCGGGTAGGGATCACCCTTGCCCACGGACTTAAGCAGGCGATTGCCTTGCTGGGGATTGTGAAAGCGGGTGCTGTTTACGTGCCATTGGATATGTCAGATCCTGATGAGCGGTTAGTGAGCCTAATTGAGCTGTGTGAGATAACACATCATGTTCACGCCGAACAACCAATTGTGCATATCATTCACAATCACCCTATCTCAGCCTTACTTGAGCCGTCGGCTCAGCCTGTGTTAGTTGCTCAACTTGATGGTCCTGCGCCGTTATACATAAACTTTTCATCTGGCACTACGGGCGAACCCAAAGGCATTGAATGCTGTCATCAGGGAGTATTACGCCTGGTGGATCAGCCGAACTTTATGCGTTTAGATGCCGCTACTACCATGCTGTGTTCAGCACCACTGGCCTTTGATGCTTTTACTTTGGAATTCTGGGGGCCGCTACTCAACGGTGGTCAGGTCAGTTTTCGTCAGGCTGGACAGATCGACAATGCTGAGTTGAGCTACCAAATCCAGACATTGGGTGTTAATACAGCCTGGCTGACTTCGGCCTTATTTAACACCTTGGTAGACATTGACGTGAGTGCATTTAAAGGCCTTAAGACGCTCCTGGTTGGTGGGGATGTTGTGTCTCCTGCGCATGTTCAGCGTGCTTACCGTGAACATAGTGAGCTAAGCATAATCAATGGTTATGGCCCAACGGAAAATACTACTTTCACTTGTTGCTTTCATATTCCCAGAGACTGGCCACAACAAGCAAGCTTGCCTGTCGGGCAGCCTATTCAGGGGGGGGCAGTGCATGTACTCAATAATCGGGGAATGCGTTTGCCAGACGGTTGTGTGGGGGAAATTGCCGCTGCGGGACTAGGGCTGGCAACGGGCTATCTGGATAGCGCCCAAAATACCGGGCGATTCGCTTACCTTGAAGAGCAGGGTATACGCACTCGTATCTACAAAACCGGCGATCTGGGTTTTATTGATGTTCAGGGAGACGTGCACTTTATGGGACGCCGCGATGGCCAGCTTAAAGTGAATGGATTCCGGGTGGAACTGGATGCCATTGATCGAGTGCTGGCTGAGCAACGAGGAGTCCAGCAGGCACAGACAATCGCATATAAGCAGCAAACTCAACAGCAGTTGATTAGTTTCCTGGTTCTGGACGCAGAGACTATGTGCTTCGATGCAGATGAGGTCGCGCGGCTTATCAATGAGTATAAACCAGACATCAGTACTGCTTTGCCATCCTACATGCTGCCAAATACCATATTGGCTATACCGGCCTTGCCTGTGACGGCCAATGGTAAAGCGGACCGTCGTGCGCTGAAGCGTATTTATCAGCAATGGCTGACTACACGAACTCAGACAAGTCATACCGGGTTTTCTGCACTGCAAGCCACTGTTGCCCAGGTTTGGTGTGATATTCTGGGTTGCGTCGATGTCACGCTTTACGATCACTTTATGCAGCTGGGAGGGACGTCTCTTCTGGCGCTGAAAGTATCTCATCAGTTATCACAACAACTTGGTTTTGAGGTCAGCTTTATTGATGTGATGCAGAACCCCGTTTTGCAGCAGTTATGTGATGAGCTAGCTGCTCGCAAGTTGACGTTTAACCACACCAAAGAAGCCATTTTTAAACGCAATATCACAGCTGCACAGCTGGATGCACGGCAGATGCAGTTGTGGCCTTTGTACGTGCAAAAACAGGCCGCACATTACAATATACCATTGTGTTATGACCTCAAAGGGTCACTGAATACCCGCAGATTGTGCAGTGCATTTAAATATGAATATCTGCACAGGCAGGCGCTGCACAGTGTGTTTGAACAACGTGGCGATGCTATTTGTATGGTGCCCAGACCACAGCTTGACTGGCAGGTTGAGCTTCATCAAGGGACAGAATCAGACTGTGTTGCCTTGCTACACCGCGAGCAGCATAGAGTGTTTGATCTCAGTTCGGACCCTTTATTAACCGTGCACCTTATAAAGCTGACGGACGAGCACCATGTACTACTAATGAATACGCCACATATTGTCACCGATGGCATGTCGCTTGATGTGCTTTGGCAAAGCGTCGCTGAGGCATATAACTCGGGAATAGGCCGCAGTCAGAGTATTGATTTTTATGACTATGTGGATGCCAGTACACAAGGTGATTTGGATCAACATTACTGGCAAAGTCGGTTAGCAGGTTACGACCCTGTGACGTTACACAGCTTTGGCCGGACAAATACATCGGGACCTCGTCGCCATCGGGTGACTGTCTCGGCTGAGCATACCCGGTTGCTGAAAGAGGCTGCTCAATCTCATGATGTGAGCCTATTCAGCTATACATTACAACAATGGGGTCAGACGGTTGCAAGGTACCTGGGTGAGCAGGATTTAGTGATCAGTGTTCCCCTGGCCAATCGTCAGGACGCTCAATGGCAGTCAGTGGTCGGCTATCTGGCTTCGGTCGTGCCAGTCAGGTTAGATACCAGCCTGGCAGCACAGCCCTTTTATCAGTCTCTGCTGCGCGATTTAGATGCCCCGGCATGTGACTATCGGGCAATCTTACCCGAACTTGGGCTGCAGATGGCCGGAACAAGCCACCCTCTGCAACAGCTGGTGTTTTCCTGGCAAAGTGGTTTACAGCTATCAGCTGAATTAGACCAGCTAACCACATCGCGAAGGGATACATCGGGTGTCAGTGCCAAGTTCCCATTGAGTGTGTCCGTTACGGAGCAGGATGACACGCTCGTGATGCACTGGGAGTTTGATAATCACACTCTGAGCTTGTCAACTATCGAACAGTTACAGCTCATGTTCGTTGCGCAACTCGAAAATGCGTATTGCCGGGAGCTGCCAAAGTCTGTACCTCAGGCAAACTACCCTGACGTGATCACGGTCTTTGCAAAGCAGGTTGCACAGCACCCGGAGGCTATCGCCCTCAGAGCCGGTACCATGTCAATGACCTATCAAGCACTGTGGCAGCAAAGCAGTCAGGTGGCACACTATTTAGTTGCTCAGCAGGTTAGACCTGGTGAGCGCGTGGGTATCTGTATGGCACGTGAGCACAGTCTGGTACCTGCTATTATCGGTATTGTGATGGCCGGAGGCGTGTATGTACCTATGTCGGCAGAAGACCCCTCAGAGCGCTTGTCCGAACTAGCGACGCTGGCAAAAATAAGCCATTGTCTGGTTGATTTACCTCGGGAAGGGGCCTTTACTGCACATCAAATATCTGAGGTGCTTGCACAGACCACCGCGGTGCAGCCTCTGCCAGAGCGTTCCGGAAATGACCCAATTTATATTAACTTCTCGTCCGGGACTACAGGCAAGCCCAAGGGAATTGAATGTGTGCATCAGGGGGTGACACGACTGGTGTGCGCGCCGGACTTCATGCAGCTGAACACACACACCCAGATGTTGTGTGCAGCGGCTCAGACGTTTGATGCTTTCACCCTTGAGTTCTGGGGGCCTTTACTGAATGGCGGTTGCTTGCATTTGCTGACAGAGCCGCAGCTCAATGGCGCATTATTAAACACCTACAGTGAAACCAATGGCGTGTGTACCGCATGGCTCACAGCTGCGCTATTTCATACCCTAGTAGACATCGACCCCAGTGTGTTTAAACACCTTAAACAATTGCTGGTCGGTGGCGACGTCGTTTCGCCTGCTCATGTTCAGAAAGTTTATGCAGTCAACCCGCAGATTGACATTATCAATGGTTATGGACCAACTGAAAATACGACCTTCACGACCTGTTATCGGATCCCAAGAGATTGGCCAGCAGATGAAGCATTACCCGTAGGTAAGGCCATTCAGGGGACTGCTGTTTATGTTATGGATGCACACAGGCAGATACTCCCTCATGGCTGTGTAGGTGAGATAGTGACGTCAGGTTACGGTCTGGCTAAAGGCTATCTGGAAATAGCATTGAATCAGGATAAGTTTATTACCCTGTCGCTACCCACAGGAGACGGTCGGGCCTACAGAACCGGTGACTTCGGTTACTTTGACAGCGAAGGGTTGCTGCGTTTTGTCGGGCGTAAGGATCATCAGGTCAAAGTGAACGGCTACCGTATTGAGCTGGATGCCATTGATAGAGCGTTACAAACGCTGGAGCCGGTGGAGTCAGCACTGACACTGGCAATAACTCAGGGGAATAGCCAGATTCTGGTAAGCTTCGTGGTTGCCCCCAATTTGCCTGTACAGCCGGACGGGGCGGCACAATTGCTGCACCCGTTGGCTAATCTGCTACCTGGTTATATGCAACCAGGCACGCTAATCCAGTTACCCGCACTTCCTTTAACTGCGTCCGGTAAAGCGGATCGCAAACGACTCACTGACATTTACGCTCAGTGGCAGGCTAACACCCAGCAAAGCGATCGTCAGATGACACCGACAGAGTGCTGTGTGGTATCCATCTGGAAGGAGGTGCTGGGTGTTGAACAGATTTTTGCACAGTCACACTTTTATCAATTAGGCGGTAACTCGTTGCTAATGTTGAAGGTTCATGCGGCGCTCAGCGAGCAGTTGGAGCAAGATGTTCCTCTGACTACGCTGATGCAAAATCTTACCGTAGCCACCTTGGCCCGTGCGTTAGAGGCGTTAACGAGTCAGGCTGTGGCAGTGTACCCGGAGGGCATCGATGACTTTGAAGAGGGTGCCGCTTTACGATTGACTGCCCAGCAGGAGAGTCTGTATCTGGCAATGGCCAAACATCCTGACAGTGCCTATAACGTCCCTTTATTTGTTCCAGTGGATACAACATACAGCACGGCACATATTTTGGCGTGTGTCACAGCGTTGCTAGACGCATACCCTTCACTGCGTTTGTGCCTTTCGGAATCTGCAAACGGTGTTACGCAAACGGCACTACCAAGTCATGAGGTTGCACTGAATCATACTCGTATGAGCCAGCAACAGTGGCAGGAGTTTAGACATACAGCTAACAGTGCACGTATTGACCTGAGCCAGTGTGTTTCCGATATACAGCTGGTTGATGTGGATAATGGTACGCGCTGGTTGTGTTTGAATGTGCACCATATTGCGATTGACGGACAGTCCGCTGCGCCACTGATTAATGCGCTTTCCCGCGTGCTACAGGGTGAGTCTTTACATCAGGATACGGGCTTTATGCGGCAAGCGAAATGGCAACAAAGTGACGACTACCAGGCATTGCTAGCTACTCAGTTGCATTACTGGTCAGACAGACTTGCAGGATTACCAGAGTTTACCGGGGTAAGCTACCTGAGCACGCCGGATAACGCCCGCCCCGCGGCATATCTGGATACTACATTCTCCTCTGAACTCAGCACAGCGGTGACGCGTCTGGCTCAACAGCTGGAGATCAGTGAATTTACCTTTTGGTCCGCTATTGTGACTTATGTGTTGGGACGTCTAAATCAGACGACTTACGCCAGTGTGCTAACGCCAGCTGCAAATCGTCAGTTTGCTGAAGACCGCAACAGTGTTGGGTATTTTGCTAACACCGTTTTACTTTATGCTCATTGGGATGAACAGAGTAGCATCTCCAGTTACTTACAAAACTGGCAATCCCGGATCACTGACGATCTGTGTCATCAGGCTGCTCCCATTGATCGTGTTCTGGCGCAACGAGCACTGCAACAGGCTGCACCAGAGGGGGCGCCGGGCGTCATGTTTAGTTTCCTGGCAGGCGGAGAACCTCCGTTTGAAACAGGGCGTAATAGTGAAGTGAAGGTTGATCTGGGGATTAGCATTCGTAAAGGTACCGACAGTACCCACTTAACGCTCGAATACAGAGCTAATGCATACAGTGCACAGATGCAACGTGCATTGGCTGATACAATTAGCCTGGTTGCTGAGCAGTTTGTCTCTGCAGATACTTTGACGTTAGGTGAAGTAGCTTTATATCAGGGGATGATGGCAGGTGATACGCTGGCACCTGACTATGTGCATAACATTGCTGATGTGATTCTGACCAAGGCGCTGATGCAGCCTCGTAGTTTTGCATTGTCATGTCAGGCTGAGCGCTATACCTATCAGGAAGTCGCTGAGCAGGCGCAGAGCATAGCAGCCAGCCTGCAGCACCGGGGAATTGTAAAAGGCGACCGTGTTGCGGTGCTGATGGGACGCCATGCTGGACTGCCTATTACGCTGCTGGGGATCTGGCTTGCGGGAGGAGTTTATGTGCCACTGGATCCGGACTACCCTGAGTCACGAACAGAATACATTTTGCAAGATACTCAGCCCAAGTTGGTGATTTGTGACAGTAAGACACAGTATCAGTCTGAGCAATTTACCCTGGTTGAGCAGTCCATGCTTACCTCATCGACTGGACAGGCCCTGCGCACGTTAGTGCGTGTTACTGAGTCCGATCTCTCCCATCTGATCTATACATCAGGATCAACCGGAAAGCCCAAAGGCGTTATGGTTCGTCATGGCGGCGTACTGGCGTTGCATCAGTGGGCCAAAGCTTACTACACACCGGCGGAGCTGGCTCTGGTTTACGGTGGTACATCTGTTTGCTTTGACTTATCCGTGTTTGAGATTTTTATTACCTGGAGTCTTGGCGGGCAGTTGCACTTTGCGAACAACGCACTGCAATTGCTGGATGATGCATCTGAATTGCCGATTACTCTGCTTAATACCGTGCCTTCAGTACTCACAGAAGTGCTGAAACACCAGCCTCTGAGTGACACTGTGAAAGTGGTCAACCTGGCTGGAGAGCCTTTGCCCCCTGAACTGGCAACCACACTCTATGAGCAGCAGCCAAAGTGCCGGGTGGTCAACTTGTATGGTCCGAGTGAGGACACGACCTATTCTACCTATTATCAGGTACCGAAAGAACAGTCTGAACCTATGCTAATTGGTGCGCCACTGACAGGCACACAGGCTTTTGTGGCCGATCAGTCAGGCCGGTTGATGCCGCCTTTATTCAGTGGCGAATTGTATTTAAGCGGTGCCGGATTGGCACGAGGTTATTGGGACCGGGAGGACCTGACAGCCGAAAAATTCGTCACTCTACACGGCAGCCTGAGCTATAAAACGGGCGATCTGGTGCGTGATATGGGCCAGGGGCAATATGCCTACCTTGGCCGTATTGATAACCAGGTTAAGCTCAATGGATTTCGCATAGAACTAGATGAAATTGATAATGTGTTGCTCCGTTGTGACGGTATTGTCGAATCCTGTTCGATTGTGGTTGAGCTGCCCGCTGGCAAGCAGATAGTGTCTTTCGTTGTGACAAATGGGATGTTCATGGACCTCAATCTTGCTTATCAGAGGGCAGGTGAGTACTTACCACCATACATGGTGCCGGCGCATATTCAGCTGATAGATACTATGCCTAAGACGCTGTCTGGCAAACAGGATCGTAACGCATTGCAGCAACAGGCTCAGACGCTTGAAAGTCCGGTCTGTGAGATAGACTGGTCTAAGTATTCAGCAACGGTCAAGTGGTGCTGCGAGCTATACCGTGAGCTGCTCGGCTCAGACGTGATCACGCCACAAAGTGGGTTTCTTGCTTGCGGAGGTAACTCATTGTTGGTGGTGTCGGTGATTAAGCGTATCAACTCGGAATTTGAAGTTGAAATATCGTTTGCGGATGTCTTTGCTGCCTCAACACCTGAGCAGCTTGGAGCCGTTATTGATGGCCTTGGCGTGGAAGATAACGCCGACGACGAGTTAATTTTGATTTAAGTGTGCACCGGGGTATCCGGTAAATACATCCGATTGACAGGATATAGAGTGGCGCTCAGGTAGCCACAAAAGCAAAAATAGTGAAACAAAAACAACCCAATAAGGAACGTCAATGTTAGACAAGTACCAACAAAATGGAAGCAAAGTACTCTTATACCTAGATACCCGGGAGCTCCCTCTGGAGAGAAAACAGGAGATAGCTGCGGCAAAACAACAGGGTTACAAGATACTCATGGCGACCCCAACCCCGCGCGCTTACGATGCGTATTGTCTTGACTACGTGCTGGACGTAAATGTCGGTAATTTTGCTGAAGCTGAGCCGGTGATTCTCGACTATATCGCGACACATAAACTCAATGTGACCGGTATTTTGGTCTGGAAAGATCGCGAAGTCGTACTGGCATCCAAACTAGGACAGGCACTGGGATTACCCCATACCACACCTGAGCATGCTGAAAATGTTCGTGATAAAAGTAAAACACGTGCCTTACTGGAGAAGTTTCCGGGTCTGAATCCTCGCTTTTCAGTGGTAAGAGATGAAGCTTCTTTCATGAGCGGATTAGCTGAAGTAGGCGTTCCCGCAGTATTAAAACAAGCTGGTAATTCAGGTAGTCGTGGTATGTGTGTGATCACTGACCTGGAAACGGCTCTGGATAAGTACCGCGAAGTGGTTGCTGTTAACAAACAGCAGGCCGGTGATATGTATCATTACTATGAAGATATCATGCTACTGGAGCAACGCCTGACAGGCAGTGAACACTCTCTAGCTGGGGTTGTGGCCGATGGCGAGGTGATCACATTTACCATTGCTGATAAGAAGTTTGATACAAGTCTGCCTTTGCAGTATGAAAATGTAGTACCCTCTAAGTTAGCAGTTGATCTACAAACAGAAATTGTAGCACAACTGAAACAAGCTGTAGCTGAAACAGGTATAAATTGGTGCGGCTTCCATGTCGATTTTATGATCACCGAAGCAGGCCTGAAGATCCTGGAAATTGGCGGTCGTCTGGGTGGTGAGATGATTAACTCTCATCTTATCCCACTGACCCTGCCTGGTGTCAGCAGTTACGCTGCACTGATTGAGGTTGTGCAGGGTAATAACCCGCTTGCACATACGGATTACACCCAGCTTGCTCACTCCCGTGCTGCATCTCGTGTTGTGATGCCAACAGCGAAAGGCGTGATAAGTAAGATCGAAGGGGTACAAAATGTGATCAAAGATCCCCGTTGCCGCGAGTTTATGCAAACCTGGGGTGTGGGAGATGAAATGGTCTATCCGGACGTCAAATTCAAAGGGTATGAAATCGGCTACTTTATCGCTCAGGTTGGCCTGGATGACGATATTGAACAGGCTATCGAAGCACTGAATAACAAAATAACAATCACAATTGAATAGAATTTTCTCACAGGATAGTTCTACACAGAGGCAAGCGAAATGAAAAAAACAACTCTTTTAAGACAAATGCTAAATGACCAAAACATCCACATTGCACCGGGTGTCTTTGATGGAATGAGTGCACGACTGGCAGAGCAGACAGGCTTTGATGTCATTTATGCCAGTGGTGGTGCGATTGCCCGAAGCTGTGGTTTCCCGGACATTGGTATCATCAGCTTTACTGAAGTCATGAATCGCGTTGGTCAGATGGCGGAAGTTACGAAAGTCCCTGTGATTGCGGATGCGGACACAGGGTTTGGTAATGCAATTAATGTCAGCCGAACAATCAAAGCGTTCGAGCGTGCTGGCATTGCTGGTGTGCACCTGGAAGATCAGACGTTCCCGAAACGTTGTGGTCACCTTGATGATAAATCACTGATCAGTGCAAAAGAAATGGCACACAAAATTCGTGTAGCTAAAGACAGCCAAACTGATGAAGACTTTGTGTTGATCGCGCGCACCGATGCCATCGCCGTTGAAGGGTTTGATGCGGCTATTGAGCGCTCACAAATGTATATGGAAGCGGGTGCTGATGTGATCTTCGTTGAAGCGCCTGAAACTATCGAGCAGATTGAGCTGATCGCTAAACATATTCCACAACCTAAACTTATCAACATGTTCCACAGTGGTAAAACCCCTCTGGTACCAAAAGAGCGCTTACAAGAGCTAGGCTACAAGTTTGTTATCATTCCATCCGACTTGCAGCGTGCCACGATTCAGGCTTGTCAGAATACTCTGAGCACCATTTTAAAATATGGCGACAGTGGCAGTATTGCTGACAGCATGGCGTCATTTTCTGACCGAGAGCAAATCATCCGTACTAAGGATTACCTGGCCATCGACGACGGTTATGAAAAATAACCGTTAGCTCGGGATAAACGAGCCAGGGGGGCTCAGCTAAGTTAGCTGAGCACTTCTCCCAATACGTTAATGAAAAAAATCATGGGCCTGTTTGGCTTCGGCCTCATGCGGCCAAAATTTAATGATTTATCAGCTCTGTGGGAAAGTGGAGTTAAATGTGAAAAAAAGAACAATAAAGGAATTGTTGCAGCGAGTATGGCAGGCAGGTTGTCAGCTGACGCTCAAATCGCAACAGCTAGCTCTAAGTGGAAATACCAAGAATATCGACCGTGCACTGTTACAGGAAATCAAAGATCACAAAAGCGATATTATCAGTTACCTGAGTAACACGAGTGACAACCTGGTACTGACGGATCAACGACCAGCTCAGTTACCACCGACTGCTAGTCAGTCTTCACTGTGGATGGCGCACAAGCTGGCTGAACTGGGTAACGCCTATTCAATGCCGTTAGTTAAAACATTCGATAGCTTGCTGGATATTCAGCGGGTTGAGCAGGCTTTTCAGGCCTTGCAGATTCGTCATGAAGCGTTACGTACGAATCTTGAAGACACAGACGGCGATGTATACCAGGTGATCCATCAGACGGCGAGAGCCTCTGTAGTGCATCTGACGCAGGAAGCAGATTTATCTGCACAGGTACAAAGATTATTGGCGGTGCCTTTTTCGTTGCAACAGGAACCGTTGATCCGGCTGTATTGCATACGGGGTGAAGCGCAGACGACCCTAGTGTTTAATATGCACCATGTCATCAGTGATGGTGTGTCTTTGGGTATTCTTAGCCAGGAATTCGCAAAATTATATCATGGCGAGGCCTTGTTACCGCTGACCTACCATTATGCGGATTATGCTGTTGCACAGGCAGCCTGGTTGGACTCGCCTAAGTTGCATGCAGCGGTCAGTGCCCTATGCGGGCCTCTACAAGATCTGCCTGATTACACTAACCTACCGATAAAAACGGCGCGCACCGCTGAGCGTTCAACACTCGGGGAAACCTATTCGTTTGCCATTGAGGCGGCGCATACCAAGCTGGCTGGTGAGGTGGCTAACCGCGCGCAAGTAACCCGGTTTACAGTCATGATGGCAGCCTTTTTCGTGATGCTGAATAAGGTCAGTAGCCAGGACTCTCTGTGTATCGGTGTGCCATTTTCAAATCGTCAGGCAAACCACACCGACGACATGCTGGGGTTATTTGCCAACACGCTGCCAATTGCCGCTCATATTTCTGGCCAGCTGGGCTTTAGTGAGTTTGTTGAGCAGTTGCAGACGCAAATTCTGGATACCTATGAATGGCAGGGTGTACCACTTGATCTCATGCTTAATGAGCTGAAACTCAAACGCAGTGCGACTTATGCACCGCTGTTTCAGGTGATGTTTGCTTACCAGAATATCGCGGCGGATCCTTTAGTGCTGGACGGTGTTAGCAGCAAAGACATTGAGTTTGATGTTAGCCATATCAAGTACGATTTGAAGTTGACAATAATTGAAGAGGACGACGAGTTGCGCGCTGTGTTTGAATACAGTAGTGCATTGTTTGAACGCGACACCATAGTGCAGCTAGGTCATAACTACCTGCAAGTGTTGTCTAACCTTGCATCGGCCGCTCCGTTGTCTCAATGGTCGCTGTTAAGCGAAGCTGATCAGAGTCAACTATTGGAACACACGAGCAATCGCTCGAATGACACGCCTGTTAGCCCCTTGTGCTTACATCAGCTTTATGAGCAGCAGGTCAAGGCACAACCAGACTTTGCAGTATTGAAGTGTGGTAGTGAGACTTTGAGTTACGCGGCGCTTGATAGCAGAGTAAATCAGCTTGCCAATGGGCTGATCGCACTGCCCGGTTACCAGGCTGGCAAGCTCATCGGTGTGTGCACCGATCGCAGTTTTGACATGGTTGCGGCCATCCTGGCTGTACTCAAAGCCGGCTGTGCTTACGTGCCTTTAGACCCGGAATATCCGTCTGACCGCATCGCTTATATTTGTAAAGACGCAGCGTTGGAGTTGGTGCTGACTCAGCCAGAATTGAGTGCACAGTTTGAGGCCATGGGAGTTACGCCGCTGAATGTCAGTGATACTCATGGCGAACTCTGGTATCAGGCTTATAGCAGTACAGAGCCTGATACAGCGGCTCAGGTAACAGCAGATCAACTTGCCTATATCATCTATACCTCTGGTTCAACGGGTAATCCGAAAGGGGTGATGGTTGAGCATGGTAATGCCGTGGCAATGCTTGAATGGGCAAAGCGTACGTACTCAGAGCAGGAGCTGGCTAAGGTATTGGCTAGCACGTCGTTATGTTTTGACTTGTCTATTTATGAGTTGTTCTTGCCGCTGTGTTTCGGTTCTCAATGTGTGATCGTCGATAACCTAATTGCGTTGTTGGCGGAGCCGGTCGAAGTAACGCTGATTAACTCAGTACCTACCGCCATTGAGCTGATCCTGGAACAGGACGGATTACCGTCCGAAACATTGGTAGTGAACTCCGCTGGTGAACCTTTGTCAGCCACGTTGGTGAATAAATTACTATCGGCTGGGGTGACTAAAGTGTGTAACCTCTATGGGCCTTCTGAAGACACCACTTACTCAACGTATGCAGAGTTTACATCACCGCTGAGCGCTGCGCCCAGTATTGGCCGGGTCATAGACAATACTCAGGGTTACGTATTGTCAGAACACAACCAGCTGCTGCCTTTTGGGGCGGTAGGAGAGTTGCATTTGACTGGTAAAGGGCTGGCCCGTGGCTACCTGAATCAGCCACAGCTAACAGACGACAAGTTTATTACGAACCCTTTCTATCACCCTGAATGTGCCTCGACCAGTGATCGTATGTACAAGACCGGTGACTTAGTACGCTATTTGCCCAGTGGTGAGCTGGAGTATATTGGTCGTGCTGATGAGCAGGTAAAACTGCGCGGCTACCGGATAGAACTCAATGAGATTAAAGCGCAGGTTGAATCTCAGCAGGCGGTTGAGTCAGCACTGGTGGTGGTACGTCAAAGTGGCACTCAAAAACAGCTGGTGGCATATCTAAAACCAGCTTGTGAGGATTTTACCCCTTACTTGGCACCGCTTAAGGCAGCACTCGAATCCCAGTTACCTGGTTATATGGTGCCGGATGCTTTTGTGGTACTCGAGAACTGGCCGCTATTACCAAATGGTAAAATTAATAAACGCGCCTTACCCGAGCCGGAGCTTACTAACCTGACTGACAATTATGTGGCGCCACAGACGCAACTGCAGACTGAATTGGTGGCCTTGTGGTCGACGCTACTGAGTCTGCCTGAGAGTGAAATTGGTATCCGTCACAACTTTTTTGAGCTCGGAGGTAACTCCATTTTGGTGGCCAAAATGTTGTCTTCTATCGCCAAGCAATATCAGGTTTCTATATCGTTTACCGATGTGTTTAATAACGCAGCGATTGTTGAGCTGGCTCGCTATATTGAACAGGGTGAATTGTCTGATCTGCCGCAGCTATGCAATACAGATCCTGTTGATTCATTACCTGCATCACCGCAACAGATCCGTTATTTCGAAACCTATAACATAGATGCCCCAACGTCTAAGCGGATGACGAATACCTTTGACTACTGGGAAGACATTGAGATTTTGCAGCAGGCGGTTCAGGTTCTGGTTGAGCAAAACGATATTTTCCACACGGGTTACGACTTTGATGAGCAAGGCAAGTTGCGCATTTCATTCAATCCTAACCCGGTGGTAGAGCCCATTTTCTTTACACAAGAAGTGGAAAGCGACCATGAATTGCAAAAAGCTATGTATGGACGCATTGCTCAGGAAACATTTGAGCTGGCTCACCCACCGCTACTCAAACTATTGATCTGCAAGTCGCCTAACGGTGGTGGTCATGCGGTGATAGGGATCTTTAATGGGATCCTGGATGCCTACTCGGGCGGTCTGGTGACGACTGAAGTTCGACGACTTTATAACCTGATTGCTGAAGGGAAAACCTGTGCAGCGCCGGATGTTGCCTATCGGGACTTTGTGCAGTGGCAATATGCCCTGACGGACAGTGAAAAATACACTGAAGCCCGCACATTCTGGCGCACTCAATATCCTGACGGGTTCACGCCTTTTTATCTGACCGATCACCCTCAGGGTAGTCAGGGCGGCACCATGTTCGCGTTTTTACTGGGCGAAACTTTGTCAGAGCAGGCTGCAGCAAAAGCAAAGCAAACGGAATCAAGCTTGTTTAACTTTTTGCTTGCTAACTTCGTGGAAGTGGCAAGCGGCTGGTATAAGCGCGATGACGTGTCGGTAGGTCTGTTATATCACGGCCGCGATCAGGCCGAACTGGAAGATAAAATTGGTTACTTTGTTGACTTGTTATGTCTCAAAGCAGAGTACCAGGCAGGCCAGCCATTTGCGCAGTTGGTAGAGCAGGTTAATAAAAACCTCTTTGAAAGCATAGATAATCGCATTTATCAGTACCAGGATTTGGCTGCTGATTTTGGTCAGTCACTGACGGAGCCACGTTTTCCATTGACGGGATTTCACGTCAACAATGTCATCGTACCTGGCGAGGAGAAGCAAGTCCCGGCGCACTTCGAACAGCAAACAGCGCCGCTGCCCTATGAACCTAAGTTTGACTTCAACATTTATGTTCATGAATCAAACCGCGGCATTTTAATCCGCATGGCGTACGCAAACCGCATCTTAACCGCAGAAGAGGCAGAGCAGTTTGTTACCACCTTCAAAAATACCGTTAATAAAAATAGTCAATAAGGAAGTCTTACGTGAATAATAATAAGGTATATGATCTCATCGGGATTGGCGGCGGCGTGTTTAACCTGTCGCTTGCAGTTATGTTAGAAGAGCAGGGCTTTGAAAACGCCATTTTCTTCGAGCGCAATGAAACCATCCATTGGCATCCTGGGTTACTGCTGGATACCTCAGAGCTTCAGGTTAACTTTATGAAGGACCTGATCCTGCCGGTGTCGCCCACCAGCAAATACACTTTCATTAACTATCTGCACCACAGGAACTTGTTGTATCAATTCTTGAACCGTAAAACGGATACGATCTCCAGAAACCAGTTCCAGGCGTACTTTCGTTGGGTGGCTGACATGTTGCCGTCACTGAGAATGAATAGCACCGTTGAGCAGATCCGTCATGACGGTGAGCTATTCATTGTGACGGTGAATGGAGAGGATTACTTCGCCAAGGATATTTCGATTGCGGCGGGGATTAAGTCAAATGTCCCTGAATGTGCCAAAGAGGTTATCTCTGATGATGTTTTTCATGTCACAGAGTTTGCCAGACGTCGAGATGCACTGGCGGGACAAAGAGTATCCGTGATCGGTAGTGGCCAGAGTAGTGCTGAAGTCTTTGCAGATGTTTTCTCGCAGAATCATTGTAAATCCATTCACTGGCTGGGAAGACGTTATTCCTTTGCTCAGCTTGAAGATAACTGCTTTGTGAACGAGTTTTATTCGCCAAGTTTTATCAAGGTGTTTAAGGGACTGACTACAGATAAGAAGAAAGACTTCATTCAACGTATGGAAATGTCCAGTGATGGTATCAATCAAGGCCTGCTGGACAACATCTATCGCAGTATCTTTGACAGAAAGTTCTTTACGGAGCACGACTGTGATTATGCGATCCGTCCTTATCATGAGCTTCAGGCCATTGAAAAGTCAGGTAGTGCTTATGTATTGACCTTCAAGAACCTACTTCAGGGTGACACCTATACGCTCGAATCTGACAAAGTGATATTGGCAACCGGATTTAAGTCTGCGTCCTGGGATCTGTTGCAGTCTTTGGTGAGTGATGAATATCAAAGCGTGGACGAACTAAAAATTTCCGACGACTATGAGTTGCACTGGCAGCACATGGGGAAAAATCGAATTTACGTGCAAAACACCAGTAAAATGCAACTTGGACTGGGTGATCCGAACCTTAGTATCTCAGCTTATAGAGCTGCGATGATAGCGAATTCTATCTTGAAAAAACCGGTATTCCAGACCCAACCTGATACGCCGTTGCTAGGCTACATGTAGGAGCTGAGCGATGAAAAAGAAACAGTACTTACTGATTTCAGCTAAGCCTGCGCCAAATGGTCAGTTGCATTTGGGGCATTTGTCAGGTCCTTATTTGTCACAGGACATGTACTACCGCAAGTTGTGTGCAGACGGACACGATGTGAAGGTGATTTCAGGAACCGATGCGATTGACTCGTTTATTCAGTTGAAAGCTGTCCAGCAAGGTGTGCAGCCCGCACACCTGGCTGCGCAGCACTTTGCAACGATTGTTGACAGCTTCGCAGGCTTTTCAATCCATTATGATAACTTCATTAATCCTTTCTCCGAACAGTGGCAACCTCGTTATGTCGCCACGATGCAGGAGGTGGTGACGGTTGCCGAACGTGAAGGCAAAGTCATCACAAAGGAAGCTCCGTTTCCTGAGAATGAGGCGGGCGAGCCTGCATCGGGTGCCTGGATTGAGGGAATTTGCTGTGATTGTGATTCCCCCATGAGTGGCTACTTCTGTGAGCAATGCGGCGCGCATCTGGAACCTGGTGAAATCCTCGATGCTCGGCACAGAAACACTGCACATACCTTGTGTTTTGAGCCGCAGAGTGACGTGTTTTTTCAGATAGCGAACAGTGATGGCTTATTGCAATCGCTACAACAGGCTCAGGTTCGTGAACAGGAATATGCCATTGTCGAAAAACAGTTTCAGAATAACCGTACTCAGGTGCGGTTGACGGAACGTGCTGCTTGGGGTGTCTCGTGTGGCGATAATCAACAGGTATATTTCGGGCACGGTATGTTGTATGCCTACTGCCGTATGATAGGTGAATCTTATCAGGCGCTGACCGGGTGTCAGACCCATCCATTTGATGCCGAGTCTGAAGTGACCACCATCAACTTCTTCGGCATGGATAACACGGTATCACACATGGTTAATATTAATGCCATTGGTGCAGAGATCCCTCAGTGGAAAGGGTTTGACCACTTTGTGGTGAACCAGTTTTATCTGCTCAACGGCCGTAAGTTTTCCACCAGTGCTGGCCATGTTGTGAACGGTAATGAAGTCATCAGTAATCCGATGATACAGGCCGAAGGCGTGCGTTTTGTACTGGCAGCTACCTCACCGGCAAAACACACGATGGACTTTACTCAGGCGTCTTTGCTGCATTGGTATAACAATGTATTGATCAACGAGCTGATGCAGCCACTGGTGATGGCTGCGGAGCAATTGAGCGGTAAAACCTGGCCAGTATTACCAGCTGGACAAGACTTCGCGCCGGTGTGGGAAAAACTCACACATATCTATGAATATCGCAACTTTGACCCGCAAGAGGTTGTAGCCATTGCGCGGGATTATATTGCTACTGGTGCGGGGATTAAGCGTGAGGATGCACTGGCACAGTATCTTGCTCAGTCGGCGTTACTGCTGTATCCGCTGATCCCCGAAACGGCACGCACCCTATGGCAGGCCTGCGGCTTGTCGGGCGACCCAAGCCTTGCCGGGTTGGCCTGTGACAGTGCGGCTTTTAACGCATTTCCTTGTCCGTTCGAACGGATCTCTATGCATATGATTGATGGATTATTTAGGTAACAGTACTATGTTGAACAAATTTACATTACTTCCGCCCACCTCAAGCCGTCCGGGCGTTGAACTTAAGATGGTGGATTTTGACCAGTTTGGTGAGCAGCGTATTCCGTTTGAAGGCGGGCAGTTTTTTGTCGAGCCTGGTAAAACCTCTAAGCCGGATACGCATGATGTTTCTGAATGTTGGTTTATTGCACAGGGTCAGGGGATCATCAATTACGATGGTCAGGAGTATCACATTACGCAGGGAGATTACTTGTATTTTGAGCCGCGCAAAACCCATTTTGTCCATAATGATGGTGAGCAGCAGCTGGTGATTTTCACTGTGTGGTGGATGGCACAGTCATGATGCAAGCATATGATATTGCTGTGATAGGCGCGGGTGTCATGGGCACCAATGTCGCCTATCAGGCAGCACGAGAACATCCTGATAAACGCATTGCCCTAATTGACAGAGATAAAATTGGAGCTGGCTGTAGTGGTTATGCGGGGGCGATTATTTCACCGATTTCATTGACTGCAGCTCATCAACAGCAAACCGCTTTGTCGAGGGATTGGTATGAAGACCCGGCATTGGGCTGTCAGCACTTGTTACGTCAGCTAGATACACTGATTGTATATAGTGATGCATCGCAAGAGACACTGAATCAAAAAACCGATCTGCTGACGCCGGTGCAGTGTGAGGTACCAGGGTGGTTGTCGCCCCCGTCTGATCTGCAGTTGTCGCAAAGTCGTGCCACGTTATGGGGCAATGTGTTTGAGATCTGTCAACATCTGGCGTACGCAAACGACAGTGTCGATGTCTATGAGTGTCTGGCTGTTCGAGATTTTAAGCGCTCTAACGACGGTTGGCAGTTATCTATGAGTGACGGCAGGACGTTGCATGCAGGCCAGGTCGTGGTTGCCAAAGGTGCCTGGCTTAGCGCAGAGGAACAGTCTTGCGACTTGATTATAAACCGCAAGAAAGTCGTTGCCTATGAAATTGATGCACCTGTTGATGAAACCAGTCCGCTGGTCTACCTCTATGATCATGGGGCGTTTTTATTGCCCCTACTGCATAAACAACGCTGGATCATGAGTATTACCTCTCAGCAGTGGGGTTGCATGCCTGAGCGTAATGAATGCGAAATCTCACAGGAAGACCGTCAGATTGCAGAAACCATTTTGCAGCAGCATGCTCCCAGCCTGATTGGCGCTTTACGTGGCGGACGGTGCCACAGCGATGGCTATGTTCGTGAGCGTCGTCCTCAGGTAGTGGCCAGTCAACCGGGTCAGCTGGTTATCGGAGGTGGCTCGGGGAGTGGCTTTCGATTTGCCCCAGCGGTAGGGCGGCAGGCTTGTGAACTGCTATTTTCAAATTCAACAGTTTAAAGAAGAATAATAATGATAAATCAAACTCAAGAAAAACCGCTTAGTGGGATCACGGTGATCGATCTTACCCGGGTGTTGGCCGGTCCTTTTTGTACCATGATGCTGGCCGATCAGGGGGCACGTGTTATCAAAGTTGAGCTCAGCGGCAGTGGTGATGATGCTCGCCTGTATGGTCCCAATGTGAACGAGATGTCTGGCTATTTTGCTTCCATTAACAGGGGCAAGGAAAGCATAGCGTTGAACCTAAAAGATGAAGAAGATCGGAAGGTCTTTGAAGCCTTACTGGCCAAAGCGGATGTACTGACCGAAAACTTCAGGCCGGGCGTAATGGAGCGGCTTGGTTATGACTGGCCGACTTTACACAGTAAATTCCCTCGCCTTATTTACGGTGCGATATCAGGGTTTGGTCAGCATGGCAGCCCTCACCGTGATAAGCCAGCGTATGATATGGTGGTTCAGGGCATGGGTGGCATTATGACGGTGACGGGACACAAAAATACCCCTCCGACCCGTGTGGGTGTCAGTATTGGGGATCTCAGCTCGGGCTTGTATCTGACCATTGGTGTTCTGATGTCACTGAACATGCGTCATCGCACTCAGGTTGGCAACCAAATTGATATCGCGATGCTGGATTGTCAGCTGGCATTACTTGAATACTCTATTATGCGCCATCACGCAACGGGAGAAATTCCCAGTCCTGTAGGTACTTATCGTCCAGCAATTGCCCCACCATTTGGCATGTTTGCTGCGCGCGGTGGTTACATGGTCATTGCTACGGGTAACGAAACCTTGTTTGGTAAATTATGTGATGTGCTGGGTCACAGTGAACTGAAAACAGATCCGCGCTTTAATGGCCCTGAGGCACGTAAAGATAATGAAGAGGAATTACAGCAGCTATTGGAAGACATCTTGTCTCAGGCAACACCCCAAGTCTGGGTCGAGCGGCTGAGTGCACATGGGGTACCGTGTGGACCAGTTAATAATGTTGCACAAATGCTGAGTGATCCACATGTGCAGTTGCGCAATATGCTGGTGACTACAGAGGGCGGATTTGGGCCTGAGCAGATAGTGGGTACGCCGCTGAAGTTTTCCAATGTGGCAGACATGACCAGCGTACGTTGTGCTCCGACACTGGATCAGGACAGAGACACTATCCTCCGAGACTTTGGTATTGTTGAGGAGGCACTAGGGTGAAACCCGTGAACACTCAACCTCTATGGCTTGAGGAAGCGGTTACGCTCGAGACGCAAGCGCCATTGGCTAAGGCCGATGCCGTTTTCGTCGGTGGCGGTATCACGGCATTGAGTGCCGCGATACCTTTGCTCAAAGCGGGATTTACGGTACAAGTTCTGGAGGCAAATGCACCACTCTCAGGGGCCAGTAGCCGGGCCTTTGGTAACCTTGATGTGGGTGTATCTGTGTCTAACAGTGCTTTACGCGCGCAGTATGGTACTCAGTTGGGTGACGAATTGTGGCTCGAAGCGGCAAATGCAGCAATAGAATTGCAGGCATACATCGCTCGGTGCCAGATCGCGTGTGATCTGGATACCAGCGGTCATTTGAAAGTTGCCTTCAATTCGCGTCAGGAAGCGGGGCTGGTGAACGAGTACCATGAGCTTAACGCAGTTTTTCCTCACTCGCAGGCAAAGTTAGTGCGTGGTCAGGAAGTGAGCCACTATTGGCCGGGCCGTAAAGCAACTTTGGGGTTTTTTAATCCGCTGAGTGCGACCGTCAATCCCTACAAGTTTGCCAGCGCGCTGTATGCACAGTTTTTAGCGCTCGGTGGTCATTATAGCGCCTATTGTGCTGTCAAACAGGTGAGACCAGACAAAGGTGAAGGCTATACTGTGGTGCATCAAGCAGGACATACACAAGCGGAGCATGTCGTGCATACCACCAATGGTTATACTTCTAAAGTTTCGGGTGCGCTAAGGCAACACATATTGCCCATTGGTAGCTACATTATGGCCACCAACCCTTTAAGCGAGCAGGAGTATCAAGCGTTTACCCATCCTCATCAGGTAGTCACCACAGCCTATCATTTCAAACAATATATGCGACTGGATCAGCAGCGTCGTTTGATTTTTGGCGGGCGCCTGGGGCTGTCCACTGGATTACAGGAACACAAAGTTGAACGGGAATTACGCAATCTCGCGACTCATTTGTTACCGTTTGTGGACATCCAAAGTAGCCATGTGTGGGGCGGGAAGCTAGCCATGACCCGAACTATGTTACCTTCTATGGGAGCGCTGGCACACAAGCAATACTATGCCATGGGGTACTGTGGTCGCGGGATACCTATGGCCTGGTGGTGCGGTATTAAGCTTGCCGAAATGATCGTTCAGGGGTCCACGCGCAACATTACCAGCTTTACACGTGCACCCAATCAGTCTTTTCGGTTACTCAATCTTATCCCGTTAAGAAATGAGCTATTGTCTGGCTATTTTTACCTAAAAGACCGTGCATACCGGGAGTTTCAGTAAGCACTTCGGGGCCAGTCAATATGCGCTTCCTGGGCTGGCCTGCATCATCAATTACAATAAAAAATAAAGGCATACATATATGTCACAAGAAAAAAGTTGGCTCTCTAACGGCCTTGTTGTGTTTATTTCCTCTGGCGTTATTGCTGTCAAAGCATTGCTGGACAGCTTTTTGCTGGAATCTGTTGATCAGGTTTTCCTGCAGGCGTTTGCATTGGTGTTTCCGGTGATTATCTTGTCCAATATCGCATCAGTGTCTATTTCAAACGCGGTAATAGGTACAGCGTCCAGCTGGATAGACAAAGAGCGCGTCTCAGGGTCTGTGATAGTGCTGAGCATATCAGCCGCCGCTTTGTTGGGGCTAAGCGTATCCGCAGGGCTCTATGTGTTGCAAAGTAGTTTGATTGAATGGTTTGGCGCACAACAATTAGGTACTGCAATCGGTAGTTTTCTTGACCACCTGGCACTGTGGTTGCCTCTTCAGTTTTGCTCCGCCGTATTGCTACAGATTGCCCGATACCTTGGCCTGTTCAAATCATCAGGTTTATTGCAGGTTAGTTCAGGTGCCGTGGGTATGCTGACGAGTGTGGTGTTGCTTATGTGGTTGCCGCTGTTGCCCCCTTTGGTGAGTGTGGTGGTTTCCAATGCCATTATCGCTTTTTGTTCTGTATGTACGTTGCTGTACATGATGAAGTCGCGAATCCACTGGCAAGCCTGTGAGCGAGAGCCTGTCCAACGTGGGGTGGTTGGCAAAGCACTGAGTATCTGTAGTACGACTTTCCTGGGGCAGAGCGCTGCGGTGGTGTTTATTTTCTTTATTACCAAATCAGTATCAGAGCAGGGAGAGGCTATGGTTGCTGTGTTTGCCTATCTGACCAGATTAGAGCAACTTATTTTGATGCTCGCGGTGGCATTTATGAATGTCATGCTGCCAGAAGTGGCCAAGTTGATTAAAGATGAACAGGCTGATTTACAAAACTACCTGAAAAAAGCACAGCGATTTTTATTGATAAATGGCGTTATTGTTGCGTGTCTTCTGACCGGGTTGTTAGTGATGAAAATTAACCTGGAATATTCAATGTCAGAGCAAGCCTGGACACTGAGCTTGGTGTCAGTTATCTGGCTGAGCGGCACAGTGCTGCAGGGCATCACGGTATTCTACTCTCAGTTACTGAATGTTTTACTGTCGCCTAAAGTTGCCGTTGTGCTTAACTTGTTCCGCTTTACTTTGCTTGGTATGCCTTTGGTGTATGCTGGTAGTGTGTGGGCGGATGCAATTGGTATAGCAACGGGCTTGCTGATGATGCACACCATATCTCTGCTTATTTATCAGCACAAAGTCAATCAGCATATCGTGGGGAATAATGGCATTTCAAGAGCAGGCTTGAACACCTAATATGTGAGGGCGTATAACAGTAGTTTATAAATGGGCTGACGGATGCAGCCCTTTTTTATTAAGCAAATTGGTATTAGTATGCATTTATTCTCATTGGTGTGTCCATCCGTTGCACTGTCTTGATGTCGGGCTCTGAGTATGACAATCGAGCGGCTTTCCACGGTGATGAATGCTCGCACTTGAAAGATTGGCATGTGCTAGTTACTCTTGCTAAAACAAGGAACTAACGTCGAGCCACTGCGTGCCGGAATTTCTCCCTCTTAAGAACTATCGTAAGGCGATCAGTATTGCCTTGCTGGTGCCCATGTTGCTGGCCGTGGTGCTGTGTTTTCACCTGTACCAAATTAAGCTTGAGCGTCAGTATCAAGTGTATCAGGCCCAATTTTTTGTACTTGCCGGCCAAGTTGAGCAAGAAACGCTGGCTGCGCAAACGGTCATCACCAGTGTCCGCAATAGTCTCGCTGAACCTATCCGTTATCAGCTCGATGCACAGTGGCAGCAGAATATTCGTCAGCAGGCAGGTTATTTTTATCGCCAGCTGCCAGATAATGGAGGCGAGGTGGTGGGACTAGGCCGCTTTGTGCCAACGCCACAACTGATAGACCAATGGCAGCAAATTATGGCATTGGGCCCCAGTTTTAATACCGCGCTCGCCCTAATCGATGAGCTTGAAGCGGTGGTCTTTATTCAGGAAAACGGCTTTGCGTTTGTTAAACGGCGTGATACCAGCCAGAGCAATCTGCTAACAGCCATTGTTGAGTCGCGTTTCACGCCACAATTTAGTCAGGGGATCACGGCCACCAGCATGCCTACCCGGGTATTTGGTAAGCACTATTTTGCACTGGGACAGCGCCTTGCCAGTGGCTCGCAGTCGCAGATCCTGCTGATTTATGATGTTGATAAGCTTGCCAGCAGGCTACAACAGATGACATTTGGTGGAGGAACTTTGGCACTTAGAGGCACTCAGCCGGGTGTCATATTGGCTTCCAGCAAAGGTTATCAGGATCTGGACGATGACCTGATACGAAACGCTAAGCTACCCTGGGAGGGGGGCGTTCTCTTTAACTATCGTCCGACCGGGCAGCCTTTTACCTTAAGATTTGTCCAGGAAGAAGCCCGTTTTTCTGCACCGGCGCGATATGAAGTGTTACTGGAGCTCGGGTTTTTGATCATATTTATTGTGTTTACCTTTGCCGCTTACGTTTGGCTTAACGCACAAGTATTTATCCGACCACTCAAGCATTTTGTCAGATACCTGACTTATCAGGAACATACCCCGGAAGCGACGATGAATTATGCTGTTCCGAGAGACTGGCAGCCATGGTTCAGAGAAATCAAACAGGTCGTGACACAAAAGCGGCATGCGCTACAACAGTTGCAGGAAAACAATACCAAACTGGATGAGCAAGTACAGCGGCAAAAGAAAGCCCTGTCGCGCAGTTTAGAAGCCAAAGAACGCCAGGCGGCCTTACTAAAAACGGTCTTGAACTCAGTGCCTGATCTGGTTTATTACAAGAATATTGACGGCTCATTTATTGGCTGTAATGAAGCGTTTGAACGGTTTATGGGAATACCTCAGGTTGACCTGGTTGCGCGAGAACATCAGGAAGTGACAGAGCGTCACCTGGCTTTGCTGGATCTCGAGCACACGATGAATTTCCAGGGACAAAGCCTCACCGATACTTTGGTTCTGGAGGGGAGTAGTTATCTGATCACCGTTTCACCTTTGTATAACGACCAGCGCAAACGAATTGGGACTTTGGGGGTGGCACGGGATATCAGTGAGCAACAGCAAGCGTTGACGGCTTTGCGGGCGTCGGAGCAGAATTTTAAAGCTGCTATTGAGTACGCCCCTAATGGGGTCATTTTACTGTCTATTGACCGGCTTGTGCTGGAACTCAACCGAACAGCACGTAAGTTATTTGTGCGCGTTGATATTGGCAGTAGTTTGTACAGCGTGTTTGAAGATGCCGATGTTGAGGCGCTGAACGATGTGCTGGATCATTGCTTACAGGAACGACAGGGGGCCAGTGAACTGAGTCTGGCGCAGCAAGATCCCAAACGCTGGTTGCACCTGAGTGTCTCTCTGGTTTGGGACAAACAAAAGAACCCTAAATACTTTGTTATTCACGTGCAGAATGTGACTGCACTGGTGCGCGCCCGGTTGGATGCCGAGCGGGCCAATCATGCCAAAAGCCGCTTTATTGCTAACATCAGCCATGAGATCCGTACGCCCATTAATGCCATTTTGGGTATGGTAAGTATTCTCAAGCCCGAGCTGGATAGCCAAAAAGAGCAACGGAAGCTCGGACAAATTGAAAGCGCCGCACAACAGTTGTTGACCATGCTGAATGACATTCTTAATTTTGCCCGGCTGGAAAGCGGGCAGGGTAAACCCAATAACCAACCGTTTTGTCTGGTCGATCTAATCGCTAGTTTGAGTGGTCTGATTGCACCATTGAGCAGTGCCAAACAACTTGAATTCGAGATAGAAGTTGACCCTTTTATCTGGCCTAGATTGATCGGTGATGAAGCACGTATCAAGCTGGTATTAATGAACCTGTTGGGCAATGCAGTTAAGTTCACAGAGCATGGCAGGGTGGGACTGAGCCTGTCTTTACAACCTGGCATACAGGCACCTGAACAGACTATCCGGTTTTGTGTCTGGGATACTGGCCCCGGGATCAGTGAGCATGATCAGGCGCGTTTGTTCGATGCCTTTACTCAGGGCAATGAAACGAGCTCACGTCCCCATGAAGGCATTGGGCTGGGTCTGGCGATTGTGAAGCAGGTGCTCCAGTTATTAGGGGGTGAAGTGACGCTATCGAGTAAGCCTGAAGTCGGCAGTCGATTTGAGTTTACCCTGCGATTGGAGCGTGCGGCGTTATCTGATGAGCAAAACCGAAAGTCGCTCTTTTTGATTTTGGACGGGCAGGCACCTTTGCCTTATCTGACCCATCAGGGTATCCACCAGGGCAGTTTGGCTGATTTGAAGTCGCTCACTCAGTCGACCCCGGTTCATTACCTGGCGTCTAACGAACCTGCCCATGTTCGTGCTCTGAGTCAGTCGGAACCAGCGTTGGACGCACAGTGGTTGGTGCCTGACACAGCCGCATTTTCACAGCTGTTACCCGCTGATTCTGAGGCGATCAGGTTAGCTCAGCCGGTGTTTTACCAGAGCCTGAGTACCTGCACTTTAGAAGTCCCAAAAGCGGCGTTACCGAATACCTGCATCTTATCGCCTTTGCTGTGTATTGTGGTGGACGATAACCCGGTTAATCTGGATATCAGCAGGACGGTACTGGAGCAGCGCGGTGCCACGGTGGTTGCACTAAGTAGTGCTGAAAATATCGTTGCTATTTGTCAGAAGCTGCGCCCGGATGTGGTGCTGATGGATTTGTACATGCCTAACATTGATGGCTATGAAGCTAGCCGACAATTACGTAGTCAGTTTGATCGACAAAGCTTGCCCATTATTGCACTAACCGCCAATGCTCATGAGCAGGAAAAGCAGCAGGCTATGGCGACCGGGTTAAACGGTTTTTTAGTTAAGCCTGTGGCCCCGGTTGATCTGTGTGCTGCGCTTCAGGAGTATGTGCCCAGCAACGACTTGATATTAGATAGTTCGTTTGCGCTGACGCAAATGATGGGCAATGAAGCGCTGGTGCGCGCCATGTTGGAAAAGTTTGCTAAGCTTGGTGAAGAGTACATCGTATCTTTACAACAAACGCTGAGTGCATCCGAGTTATTTAGCCTGGCTCACACCATAAAAGGGTCAGCAGCAGGGTTAGGATTACATCGATTAGCGGCTCAGGCACGAATATGTGAGGCCGCCGCGAAGCAAGTGGATGAAGATGTATCAGATCAATTACCGTGTGATCAAGCACAGTTGCTGGCAGCTGTAGAACAAACTTTGTGTTTTATTTCGTTTTGGCTAAAAGGATAAGAAAATGCACAAATCGGCTCATATTTTAGTCTTAGACCCGGACCCGCTCAACCGGGTGGTGTTACAGAACACCCTGGAAGAAACCTATCTGGTGACGTTGAGTTCGTCACCAGAACAGGCGTTGACACAGCTGCAAGGCACCCGTATTGACCTCATCATCATGGACAATCAGCAGCTTGGTGAAGAGGCTGAGGCGTTCTTGCAAACGTTAAAGGCAAACCCCGAAACAGTGCAATTGCCTGTGATAGTGATCTCCGCAAGCGCCAGCTTTTTGGATGAAGCACAGAGCTTGCAACAGGGCGCGGTCGACTACATTACCAAGCCGTTTAACCCCAATATTGTTAAGGCGCGGGTAAAAATTCACCTGGGTATAAAGCAGCGCAGTGACCAGCTCAGTCAACAAGCTTTGATAGATGGCATGACATCATTACCCAACCGACGGGCACTGGATAAAACTTTGGCAATGTTCTGGCGGCAATGCGCTTCGGGGGTTCGGCCACTGGCCGTGTTTGTATTGGGTGTTGATCATTTTGAGCGTTATAACAAGTTATTCGGCCATGCCCGAGGCGATGAGTGTCTATATAAAATTGCCCAGGTAGTGGCGGGTATTATTAATAATATGGATGGCTTTACGGCGCGCTATGATGGCGGACGTTTTGTGGCGTTGCTGCGTGATATCAGTGAAGTTGAAGCTCAGGAAGTGGCCGAGGCTATTCATATGGCGGTTGCAGCCTTAGCTATTCGGCATCCTGAATCTCCGACTTGTGCCCATGTGACAGTGAGTGCGGGCATTTGCTATACCAAAGCCGATTTTGCCCGAGCACACCGGGATCCGCTGGACTTGGCTGCTACAGCCCTGAATGATGCACGCGAACGGCAACAAAAAGCGGTGTTGAGTGTGGTGTGAAGGTCCAGTGTTGAGTTGCACTGAACCGGGTCAGTTGTGCTGGCTACAGCAGTTGCGCCAGGGCCGTGTCACCAAATCCAACGAGTTTGCTGTCTTTAAACAGTAGAGGGGTGCACTCATCTTTGGTGACAACGCCATCTGAATGTTTACTGTTGGTTGCGAAATACAGTACCTGATAGACAGTATCTCCCTTGGACAGCATATCTGTGAAGTCAGGTGTACCAAGCTTGTTCAGTACACTTTGATATTCAGTGCCCATTTTAAGTTGGCTGATTTTCTCGCGATTTTGTTTTTGCTCTTTTTTCCAGCCATAGTGGCTGCCGTTAACTTCACCATCCGTGACCGCGACTACACAGCCTGTCAGTACGGTTGAACTTAATAGCGCAGTTGCAAGTAGTAGTTTTTTCATCTTTTATATCCCAGGCTTAGCCGTCTTTGTTTTCTTTGAAGTGTAGTCTGCAAAGAGTTTGCCAGTTTTTAATTTCTTAAAAATCAAACGGTTACTATTTTAAGTGAAATGGCTGTTATTTAAAAGGACTAAGTTTTGAATAAAAAAACTAATAGTTAGTTAAAAAAATAACAACTTACGATTTCGCGCCAGATGTCATTACTACTCGTTACCGGATATCGCTTCGGATGATTTGTTGCTGGGCGGCTACTTACCCGTTGTACGTGAATAGTTCCCGGCTCGGAAGCCGGGGATGATGGTGCTTAGCTGGATGGATCAAGCGCTCAATGGCGTTGAGCTGACTCGTTGTTGAGCGTAAACACCAGAAGCGACCTGTTTACACCAGGCGATTGCGCTCACTTCCTTGTAAAAAGCTGGTGATATTCGCGGCAATACCGTCAATCAGACGGGTGATAGACTCCTGACTGGCCCAGGCGGTGTGAGGGGTCAGTAATAAGTTATCGCCTTTGTACTGCACCAGCGGGTTTGTCGCTGTTGCAGGCTCGACACTGAGTACATCAACGCCTGCACCGCCAAGCTGCTTCTGGGCTAATGCATCTGCCAGTGCCTGCTCATTGACAATGCCGCCTCGCGCGGTATTCAATAAAATGGCGTGAGTCGGGAGTAAGGCCAGTGTACTGGCGTCAAATAAATCTCGGGTGGTGTCTGTCAAAGGGCAGTGGACTGAGACAATATCTGCGTTTCGCAGTGCTTCTTCAAATGCAACGCGTGAGTCACGTATCACCTCTTGTCCGGGGCGCTCTGCGATAATAACCTCGGCACCAAAAGCGGCGGCAACCTTTGCCACGGCCTGGCCAAGATTACCATACCCGACGATCACAAAACGTTTGCCCGACAAGTCGTGTATGGGGTAGTCCAGACGACAAAATATGTCACTCTGTTGCCAGGCGTCATTCGCACAATCTTGTGCATACCGGTGAATATTGCTCATTAAGTTGCCGAGCAGCGTAAAGGTGTGAAGGACCACAGAGGGAGTGGAGTAACCAGCGACATTAGTTACGGCGATATTGTGACTACGCGCGGCTTCCAGATCGATATTGTTGGTGCCGGTTGCGGCCACACAGATCAATTTGAGATCAGGCAGCTTACTCAGTGTGTCGGCATTGAGCACGACTTTGTTCGTCACTACCACATCTGCACCGTTAAGGCGGGATAGTAGCTGGTTGGGTGACGTGGTTTGGTACTCGGTGACGGTACCGTGTTTTCTCAGAGGATCCAGGCTGACGCCCGCTAATGTGGCGGCATCTAAAACTACAATATTCATGGGGCAAATATTCCTTACTAACAGATGGTGTGAGTGTATCATTTTTATGGTTAGTTTATCTTTGCACTTGACCTTGAACTCAACTCCAAGGTTTATACTCTAAGTAGATTCATAAGGACGGCAAAACTGACGATGTATAAGATTGGCCATATTGCAAAACAATTGAATGTGTCTACCGACACACTGCGTTATTATGAACGCCAGGGTCTGTTGCAAGCGCGTACACGCAGCTCGGCGGGCTATCGGTTGTATGATGACAGCGCGGTTGAACAGATGCGCTTTATCGTACGAGCCAAAACTGTGGGCTTCAGTCTCAAAGATATTCAGGAGTTGCTGGCCATTAAAATTGATAAACATAATCACAGCTGTGAAGAGGTTAAATCACTCACTGTGCAAAAACTGGCACAAACCCGGCAAAGGATTGAAGAACTGGTGAAGTTTGAGCGTTCTTTGAGTGTGCTCGCTGAGCGATGTTGTGGTGGTGAGGAAAGCGCTGATGATTGTTCTATTTTGACTGCGTTGGAGGATATAGATGGCTCTGCTTAGTAATTTTTGGCAACTCTTTTTGGTTTCGGCACCCTGGCTGATGCTGGGCCTGTTACTTGCCGGGTTGCTTAATGTATTTATTCCCAAAGACTTTTTACAAAAGCACCTGGGCAAAGAAGGGCTCTGGACCACCATAAAAGCCGCCTTGATTGGGGCACCCATGCCGCTGTGTTCTTGTGGTGTTATTCCGGCTGCGATTGGGCTCAGACGTGCAGGCGGGTCAAAAAGTGCTACCACGGCCTTTTTAGTGTCGACACCCGAAACCGGGGTGGATTCTATCTCTGTGTCCTATGCACTGTTGGGTCCATTCATGGCTGTGATACGGCCCATTGCGGCCGTCGCCAGTGCCATTACGGCCGGTGTACTGGTTGGCAAAGATGAAGGCAAAACGCCGCAAAATGCGGCGAGCAACTCAGCGGGGGGCTGTTGTGGCAGCTCGGTAAAAAAAGTCCAGCCTGAAAAAAGTAGTTGCTGCGCCAGTGAGCACACTCCGGTTGCAACGCAATCTGCAAGTTGTTGCGCTGGTCAAAATAAGACTGAACCAGAGTCTGAAAAAGGCTGTTGTGATAGTGAGCCTTCACACAACAAGGCAGAGCCTGTGGCTTCCTGTTGTACGGCAGCTGAGCCTAAGCCGGGGCTGTGGCAAAAACTGGTTTCTGCTGTGCAATTTAGTTGTAACAAATTACTCGCAGATACTATGCAATGGCTACTGATTGGTCTATTCTTTGCGGCTTTAGTGCAAACCTATGTTCCCGAAGCCTTTTTGGCTCAGTGGGGCAATGGGATCCTGGCCATGATAGTGGTTATTCTGGTCAGCATTCCGATGTACATATGCGCCACAGCGTCGACGCCGATTGCTGCCGGGTTGCTACTGGCGGGCGTATCTCCGGGTGCTGTGCTGGTATTTATGCTGGCCGGGCCGGCCACCAATGTTGCCACCATAGGGGTGGTCGCTAAAGAGCTGGGACGTCGTGCTGTATTTGCTTATCTGGGGGCTGTCATCGGGGTGGCGATTGTATTCGGGTTCTTGACCGACTGGTTGGTTGCTCAGTTTGGCTTTACCGTTGCTCCAATGATGGGGCACGACCATGAAGTCTTACCTGGTTGGCTGACGTTGGCCAGTGGTGTGGTATTGGCTTTGTTAATGATCAGGTTGATGCTGATGGGAATTAAGCAACGCTTTGCACCAACACAGGTTTCGGCGTAGTAAACGTGCGCCGACATCAGGCAGCGCGTCGTGCTAGGACTTCTGGTCAGACTTGATATTCTTAGCTTCCGATCCGGGCACACGATAGAATAAGACGTTTTGATGACAACCACCAATAATAAAAGAGTAGTTTAGTGGATAAATACGCAGATATCAGACCTTACAATGACGATGAAGTCCCCGCAGCTTTGCAGCGTTTGTTGGACGATGATCAGTTTATTGATGTGATTGCGGAGCATAACTTGCCCAAATGGCTGGCAGGATGGGCGCTGATATCCCGGCCACTAGTGCGCAGCCGGTTGAAGAAAAAGTGGCAGTCTGTGAACAATGTCGATGCGGTTCAGGATGAGGTAGCCGGGTATCTGGCGATGCTGATTGAGCGCACCACCAGCAAGGTGACCTATTCAGGGCTAGATCAGCTTGATGGCCAGGGGGCTTATCTGTTTATCTCTAATCACAGAGACATTGTCCTGGACCCGGCCCTGGTTAACTGGGGTTTGCATCAGCAAAAAATGAAAACAGTGCGTATCGCCATTGGTGATAACCTGCTTCAGGTCCCTTACATCACTGAGTTAATGCGCTTAAATAAGAGTTTTATTGTTAAGCGCTCTGCCAAAGCGCCAAAAGAAATGTTACGCGCTTTGTCTCAGCTGTCGGCTTATATTTATGATTCACTGACTGAGGGTAATTCAATCTGGATTGCACAAAAAGAGGGCCGCGCTAAAGATGGTGTCGACTTTACCGATCCGGCGTTGCTGAAGATGCTGCAACTACAAGGGCGCAAGCTAAAACTGCCGTTTGCTGAATATGTGCGCCAGCTTAAGATTGTACCGGTATCGATTTCCTATCAGTACGAGCCATGCGCCGTGTCAAAAGCGCGTGAGCTGTATCATAAACAGCAGTTTGGGGAATATGTTAAAGCTGAAGGTGAAGACATTAACAGCATCATCGAAGGATTTAGCAGTGACAAAGGCCATGTACACGTGGCATTTGGTACGCCCATTGATGATGACTTTGAAACACCGGAGCAGCTTGCTGAAATTATCGATCAGCAGATTGTCAGCAACTACTATCTGCATTCCAGTAACTATCTGGCTGCGGGCGACGAAAGCCAAAGCAGTGAGCAGGATAAAAACCATTTTACGAATGCGCTGGAGCAGGTGCCGGAAGAGTTACGTCAACTGGTGCTGTCTATTTACGCGCAGCCTGCCAAACGCAAATTGTCGCAGTAACGTGACGGTTTAGCGATTCAGTTAAAAACGCCTCTTGAGGCGTTTTTTTGTGTCTATCAAAAAGCACTTAGCAAAATTATACCAATTTGCTTAATTAAGTGATCTATTTTGAGGCGAGAAAATAGGCTCGATAACACCGCTCCCGCGTCCTGCTATCGCTGAGGCACCTACATCCCTATAGGCGAGGCAAAAATTTTGCTATTTAGTTGTTCTAAATGAGAAATTTTTAACGCTGTTAGCGTCCTATTTGCTCCTTCAAATAGACCAAGTATTAAGTGAAATTGGTATTAATATCTCAGTTGAATATGGAAACCAAATCGTCATCATGCTGGGTGGTTAGCACTGAGTAAGCTAGAGCTGAATTATTCGGAGTTTCTGTATCTGATTAGACAATGAAAGTGGGAAAGGTGTCCCCGGCAACGCGGATGCAGATGTCAGTCCTTGAACCCTAAGGTTCAAGGCGGAAAGCAACAGCCTACCGTAGGCTTCTCGGTACCTGCCGAGCCTGCGCAATAGTAAGCAAACTGCGTTCCTAAGAAAAAGTTATCGGCTCAGGGACATCATCCACTGTCCGACGTGCTAGGGAACGATTTCAGTATATAAGACCCAGCCGCATCTAGAAACCTTTATCCGTAAATATCTGCAAAAAGTCGTTCGACTGGCTGTGATTTATGCACTTTTTGATTGCCATCTGAGCAGGGCAAAAAAGTGCGCAGATTATTTGTACACAAACAGACAAGTCGTTGCTGTTGCTATACTTCGGGTGGTAGCATTAACTAAGCAGACGAAAGCAAACGAGAACAATATCCATGAGTGAATTTAGAGATTATCAGCAAGCGCAGCTACTGCTGGAACAACACGATATCTACATTGCCCCGGCTGAAGTGCACGGTACCATCAGCGGACTACTAGCATGTGGCCTGAATATCGAAGAGCAGGAATACCTTGGGCTGCTGAGCGATGTCTTTAACGATGGTCAGAAGTTTGCCGCGCCATTAAAAGAATTTTTTGCCGAGTTGTATAAGCTGGTGGTTGCGCATTTTAATGATCCAGAGCACCACTTCGAACTGTATTTACCACTAGAAGAAAGCCTGAGCGATCAGGCCAATGCACTGGTAGCCTGGGTGTCCGGGTTCTTGCTCGGCTTTGGCCTTAAGCAAAAAGACTATGGTAAGTTTTCGGCTGACGTAAAGGAAGTGATTGGTGACTTTAGCGAGATCACTAAGTTAGATACTCATTTCGATGAAAGTGAAGAAGACAAACAGGCGCTGCATGAAGTGATTGAATACATCCGTGTATCGGCACTGCTGTGTTTTGCTGAGCTTGGTAAAGACGCCGCTTCATCGACCTCTAAAACAGTGCATTAATTATGATGATAGCCAATTTGGAATTTGTAATGCGCCGCACTCAGTTGCTGGCGCAGATGGATAACAACGCCGTGGCGGTGATCCCCGCCGCCGTTGAGCTGACCCGCAGCCGCGATACTGAATATCCGTTTCGTCAGGACAGCGACTTTTTCTACCTGACCGGGTTTAAAGAACCGGACGCGGTACTGGTTCTGAGCAAAGACAAAGACGGCGCAACACAACAGACACTGTTTTGTCGTAACAAAGATAAGCTGGCGGAGATTTGGCATGGTCGACGTATGGGCCATGAAAAAGCCAAAGCAGCGCTTGAGCTGGACCAGACTTTTCCATTGAGTGAGCTGGACGACGAGCTGCTGGGGTTGGTGAATGGTCGTAAGGCACTGTATTACGGTCAGGGCACATACACAGCGTTTGACGATAAGATCTGGGCCTTGCTTGGCACATTGCGCAGCGCACCGAAAAAAGGCTACCGGGCACCAGAAATCATCAAAGATGTGCGGCCATTGCTGCATGAAATGCGACTGTTTAAGTCAGACGCTGAAATAGCAGTGATGCGCAAAGCGGGCGAGATCAGTGCGCATGCACACAAGCGTGCCATGCAATTTGCTAAACCCGGTGCCACCGAGTTCCAGCTGGAAGCTGAAATCCACCATCATTATGCCATGAATGGGGCCCGGCACCCGGCCTATGGCACCATCGTGGGCTCGGGTAACAACGCCAATATTTTGCACTATACCGACAACTGCGATGAACTAACCGACGGAGATTTGATCCTGATCGACTCCGGCTGTGAGCTTGAAGGGTATGCTGCCGACATTACCCGTACCTTCCCGGTAAGTGGCCGCTTTAGTGCGCCACAAAAAGCGGTGTACGAATTAGTCCTGGCCTCACAACTGGCGGCTTTTGAGCAGGTTAAGCCGGGTGGCACTTTGGTCAAAGCCAATGAAGCGGCCATGCGAGTGATGACCGAAGGGTTGATTTATTTGGGTATTCTCGCCGGTGAAGTGGACGAGTTACTCGATAAACAGGCTTGTAAAGCGTTCTACATGCATGGTCTTGGCCACTGGCTGGGACTGGATGTGCACGATGTTGGTGAATACAAACTGGATGAAGCCGACAGACCATTTGAACCTGGCATGGTACTGACCATAGAGCCAGGCCTGTACTTTGATGAAGATGCCGAAGTGCCGGAGCAATTTAAAGGGATTGGAGTGCGAATTGAAGATGATCTACTGGTCACCCCGGATGGCTTTGAAAACCTCACCGCAGCGGTGCCTAAAACCATTGCTGAGATAGAAGCTTTAATGCGTTCAGGCGAATAACGATAAGCAGGAGCAAGACTTGCAACACTTTGATGTGTTAATCGTGGGGGGCGGCATGGCAGGTGCTACGGCCGCCGTCACGATAAAAAAACAGCAACCCGATAGCCGGATAGCGGTTATTGAAGCATTTGAACCTAAAACTGCACATCATCCCAGCTTTGACGACCGTAGCCTGGCATTGGCCGAGCAATCGGTATCTTATTTGCGTGCTTTAGGCTTGTTTGATCCAAACTGGGATTTTGCTGAGCCTATCACTCAGGTACATGTGTCAGATCGGGGTCATTTTGGCAAAGCCACAATTACCCATGATGAGTTTGCCGTTGATGCGCTGGGCTATGTGGTTGAGGTCAACCCTTATGGCGCTTATCTGCATCAGCAGCTCAGCAAGCTGGATATAGCACTGTATTGCCCTGCTAAGATAGCCAAGCTGACGCAGCAACAGGCGCAGGTCGAGGTGTTGCTAGACAGTGGCGAGAGCCTGTCGGGTAAGTTACTGGTTGTGGCCGATGGTGCGCAATCGCCGACTCGCAGCAAGCTGAATATTGGCTTTGACAGTGTCGCATACACACAAGGTGCCCTGATTGCTAACGTACAGATCAGCGACAAGCATCAAGGTCAGGCGTTTGAGCGTTTCACAGAGCATGGCCCGATGGCGCTGTTGCCCATGAGCAGCAATCGCTACTCTCTGGTGTGGTGTATGCCTGAGCAGGCACTGGCGTCTTTAAGCGAGTGCGAAGAGTCTGAATTTTTGACTCGTTTGCAAGCGGCCTTTGGCTATCGTGCCGGGATGTTTGAACGGGTTGGCAGACGAACCAGTTATCCGCTGGTACTGGGGCGGGTAGAGCAGCTGGTGCATCATCGCTGCGTACTTATAGGGAACGCCGCACATGCCATTCACCCGATTGCCGGACAAGGCTTTAATCTGGGGCTGCGTGATATTCAGGCGCTGGCTGAGCAACTGCAAAAGACTGACCGACAGCAGTGGGGCAGTCATAGCTTTACGCACGGCTATAAAATCGCGCGCGAGTCAGATATCCACCGTGTTATGACGCTAACCGATGCACTGGTCAGGCTGTTCTCTAATGATTCTCGTATGTTGGCATTGGGACGCAGTTGCGGTCTGTTGTCGATGAGCCTGTTCTCACAACTGAAAGCGCCACTGGCGCGACAACTCATGGGACGAACCCTGTAAGGAATAATCATGCAACAAGTACAAGTGTGCATAGTCGGTGGTGGGTGTGTTGGTCTGGCGCTGGCGCTGGGCCTGGCAAAGCACAATGTCTCGGTGATGGTGCTGGATGCCGGTCCTGAGCCGCAGCCACTCAATGAGGCGTATGCCGCGCGGGTCAGTGCCATTAGTTTAGCCAGTCAGAGTTTGTTTGAATCGTTGGGTGTATGGGACGCCATCAAAGCGCAGCGTGCTACGGCTTATCGTAAAATGTCGGTGTGCGATGCCGATAGCTTTGGCCGTATTCAGTTTAATGCACAGCAACTGGCTTTACCTGAACTGGGTCATATCATTGAGAACGATGCGATTCGCTATGCTTTATATCAGGCTTTGCAGCAGCACAGTCAGGCAAGTTTGATGTTTGACAGCCGTTACCAGTCTATCCACCAGACCGACAGCGACGTGCTGATCACGCTCGAACAGGGGATGCCGGTAATGGCCAAATTGCTGGTTGCAGCAGATGGGGCAAACTCAGGAGTACGTAGTCAGTTTAAGTTGCCGATCAGCTTTTGGGATTACGACCATCATGCCATTGTCGCGACCATCAAAACCGAGCAGCCTCACGATGCCACTGCGCGGCAAGTGTTCCTGTCGGAAGGCCCGCTGGCACTGTTGCCTTTATCTGATCCGCATACCCAGTCAATCGTCTGGTCAACTGCACCTGACCATGCCCGCGAATTAATGGAGATGGACGAGCAAAGCTTTAACAAAGCATTGAGTGCGGCCAGTGACCTCCAGTGTGGCTTGTGCAGCGTTCAGGGCGAGCGCGCAGTATTTCCACTAACGATGCGTTACGCACAGCAGTGGTTGACGGGTAAAGTGGTGTTAATGGGCGATGCGGCACATACCATCCACCCACTTGCCGGATTGGGCATGAATTTGGGCCTTAAAGATGCGGCGCATCTGATCAAAGCAATCAGCGAAGACAGTGAGGAGTTTGCCTCTCACCGAACACTGCGTGAGTATGAGCGCAGCCGCAAACTCGATGCACAAAAGCACATTGCGATGATGCAGGGGTTAAAGGAGCTGTTCAGCGGCAGTCACCCGCTGAAAAAGTTAGTCCGTGGTGTGGGTCTGAATGTAGTAGATAACCTCGGCCCCATTAAAGATTTATTTGTACAACAGGCCATCGGCGAATAGCAGGTGCCTAAGGGCTACTGTGTGCAAAGCAGTGGCCCTTTCAAATCGGCAGATTCATTACCCGGTTATCAAGCTCAACACGCGTTAGCTCGTGTTCATTCTCAGCCATCCCGCACTTGATGCGGAAACTACCAACAGGCGACTGGGACAAGCATTAAGCATAATTCATCAAACCCAACCCCAGTCATCCCGCACTTGATGCGGAAACTACCAACAGGCGACTGGAGCGAGCATTAAGCATAACTCATCAAACCCAACACCCGTCATTCCGCACTTTATACGGGAACCATAGACAGGCAACTCGCAGGCACCATAACCCACCAATCTCCGAACTTACCACCTGTCATTTTTTACTGTGATATGCAAAAGAGGCATGTAAGCAAGTGAAATATCTTTTTGGTGTGGGTTAGTTAATAATATCAACAAGTTAATCCATTACCTATCTTGATGTGTATTGCAATACGTCAGAGTAGCTAGGATCGAAGTAAACAGTATCGCGGAACTAAGTAGTCCAGGAGTAGATATGTCAGAGACAAAAACCAAAGTAGAAGAAAACCAGCAAAAACTGGTGGATGGTCTGGTCAGAGCCGCAGTGGGCACCTATACCGGGGTGCGTTCAAAGAACACAATGCTTCCCATATTGGAAGGAGCGCAGGAATATAGCAAAGCTTTGCCTAAAAATCGTCTGAGATATGGTTTTGGTATGGGGGGAGCCGTGTTATTTAGCTTTTTGTTTTCGAGTATCTTTGACAACGAAGTAACGGAAAGCGAAAAGCTGAGTGAGGCGCTGAATAAGCTGGATGATCTCCACTTTGCTATGCTCAAAAATCAGCAGAAACTGGTACAGTTAATTGCCAACTATCATACTTATCAGGAAGTTCTGCGGTTTAATGACCTGATGCGGGGGATCCACAGCATCAGCAGAGATCTATACAAGTTTAATAATTTGGAAGACAAAAGTCAGACAGCCTGTCAGGATTTACTAAACAAAATAGAAATCGCAAGAAACCTGGGGGTAGTCTCTAATTTACTTTACCCGCTCGTTGAGAAAAAGAACTATACCAAAGACCTCATGCATGAAGTCATTGAGCCTCTGATTGAGTGCCATGGCACCATTACCAGGCATGAAGAATTTGCAATGAATCTGTTTTTCCTGCAGTTTTTTACCAATCTCGGCGCTTTTATCAGAATCGGCCGGGTACTGTATGAAAACATGCAGAGTGTGATCCACTCAGACATGAAGTGTCGTGAGCGGAACCTGCTGATAAGGCAATACCTTGACGACACACTGGACTTCATGGGCAGTACAAACACCATATATGACCTGAAATATCGTGATTCACTGATACTGCCGTCAGTGGTTTATGATGAATTGCGTTATGCAAACAAAGGCATACAGGCTCTGAGTGAAAAGACCAGCTTGCGGATCCAGCAAGTCTGTGAAGCGAATATCAATCAAAATATCCGGGATTACGTTGCGACACACATTAATTTTGGCAAAATGAAATCGAACGGGAAGCATCTCTATGAGTTTCAGGCACAGCTTGAGAAAAATTATCCGTCTTACGCTTTCTTTTCTGTGATCACGCCCTCAACGAAAGGCACACGCAGCTTTGATATTGGAAGCGATAAGTTTGACAGTATTTTGTTTTTCAAGAAAAAGCTATCCGGCGACGAGCGCAATATCCAGGTCTTTTTTATTCACAGGCGTCATCTGAACAGCGCCACACAGGAATTTGTTAAACAGAGACTGGAATGCAAAAAGCCAGAAAAGTATAGGCATGTTGTACCTAAAGATAAGTATACGCGTAAGGGAGATAAAAAGCTTGATGCAGCGGTAAAAGAGAGCCGAAATTACAGCGAAGCGTTGTCTTTATACTGGCACTATAACACGTCTAACCTGTTGCTGAAGACCTATGATCCCAAAACATGCTCTAGTGTAGTGACTTGTGCTGCAGGTCAAGAGCAGATAAAAACCAGATGGGGCAAGAGCATTTACTTTTATTTGGGCAACGATTTTATGTTTGAGCCTATCTCTACGACAGAGACTGGTATGTATGGTAATAATGGTCTGGCATTACACTTTTTCCCGAAATATAAATAAGTGGCCGTCAGGGGCGAGAACCCTTCGGTCAGCTTCAAGTAGTTCCCGGCTCTCTGTCCGGGATATCGAGTTGCATTAATACAAAGCCAGATCTGTTTAAAGCCACACAATGGGGTTGCAAAACGCCACCCCAGCATTGACTGCCGATCACCTCGCACCACTTTCTGTCATCCCGCACTTGATGCGGGAACTACGAACAGGCAGCGCCTCGATACACTATGAGCGGATCTCAAAAGCAGTGCTTACCCCAAGCGCAGTGCAATAAACTCGGCCAGCTTATTCACCGCGTGCGCAGACTCCTGGGTGTTTTTAACCAGGCTGATACCAATCTGACCCAGCTCTGGCAAAAAGGACGTTTGCGCCTGGTAACTGAGCGTAGCCGGCACGGTGCTTTTGGCCAGTACCGTAATGCCCAGACCTTCTTTGAGGGCTGCCGTCAGGCCGGTTAAATCCGCATTACTATATACAATGCGGTATTGCAGCCCGGCCTGTTGTAATGCTTCGATGGCACGGCGACGATAAATGCAGCCTTCCGGCGCTGTCACCAAAGTGACAGTTTGTTGTTGTGCCAAAGACAGGTCGCCCACCCACACCAGCTGGTCCTGCATAAACACCGGGTAGTTAGACGAATTAAGGTCTTCGTTTAGCGCCAAGACCAAATCGAACTGATCCTGGCGTGATACAGATAGTAAGTGTTTACTAAGTCGGGATTTCACTTCCAGCGCGACATCCGGATATAAAGACACAAAATCGCCGATAATGGCGGGCAGAATACGCGCGGCAAACTCACTGGGGATCCCCAGACGCACCCGGCCGGTGACGCTCTCTGAGGTAAATTGCTGAATGATCCCATCGTTAAATTGCAGCATTTGCTTGGCCTGAGGCAGCAGTAGCTCACCATACTGATTGAGTACCTGGCGTTGACCCTGTTTTTTAAATAGTTTACAGCCCAGTTGTTCTTCAAGACGTTTGATCTGCAAACTCACAGCGGGCTGAGAGAGGCCCAGCAGCTCACCTGCTTTGGCAAAACCGCCCACTTCAACCACAGTCACCAGGGTGCGCAGGCCATCAATCGATAAGTTTTTCATATTAATAAAATCAATTTATAAAACCCAAATACATTAATATTATTTATCAAACGATAAATAAATACAATTTGTTGTTGCGCAGGCGGATCCCTATACTTTTCTCCATCTTAATTTCATCAGGATAGTCGCATGATGAGCACGCCAATCATCTTCGCTAAACACCGTCAGGGTACGGTGGCGGCGGAAAATCGCCTTTTTTCGCCACAGGATCTGGTTGTACTGGATTTCAGCGGATTTGAAACCACGCCTTTTCTTAATCAGGAATTGGGGCTGAACCTCAATAAACTGATGGCACCCGGGCTGGGTGTACAAGGTCTGTTGGTTGGCGGTCAGTCTTTTGCCGTGTACTACTTCAGCGAAACAGCCTACCGTTTTGTGCTGAGTGAAAGCGCTGCTCAGGCCCTTTCTGCGCTGGTAAGTAAACATGACAGTGACTACGATATTGAACTGGTACGTCGCAGCGACCTGGCGATTGCTCAACTGAGTGGTCAGGCAGCGCTTGAGACGGTGCTGAACAGTTTTTCTCTGACGCCGGGTCTGCAAATTTCAGATGAACTGGCCTGCTATGGTAAACAAAGTGGCGATGTGTTTGTGACCACTTTAGTACAGCAGGGTCAGCAGCACTATCAGCTGATTGCAAATCAGGAATCTTTGAGCCTGTGGCAGGCTCGACTGGTTGAGCAAGGTTTTGCTCATTCAGACGAACACGCCCCAAATTAACCCCAATCGCCAGTGTTGCGCTGGTGAACACAATCTGGACCTTGCCGGATGTGTGATGACAATAAGTGAAGAAAGAGTATGACTTCTAAAACAGTACTGCATGCCAAGCATCTAGAAGCTGGCGCGAAAATGGTCGATTTCCACGGCTGGGAAATGCCAATCAACTATGGCTCACAAATCGAAGAGCACAACGCTGTGCGTGAAGACGCAGGCATGTTTGACGTATCTCACATGACAATCGTTGATGTGAAAGGCGCAGATGCACAGGCGTTCCTGCGTAAGCTGGTTGCTAACGATGTGGCAAAGCTCAAAGTAGCGGGTAAAGCACTTTACACTGGCATGCTGAACGAGCAGGGCGGCGTGATTGATGATTTGATCATCTACTTCTTCACTGAAACTGAATACCGCCTGGTTGTAAACTCTGCCACACGCGAAAAAGACTTAGCGCACATGAACGGTGTTGCTGCTGACTTTGATGTGGCGATCACTGAGCGTCCAGAGTACGCGATGATTGCGGTACAGGGTCCAAATGCCAAAGCAAAAACAGCGACCATTCTGAGCGATGCGCAAAATGCAGCAGTAGAAGGCATGAAGCCTTTCTTTGGTGTACAAGCCGAAGAGCTGTTCATTGCGACCACGGGCTACACAGGTGAAGACGGCTACGAAATCGTTGTACACAACGATGATGCTGCGCAACTGTGGCAAAAATTATTAGATGCGGGCGTCCGTCCGGCTGGCCTAGGTGCACGTGATACGCTACGTTTAGAAGCAGGCATGAACCTTTATGGCTCAGATATGGATGAAAGCGTTTCTCCACTGGCTGCTAACATGGCATGGACCATTGCCTGGGAGCCGGCAGAGCGTGACTTTATCGGTCGTAAGGTGATCGAGCAGCAACGTGCAGACAAGAGCACTGATAAGCTGGTTGGCCTGGTACTTGAGAGCAAAGGCGTTCTGCGCGGCGGCTCTAAAGTTATCGTAGAAGGTGGCGAAGGTGTTATCACTTCTGGTACATTCTCGCCGACGTTAGGCTTTAGCGTAGCTTTGGCCCGTGTACCTCGCTCTACGGGTGACACAGCTCAGGTTGAAATGCGCAAAAAGCTGGTAGACGTTAAAGTGGTTAAACCTTGCTTTGTACGCAATGGTAAGTCGGTTCTGTAACGAACAGAGCATTAAAGAATAACGGGCGATGGCCCACATAAATCGACCAAAGGAACAAAAAAATGAGCAACATTCCTAGCGAGTTAAAGTACGCAACGTCACACGAGTGGGTTCGCGCTGAAGGCGACGGCACTTACACAGTAGGTATCACTGAGCATGCACAGGAGCTTCTGGGTGACATGGTATTCGTAGACCTGCCTGACGTAGGTGACGAAGTTGACGCTGGTGAAGACTGCGCGGTTGCTGAGTCTGTAAAGGCAGCTTCTGACATCTACGCGCCAATCGGCGGTGAGATTGTTGCTGTTAACGAAGAGCTGGAAGACTCTCCTGAATCAGTAAACAACGACCCTTACGGTGACGGCTGGTTGTTCCGTGTTAAAGCGTCTGATGAAAGCGAGCTTGAAAACCTGCTTGACGCAGAAGGCTACGAAGCCAACATCGACGAAGACTAATTCGTTGTAGATACCGTAAAAGCCCCCTGTGTGGGGCTTTTATAGTTGCGCCCTGTGTAATACCAATTTCACTTAATACCTGTTCAATTTGACGGAGCAAATATGACGCTAACTGTGTTAAAAATTTCTCATTTAGAACAACTAAATAGCAAAATTTT